>NZ_JBIRHU010000004.1:0-321349 GCF_044328675.1 Streptomyces sp. NPDC017890
CCCCTCTCCCCCCCCCCCCCCCCCCCCCCCGAACCACCACTAACCCCCACCGGCCGGTTTACCCCCCCCCGGCCGCCCCCCGAGGCAAGTGACGGGGGGGGGGCGCCGTCGATCCACCGATACCCTTGACAGGTGACCGACGCCCACGAAACCGCAGCAGACCGTTCACTGCGAACCACCGGAGGCGCCCCTCCGGACGACGCCGGATCTTCTGCGAGTCAGGCGCCGATCCCCTTGCTCGAACCACGCGAGGGCATTCCGCCGGTGATCACCGACGCGGCCGCCCTCGCCGAGGTGACCGCCGCCTTCGCCGCCGGACGCGGACCCGTCGCCGTCGATGCCGAGCGCGCCTCGGGTTACCGCTACGGCCAGCGCGCGTACCTGGTGCAGCTGCGCCGCGAGGGGGCCGGGAGCGCGCTGATCGACCCGGTGGCCTGTCCCGACATGTCCGGGCTGGGCGCCGCGCTCTCCGGAGCGGAGTGGGTGCTGCACGCGGCCACCCAGGACCTGCCGTGCCTGAGGGAAATAGGGATGGTGCCCACCCGCCTCTTCGACACCGAGCTGGCCGGGCGGCTCGCCGGGTTCCCGAGGGTCGGCCTCGGCGCGATGGTGGAGAACGTCCTGGGCTTCGTCCTGGAGAAGGGCCACTCGGCCGTCGACTGGTCGACCCGCCCGCTGCCCGAACCGTGGCTGCGCTACGCCGCGCTCGACGTCGAGCTCCTCGTCGACCTGCGAGACGCCCTGGAGAAGGAGCTGGACCGGCAGGGCAAGCTGGAATGGGCCCGGCAGGAGTTCGACGCGATCGCGTCGGCCCCGCCGCCCGAGCCCCGCAAGGATCCGTGGCGCCGTACGTCCGGCATGCACAAGGTGCGCCGGCGCCGTCAGCTCGCCGTCGTGCGGGAGCTGTGGCAGACCCGGGACCGCATCGCTCAGCGCCGGGACGTGTCCCCGGGCAAGGTGCTCGGGGACGCGGCCATCGTCGAGGCGGCGCTCGCGCTGCCGGTCAACGCGCACGCGCTGGCCGCGCTGAACGGGTTCGGGCGGGTCAACCGCCGGCAGGTGGAGCAGTGGCAGGTGGCGGTCGACCGCGCCAGGGCCCTGTCCGAGTCGCAGCTGCCGCAGCCCGGCCAGCCGGTGACCGGTCCCCCGCCGCCGCGGGCCTGGGCCGACAAGGACCCGGACGCCGCTGCCCGGCTGTCCGCCGCGCGGGCGGCGGTGACGGCGCTGGCCGAGCGGCTGAACATGCCGCAGGAGAACCTGATCACGCCGGACACGGTCCGCAGGGTCTGCTGGGAGCCGCCCGCAGCGGTCGACGCGGAGTCGGTGGGCGCGGCCCTCGCCGGGCACGGGGCCCGGCCGTGGCAGGTGGAACAGGTGACGCCGGCGCTGGTGACTGCGCTGACCGAGGGCGTGTCGTAGGAGGAGCGGCGGCGAGTTCCGGCCAAGATCCGGGTTCGGCGCGGCGACCCGGCGGTGTGACGTTCGCCGCTCCAGCCGGGGGGACTGGGCAGCTACGTTACCCACAAGTAGCATGGGGCTGAGCGCGCGCTCAGTGCATGCGCGCCGCAGCAGTGCCACCCCGCACCCTGGAGGAGAGCCATCGTGCCTCGTACCGTCAGGGACGTCGTCTTCGTAGACGGCGTCCGCACCCCGTTCGGCAAGGCGGGCCCGAAGGGCGTCTACCACGAGACCCGCGCCGACGACCTGGTCGTGAAGGCGATCCGGGAGCTGCTGCGCCGCAATCCCGGCCTCGACCCCAAGAAGATCGACGAGGTCGCCGTCGCCGCGACCACGCAGATCGGTGACCAGGGTCTGACCATCGGCCGCACCGCCGGCATCCTGGCGGGCCTGCCCACCTCGGTCCCGGGCTACTCGATCGACCGCATGTGCGCGGGCGCCCTGACCGCCGTCACCTCGGTGGCCGGCTCCGTCGCCTTCGGGGCGTACGACGTCGCCATCGCGGGCGGTGTCGAGCACATGGGCCGCCACCCGATGGGCGAGGGCGTCGACCCCAACCCGCGGTTCGTCAGCGAGAAGCTGGTCGACGAGTCCGCCCTGTTCATGGGCATGACGGCGGAGAACCTGCACGACCGCTACCCGAGCATCACCAAGCAGCGCGCCGACGAGTACGCCGTGCGCTCGCAGGAGAAGGCCGCCAAGGCGTACGCCGACGGCAAGATCCAGGCCGACCTGGTGCCGGTCTCGGTGCGCCGCACCAGCGAAGAGGCAGGTGAGACCGGCTGGGGCCTGGTCACCGCCGACGAGCCGATGCGTCCGGGCACCACGCTGGAGAACCTGGCGGGCCTGAAGACGCCGTTCCGTGTGCACGGCCGGGTCACCGCGGGCAACGCGGCCGGTCTGAACGACGGCGCGACCGCCTCCCTCATCGCGAGCGAGGACTTCGCCCGCGAGAACAACCTCCCGGTGAAGATGCGTCTCGTCTCGTACTCCTTCGCGGGTGTCGAGCCGGAGGTCATGGGTTACGGCCCGATCCCGGCGACGGAGAAGGCCCTGGCCCAGGCCGGCCTGTCCATCGACGACATCGGTCTGTTCGAGATCAACGAGGCCTTCGCCGTCCAGGTCCTCGCGTTCCTGGAGCACTACGGCATCGCCGACGACGACGCGCGCGTCAACCAGTACGGCGGCGCCATCGCCTTCGGCCACCCGCTCGCCTCCTCCGGCGTCCGCCTGATGACGCAGCTGGCCCGCCAGTTCGAGGAGCAGCCGCACGTCCGCTACGGCCTGACCACCATGTGCGTCGGCTTCGGCATGGGCGCGACGGTCGTCTGGGAGAACCCGCACTTCGAGGGGGACAAGTGAGCACCACCACCGCAGAGCTTCTGAAGGGTGCGGCCGAGCTGTTCCCGGGCGAGGTCGTCACCCAGGCGCACGTACGCCACTTCGACCTCCCCCTCGGTGCCGGGCGCTTCGCCCTGATCACCCTGGACAACGGCCACGACCACACCAAGCCGACCACGCTCGGCCCGCAGTCGCTGGCGAACATCGACGCCGCGATCGACCGGGTCGAGAAGGAGGCCGCGGACGGCGACATCGTCGGCGTCGGCGTCACCGGCAAGCCGTTCATCTTCGCGGTCGGCGCCGACCTCAAGGGTGTCGAGCTGCTGGAGCGGCACGAGGACGCGCTCGCCATCGGCAAGGGCGGCCACGACGTCTTCAAGCGGCTGTCGAAGCTGGCCGTGCCGACCTTCGCGTACTACAACGGTGCCGCGATGGGCGGCGGCGTGGAGATCGGCCTGCACTGCGCGTACCGCACGGTGTCGGCCGCGCTCCCGGCGTTCTCGCTCCCTGAGGTCTTCCTCGGCCTCGTCCCCGGCTGGGGCGGATGCACGCTGCTGCCGAACCTGATCGGCGCCGACAAGGCCGTCTCGGTGATCATCGAGAACAGTCTGAACCAGAACAAGCAGCTCAAGGGCGTACAGGTCTACGAGCTCGGCATCGCGGACGCGATCTTCGAGGGCGCGGACTTCCTGGAGCAGTCGCTGATCTGGACCGCGTCCGTCCTCAAGGGCGAGATCGCCGTCGAGCGTCCGGTGATCGACCGCGGCGAGGCCTGGGACCAGGCCGTCGCCAAGGGCCGCTTCATCGCCGACGGCAAGGTGCACGGCGCCGCCCCGGCCGCCTACCGCGCCCTGGACATCATCGCCGCCGCCAAGAACGGTGACCTCCAGCAGGGCTACGACGCCGAGGACCAGGCCCTCGCCGACCTGATCATGGGCGGCGAACTGCGGTCCGGCATCTACGCCTTCAACCTGGTGCAGAAGCGCGGCAAGCGTCCGGCCGGTGCGCCCGACAAGTCGCTGGCCCGCCCGGTCACCAAGGTGGGCGTCGTCGGCGCCGGCCTGATGGCGTCGCAGCTGGCCCTGCTCTTCCTGCGCCGCCTGGAGGTGCCGGTCGTCCTGACCGACATCGACCAGGAGCGCGTCGACAAGGGTGTGGGCTACGTCCACGCCGAGATCGACAAGCTGCTCGGCAAGGGCCGGATCAACCAGGACAAGGCGAACAGGCTGAAGGCCCTGGTCTCCGGCGTCCTGGACAAGGCCGAGGGCTTCGCGGACGCGGACTTCGTCATCGAGGCCGTGTTCGAGGAGATGGGCGTCAAGCAGAAGGTGTTCGCCGAGGTCGAGGCGGTGGCGCCCGCGCACGCGATCCTCGCCACCAACACCTCGTCCCTGTCCGTGTCGGAGATGGCGTCGAAGCTGAAGCACCCCGAGCGGGTCGTCGGCTTCCACTTCTTCAACCCGGTCGCGATCCTCCCGCTCCTGGAGATCGTCCGCGGCGAGCAGACCGACGAGGCCTCGCTGGCCACGGCGTTCGGCGTCGCCAAGAAGCTGAAGAAGACCGCGGTCCTCGTGAAGGACGCCCCGGCGTTCGTCGTGAACCGCATCCTGACCCGCTTCATGGGCGAGATCCAGAACGTCATCGACGAGGGCACCCCCGTCGAGGTCGCCGAGAAGGCCGTCGAGCCGCTCGGTCTGCCGATGTCGCCGCTGGTGCTGCTGGAGCTGGTCGGCCCGGCGATCGGCCTGCACGTCTCCGAGACGCTCAACCGGGCCTTCCCGGAGCGCTTCACGGTCTCCCCGAACCTCAAGGCGGTCGTCGAGGCGGGCAAGCGCGGCTTCTACGTCTACGACAGCGGCAAGCCGGAGCTGGACCCGGAGGTCGCCGCACTGCTGAAGCAGGGCGACACCGTCCTGACCGAGGAGCAGGTCCGCGACCGCGTCCTGGACGCGGTGGCCCAGGAGATCGGCCTGATGCTCGACGAGGGCGTCGTCGCCGAGGCCCAGGACATCGACCTCTGCCTCATCACCGGCGCCGGGTGGCCCTTCCACCTGGGCGGCATCACGCCGTACCTGGACCGTGAGGGCGTCGCCGAGCGGGTGAACGGGAAGCGGTTCCTGGAGCCCGGGGTGGCGAGCGTTCCGGCATAACCGGTCTGCCCGAAAAAAGGGGGCGGGCCGCACGGTGACGATCCGTGCGGCCCGCCCCCTTCTGCCTCGTGCGGTCCGGGGCAGCCCGGGTGCCTTCCCTCAGACCTCCTGCCACGCCGTGAGCGCCAGCCCCGGCTCGTCCTTGCGGCGGGCCAGCAGCAGCTGTCCCGTCGAGGGCGACAGGACCGCCGCGACCAGCCGGTCATCGGCGTCCAGGGCGAGGGAGACCTCGGCGTCCGCGGCCAGCGGCGGCCCGGACTCGGTCCACCAGGCGCCCGCCGACTCCCGCTCGCTGGGGTAGGCCGCGAAGGCGACGCGGCCGGAGGAGGAGCGCTGGGCCAGCACAGTGCAGTCGTGGCCGTCGAGTTCGCAGCGGACGGCCGCGACCGGCCCGGGCCCCGCCGCGGGGAGCAGGGCCACGGGGTCGGCACCGGGGCGCCAGGCGGACAGGTGGCCCGACGCGTCGGTGAAGAACAGGGTGGTGTCCTCGTCGGAGGTGGCCAGGGCGCGCAGGGTGCCCGGGCGGGCCTCGGCCTCCACCGACACCAGCTCCTGGAAGCGGGCGCCGGCCGCCTCCTGACGCCAGTGCAGGAGACGGCCGGGGGCGGTCGCGTACACCGCGACGCGGCCGGCCTTGTCCACCGCGGTCGCGAGGTCGTCCTGGAGGTCCGCGCCCTTCATGTCACGCCACGGGCCCCAGCCGCCCTTCTGCTTCTGGGGGCGCAGGCCGAGCCCCCCGTCGCCGTTGCGCACGAAGATGTGCGCGCGTCCCTGGTCGTCGACCGAGACGACGGGCGTTCCGGTCCGGTCGCCCTTGCCTCCCGGACGGCCGACGGAGTCCCAGTCCAGGGCGGCCAGCAGGGGCCGGAAGTGGACGGAGTGCACCACGTCCGACTCGCCGGTCGCCGTGGGCCGCCAGGAGACCAGGTGCACGTACTCATCGGTCCCCTGGCCGACCGCCAGGACGGAGTGCAGCCGCTGGTCCCCGCCCATCCTGCGCGGGGCGTCCCAAGGACCGCCCGGTACCCGCTCCGCGCGGCACAGGACCGCGTCGTGGGACACCTGATAGACGCTGAGTCGACCATCCCGGCCGCGTATGAGCCACTCGCCGTTCACTGGATCACCTTAAGCTGCCGGTCATGGCCTCACTCGGGGTGGGTCGGGAAAGTGCGACCCTTCCTCCATGGACGACAACGCACCGGTGCTCGTGATCGTCGACGCCGCGAACGTCGTCGGGTCCGTGCCCGACGGATGGTGGCGGGACCGGCGCGGGGCGGCGGAGCGGTTGCGGGACCGGCTGGCGGCGGACGGGGTGCCGGGGCGAGGCGGGCCGGTGGAGATCGTTCTCGTCGTCGAGGGCGCGGCCCGCGGGGTGGAGCCGGTCCCCGGCGTCCGCGTGGAGTCGGCGCCCGGCAGTGGGGACGATCACATGGTCGAGCTGGCCGCCCGGGCCTGCGGTGACCGTCCTGTCCTGGTCGTGACGGCCGACCGGGAACTGCGCCGCCGGGTGACGGAGCTGGGCGCCGAGGTGGCGGGGCCGCGGACGGTGCGGCCCGTGTGACGGCGTCCCCGCACCGGTGTACGGCGTCCGGCCCCGCGCTTCCCCCGGGAGGGGGACATACGGGGCCGGCGGACGGTGGTCAGGGAGTGTCTCCACCGGACGGCTTCGACGGACCTCCGGCCGGCGCCTCCTCGCCGTGGGCCAGGCGGCTGTTGTTGCGGCTGTAGAGGAAGTACACGAGGACGCCGATCGCCATCCAGACGCCGAACCGCACCCATGTCTCGGCGGGCAGGTTCAGCATCAGCCACAGCGAGGCGGCCACCGACACGGCCGGCAGCAGCGGCACCAGCGGGGTGCGGAACGCACGCGGCAGATCGGGGCGGGTCCGGCGCAGGATGATCACACTGATCGCGACGATGACGAACGCGAACAGCGTGCCGATGTTCACCAGCTCGGCGAGTTCGCTCAGGCTGGTGAAGCCGGCGACGATCGCGATGATCACGCCGAGCAGGATGGTCGGCCGGTACGGCGTCCGGAACTTCGGGTGGACATGGGAGAAGAAGCGCGGCAGCAGCCCGTCGCGGCTCATCGCGAAGAACACCCGGGTCTGGCCGAGCAGCAGGATCATGCACACCGTGGTCAGACCGACGGCGGCGCCGAAGCTGATCACACCGGCGAAGAAGGGGTGCCCGGTGGACTTGAAGGCGTCGGCGAGCGGGGCGTCCACGGACAACTCGCTGTAGTGCTGCATGCCGGTGACGACGATCGACACGGCGACGTACAGCGCGGTGCAGATGAACAGGGAGCCGAGGATGCCGCGCGGCATGTCGCGCTGCGGGTTCTTGGTCTCCTCTGCGGCCGTGGCGACGATGTCGAAGCCGATGAAGGCGAAGAAGACGACCGAGGCCGCGGTGAAGATGCCCATCACACCGAAGTTGGCCGGGGCCCAGCCGAACATCAGCTGGACCAGCGGTGAGTGGAGGCCCCCTCCCGCCTCCACCGGCTGCGCCTCGGGGATGAAGGGGTCGTAGTTGGAGCCCTTGACGAAGAAGGCACCCGCGATGATCACGATGAGGACGACGGCCACCTTGATGGCGACGACGACCGAGGTGACCCGTGCCGACAGCTTCATGCCGAGGACGAGGATGCCGGTGAGCACCAGCACCAGGACGGCGGCGAGGATGTCGAAGCCGAATCCCTCGGCGCCGTCCCGGCCGCCGAGCGCCGCGGGCATCTGCCAGCCCGCGTTGTCCAGCAGCGAACGGATGTAGCCGGACCAGCCGACGGCCACCACCGCCGTTCCGAGCGCGAACTCCAGGACCAGGTCCCAGCCGATGATCCAGGCGGGCAGTTCGCCGAGCGAGGCGTAGGAGAAGGTGTACGCGGAGCCGGCCACCGGGACCGTGGAGGCGAACTCCGCGTAGCAGAGCGCGGCGAGTCCGCAGACGACGCCGGCGACGACGAAGGCCAGGGCCACGGAGGGCCCGGCGTTGTTCTTGGCGACCGTGCCGGTCAGTACGAAGATGCCGGTGCCGATGATGACACCGACGCCGAAGACGGTCAGGTCCAGCGCGGACAGGGACTTCTTGAGCGCGTGCTCCGGTTCCTCGGTGTCCCGGATGGACTGCTCGATCTTCTTGGTCCTGAAGAGACTGCTGCTCACGGGTACCTCCGACGCTTGTCGTCCCCGACATGATCGAGAGGGGGGCGTACTGCGTATGCCCCGGTGTGAGTCGATTCACGCGGATGGGCCGGTTTCGCCACTGCAACGAGTGGAGAGACCGGCCCATCGGCGCAACAGCGGTCGCGCCGCGTCAGTCGCGCGCGGCCTCCACCGAGTCCGCCTCGGAGCGCTCGTACCGTCCGTCGAGCTTGGCGACCAGGCCGGTGACCTGGCGGGCGATGTCCGGCGCGGTGAGTCCGATCTCGGCCAGGACCTCGGCGCGGGAGGCGTGGTCGAGGAAGCGCGGCGGGATGCCGAAGTCGCGCAGCGGTACGTCTACGCCCGCGTCGCGCAGGGCCTGGGCGACGGCGGAGCCGACGCCGCCGACGCGCGAGTTGTCCTCGACGGTGACGACGACGCGGTGCCGCTCGGCGAGCGGGGCCATGGCCTCGTCGACGGGCTTGACCCAGCGCGGGTCGACCACGGTGGTGGAAATGCCCTGCTTGTCGAGCAGGTCCGCCACCTCCAGGCACATCGGCGCGAGGGCGCCGACGGAGACCAGCAGGACGTCCGGGTCGTCGGTGCCGGGGGCGCGCAGCACGTCCATGCCGCCGACGCGGCCGACGGCGGGCACCGCGGGGCCGACGGCGCCCTTGGAGAAGCGCACCACGGTCGGCGCGTCGTCCACCTCGACGGCCTCGCGCAGCTGGGCGCGGACCTGGTCGGCGTCGCGCGGGGCGGCGAGGCGCAGGCCGGGGACGACCTGGAGGATCGACATGTCCCACATGCCGTTGTGGGAGGCGCCGTCGGTGCCGGTGACACCGGCGCGGTCCAGCACGAAGGTGACGCCGCACTTGTGCAGGGCCACGTCCATCAGCACCTGGTCGAAGGCGCGGTTGAGGAAGGTGGCGTACACGGCGAAGACCGGGTGGACCCCGCCGTGGGCGAGGCCGGCGGCGGAGACCGCGCCGTGCTGCTCGGCGATGCCGACGTCGTAGACGCGGTCCGGGAAGGCCTTGGCGAACTTGTCGAGGCCGACCGGCTGGAGCATGGCGGCGGTGATGGCGACGATGTCCTCGCGCTCCCGGCCGAGCTCCAGCATCTCGTCACCGAAGACGGAGGTCCAGTCGGCGCCGGAGGTGGAGATGGGCAGGCCGGTGTCGGGGTGGATCTTGCCGACGGCGTGGAAGCGGTCGGCCTCGTCCGCCAGGGCCGGCTGGTAGCCGCGGCCCTTCTCGGTGAGGCAGTGCACGATGACCGGGCCGCCGAAGCGCTTGGCGCGGGTCAGGGCGGACTCCAGGGCCTCGAGGTCGTGGCCGTCGATCGGGCCGACGTACTTCAGGCCGAGGTCCTCGAACATGCCCTGCGGGGCGATGAAGTCCTTCAGGCCCTTCTTGGCTCCGTGCAGGGTGTCGTAGAGCGGGCGGCCGACGACCGGGGTGCGTTCCAGGAGGTCCTTGGTGCGGGCCAGGAAGCGCTCGTAGCCGTCGGTGGTGCGCAGGGTCGCCAGGTGGTTGGCGAGGCCGCCGATGGTGGGGGCGTAGGAGCGCTCGTTGTCGTTGACGACGATGACGAGGGGGCGGTCCTTGGCGGCGGCGATGTTGTTCAGCGCCTCCCAGGCCATGCCGCCGGTGAGCGCGCCGTCGCCGATCACGGCGACGACGTGGTCGTCGCGGTCGAGGACCTGGTTGGCCTTGGCGATGCCGTCGGCCCAGCCGAGGACGGTGGAGGCGTGGCTGTTCTCGATGACGTCGTGCTCGGACTCTCCTTGCGAGGGGTAGCCGGACAGGCCGCCCTTCATCTTCAGCTTCGAGAAGTCCTGGCGTCCGGTGAGCAGCTTGTGCACGTAGGACTGGTGGCCGGTGTCCCAGAGCACCTTGTCCTTCGGCGAGTCGAAGACGCGGTGCAGGGCGAGGGTGAGCTCCACCACGCCGAGGTTGGGGCCGAGGTGGCCGCCGGTCTTGGAGACGGCGTCGACGAGGAAGGTGCGGATCTCCTCTGCCAGGCCGCTCAGCTCTTCCAGGCTGAGCCGGTCCAGATCGCGCGGTCCCGTGATGCGGGTCAGCAGCGGCACCCGTGCCTCCTTGCAGTAGAGCTGTTGCCGGGCTTGACGAGTCTAATGTTCCGCCGTGGCGGAACGTGTCCGGGCGGTGCGTCGTACGTCACGCGTTCGGCCTTACCCATCGGCGGCCCGTTCTACGGCTTCCGTCCCGTCGGCGAGAACCGGTCCGGCCGGCCCTCGTCCTCGCCGATCCTGACGTACGGCGTCGTCCCGGCCCCCGGGAGCCCTCGTACGCGGCGCCGAGGAGCTCTCGTACGAACACGTTCGCCCAGGTGTTCAGCGTCCCCGCGGCCCCGGACCGGTACGTCTGCTCCTTCGGCGGCGGGCGGGCAGCACAGCGCCCGCCCGAGGGCTCAGCTCGGGCGGGCGGTGGTGCGGCCGCGACGTGCGCGGTGTCTGTCAGGGCCGGCCCCGGCGGGTCACGCCGCGGACGAGGGGTCCGGCACGTCCCCTCCCCACTTCCCGAAGGACGCGGGCGGTGTCGTCGCCTTCCCACGACCCCGGTCCGCCGGGCGGGCCCTACGCGCGGCCGGCCGTCTTCTGCGTCTTGCGGGTGATCGCGTCGATGACGACGGTCGCCAGCAGGACGCCACCGGTGATCATGTACTGGACCGGCGAGGCGATGCCCTGCAGGGCGAGGCCGTACTGGATCGAGACGATGACCATCACGCCGAGCAGCGCGTCCCAGGTGCGGCCGCGGCCGCCGAAGAGGGACGTGCCGCCGATCACGGCCGCGGCGATGACGTTCATCAGGAACTCACCGGTGCCCGCGCCCTGGTTGGCGGCGGCGATCTTCGAGGCGACGAAGAGGCCGCCCATCGCGGCGAAGGTGCCGGCGATCGCGAAGACCGAGATCCGGACCAGCTCGACGTTGATACCGGCGCGGCGGGACGCCTCGACGCTGCCGCCGAGGGCGAAGACCTTGCGGCCGTAGGACGTGCGGCGCAGCACGAAGTCCGTGAGCAGCAGGAACGCGAGGAAGATCACCACGGCCAGCGGCAGGCCCTTGTACTGGTTGAAGACGATCGCCACGGTGAAGGCCAGGGCGGCCAGCAGCACCGTGCGCACGATGATCTCGTTCAGCGGCCGGGACGGCACGCCCGCGGCCTCGCGGCGGCGGTTGTCGAAGAAGGCCGAGAGGAAGTACCCCGCGGTCACGACGATCGCCAGGCCGTAGGCGGCGGCCACGTCGCTGAAGTAGTAGCTGGTCAGCTTGACGACGATGCCGTCGGGGTTCAGGTTGATGGTGCCGTTGCTGCCGAGTATCTGCAGCATGAAGCCCTGCCAGAACAGGAGTCCGGCCAGCGTCACGGCGAAGGCCGGCACACCGATGCGGGCGAAGACGAAGCCGTGGACGGCTCCGGCCACGGTGCCGGTGAGGATGGCCAGCACCAGGGCCAGCACCTCGTTCATCCCGTGCGTGATGTTCAGCACCGCGAAGGTGGCGCCCGCGACACCGCTGACCGAGCCGACCGACAGGTCGATCTCGCCGAGCAGCAGGACGAAGACGATACCGACGGCGATCATGCCCGTGCCGACCATGGCGACGGACATGTCGGAGAAGTTGCCCGCGGTGAGGAAGTTGCTGTTCAGGCTGGTGAAGATGGCCCAGATGACCAGCAGACCGACGACGACCGGGAGGGACCCGAGGTCGCCCGCCTTCATCTTCCGCTTGAACTCGCCGACGTAGCCGGCGAAGCCCTGCTCGCGCACCAGCAGCCGCGGGTCGACGACGGGGGCCGCGGCGGGGGCGGCGTCGGGGTTCTCCACCGCGTGGTCGCCGGCGGTGGTGGAGGTCTTGTCGATGCTCACTTCTTGATCTCCCCATTGGTGCGCGCCGCACGACGGGTCACGGCGTTCTCCGTGGCGCCCGTGATGGCGGAGATGATCTCTTCCTGCGAGGTCGACTTGACCTCGAAGACGCCGTTGTTGCGCCCGAGGCGCAGGACGGCGACCTTGTCGGCGACCGCCTTGACATCGGCCATGTTGTGGCTGATGAGGATGACGGCGTGGCCGCGCTCGCGCAGCCGCTCGACGAGGTCGAGGACCTGGGCGGTCTGCTCGACGCCGAGGGCGGCGGTGGGCTCGTCGAGGATGACCAGCTTGGGCTCGCCGAGCATGGACCGGGCGATCGCCACGACCTGGCGCTGACCGCCGGAGAGCGAGGCGATCGGGATGCGGACGCTGGGGATGCGGATGGACAGGGTGTCCAGCAGCTCGCGGGAGCGGCGCTCCATCTCGACCTCGTCCAGGACACCGCGCTTCATGATCTCGCGGCCCAGGTAGAGGTTGCCTACGACGTCGATGTTGTCGCACAGCGCGAGGTCCTGGTAGACGGTCGCGATGCCCAGGTTCTGGGCGTCGTGCGGTTTGTTGATCGAGACGGCCTTGCCGTCCCACTCGATGGCGCCTTCATCGATGGGGTGCACGCCGGCGATCGTCTTGACCAGCGTGGACTTTCCGGCGCCGTTGTCGCCCACCAGGGCGACCACTTCACCGGCGTGGACCTCAAGCTCTACGTCGGTGAGCGCCTGGACGGCACCGAATCGCTTGGAGACCCCGCGCAACGCCAGCACGGGCGTAGCGGACACGTGAACCATCTCCTTCGCCGCCTGACCCGGCGGGAGGTTGTGCAGAAGTTTGGGGGGGTGTTCCGTCCGGCGCCCCGCGTAGCTTGCGGGGCTGTTGGGTGCGGGGCGCCGGAGGAAGCTGCGTGCAGCCGGTCCCGTACGCGCTCAGACGGTACGGGAGGCGGGGCTGCTTACTTGAGACCGATCTTGTCGCATGCGGCCTTGTAGGTGCCGGCGCAGATCTCGTCGAGGGTGTAGAAACCCTCCTTGACGACGGTCTCCTTGATGTTGTCCTTGGTCAGCGAGACGACCGGGATGAGGACCGTGGGGATGCCCTTGGTCGTGGCGCTGTCGGCCTTCTCCTTGGCGATGGAGTCGAGCGACTCCCCCTGGGCCAGGGCGACGGCCATCTCGGCCGCGACCGTGGCCTCCTGCGGGTAGGACTTGTAGACGCTCATGTGCTGCTCACCGGTGATGATGCGCTGCACACCCGCGAGTTCGGCGTCCTGGCCGGTGACCGGGACGTTCGCGATGCCCGCGCGCTTCAGTGCCGTGATGACGCCGCTCGCCATGCCGTCGTTGGCGGAGTAGACACCGATGATCTTGTCCTTGCCGAGGGCGGAGATGGCCGCCTGCATGTTGGAGTTGGCGTTCTCCGGCTTCCACTCCTTGGTGTCGTACTCGCGGCCGACGTTCACCTTGCCGTCGAGGACGGAGTGGGCGCCCTCCTTGAACTGTGCGGCGTTCGGGTCGGTGGAGGCCCCGTTCATCATGACGATCTGGCCGTCCTTGGCCTTGTCGCCCAGCGCCTTCAGCAGGGCCTCGCCCTGCGTCTTGCCGACGGTGACGTTGTCGAACGAGGTGTAGGCGTCGATCGGGCCCTCGGCCAGGCGGTCGAAGGCGACGACCGGGATGCCCTGGTCCTTGGCCTTCTTGATCGAGCCGGCGATGGCCTTGGAGTCCACGGCGCCCACGATGAGCACGTCGACCTTGTTGGTGATCATCGTGTCGACCTGCTGGGACTGCAGCGTGGGGTCCTGCTTGGCGTTGGCGTAGACGACCTCGCCCTTGTTGTTCGTGAGCTCCTTGACCTTCTTCTCGATCAAGGGCTTGTCGAACTTCTCGTAGCGCGCGTTCTGGTTCTCCGGCAGGAGCAGACCGACCTTGATGTCGTCGCCCTTCTTGGCCGACGAGTCGGACGAGTCCTTGTTCTCGTCGGACTCCGCGGCACTGCCGCAAGCGGCGAGCGAGAGCGCCATCGCGGTGGCGGCAACGGCAACGGCGGCACGACGCATACGCGTGTTCACTTCAGAAACCTCCCTGACGAGGCCGCGTCGTTGCGGCCGAGGTGGCTGGAAGTCAACTCGGCCGCACGTGCGACGTCAAGAAGTAAATCCTTAACGAGATGGCAACGGTGCCATCCGTTCTCTAAGTGAAGACGGGGGAGGCCGCCTTCAGGGCGCCGGTCGCAGTTCCGTCCAAAAGCGTCGAATCGCCCATCTCGCTGAGGGCGAGGGCGAGCGCCCCGAGCACCTCCGCACGCCCCCCAAGTGCCCCGGGAAGAATGGAGAGTTGACGCGCCGCGCTGGGGATCGCGTAACGGCCGACGGACTCCCGGATCGGGCCGAGCACCAGCTCACCCGCCTCGGCCAGATCGCCGCCGAGGACGACGCGGCTCGGGTTGAGCAGGTTGCAGAGGTTGGCGACTCCACTGCCGATGTGGCGGCCGACGTCGGCGATCACCCGGCGGCAGCCCGGGTCGCCGTCCCTCGCCAGCCGCACGACGCCCTCCATCGTCAGCTCGGTGCCGTGGCTCGGCTGGAGGAGCGGGAGCACGTAGCGCGCGGACGCGAAGGTCTCCAGGCAGCCCCGGTTTCCGCAGCGGCAGACGGGACCGGCTTCGTCGAGCGTGATGTGCCCGATCTCACCGGCCGTGCCGCCGGGTCCGCGGTAGATCTTGCCGTTGATCACCAGGCCCGCGCCGACGCCGCTGGCGACCTTGATGTACGCCAGGTCCCGCACCCCCCGGCCGCTGCCCCAGACCAGCTCGCCGAGGGCGCCGAGGTTGGCGTCGTTGTCCACGTGCACCGGCACGCCGAGCCGCCCCCGCAGCTCCTCGGCGGGCCGGGTGCCTCCCCAGCCGGGCAGGATGGCGGTCGAGCCCAGGGTCCCGGACTCCACGTCGATCGGGCCGGGCACGCCGAGGCCCACTCCGGCGATCTTGGAACGGTCGACGCCGGTCGCCGCGATGAGCCGGTTGACCAGCTGCTCCGCCCGGTCGAGGCCCTGCGCCGCGGACGCGTCGACGTCCAGCGGCTCGGACTCCTCGGCGAGCACCTGGTGGGCGAGGTTGCCGACCGCGACACGCAGGTGCGTGTGCCCGAAGTCCACGCCGATGACAATCCCGGCGTCCCCGCTCAGCGAGACGCTGCGGGCCCGCCGGCCGCCCGCCGACGTGGGCGTGACCTCGACCGTTCCGCCGTCCTTCAGTTCCCGGACGATGTTCGAGACCGTCGCCGCGGACAGGCCCGTCGTCCTCGCGATCTCCGCCTGCGTGAGCGACCCTGCGAGCCGTACCGCTCGTACGACCCGTTCCAGGTTGGCTCGGTGCAGCGACGACTGCGACCCGGGAGTCTCCATTGACTCTCACCCTCATCCCTGGGTCCGCGTCGCCCTGTGTGATGCGGACCTTGTACAAGTTATGAACCCCAAACTCCGCTGAATCGCCCAGTGGCGTCAAGCCCTTGAAAGAAATCGGTTCCAGGCCGTGTCCACGGCCGACTGTCAGCGGTACGCCGCAGGGGTCCGGCCCCGGAGAGCTGTCTCTCCGGGGCCGGACCCCTGCGTACGACGGGTGGAGCGGCGGTGGGCGTCAGCGGAAGGTGCCCTGCGACACCGAACCGGCGATCCGCCGCTGGAAGACGCAGTACACGATCAGTACGGGCACCACCGTGATCACGATCGCCGCGAACAGCGCGCCGTAGTCGATGTCGTAGACCTGCGAGGACGCGTAGGCGGCCATGCCCTGGGTGAGGACCCACATGTCCTGGTCGGTGTTGAGCGCCACCGGCAGCAGGAACTGGTTCCACAGGCCCAGGAAGTTGAAGATCGCCACCGCCGCCATGCCCGGACTGGCCATCGGCAGCATCACCTGGAAGAACGCCCGCCAGTCCCCGGCACCGTCGATCAGCGCGGCCTCGTACACGTCGTGCGGCAGCGACCGGAAGAACGAATAGAGGAAGAACATCGTGAACGGCAGCGCGAACGCGACATAGGTGAGGATCAGTCCGAGACGCGTGTTCAGCAGCCCGAAGTTCTGCAACTGGAAGAAGAGCGGAACGATCGCCAGGAAGACCGGGAAAGTCAGGCCGGCGAGCATCACGTAGTAGATCAGCCGGCGGCCGGGGAACTCGAACCGGGCGAGAATGTAGGCGCACATCGCGCCGAGCAGCATCACCAGGATCAGTGCCGAGACCACGACGATCACGGAATTCAGGAAGTACCTTCCGATGTTCGCGTCGGTCCACGCGTTCGCGTAGTTCTCGAACCGCCAGTGATCCGGCAGCGAGAACGGCGACGAAAGGATCTCACCGGTGGATTTGAACGACGACATCAGCACCCACAGCATGGGCACGATCACGATCACGGACCACAGGATCAGCAGGGCGTGCGAGATCGCCGCGAATCTGCGGTCGCTGCTCGCGGCGACGCGCGTCAGCTTCCGGTCTCTCGCCGGCTTCCGGTCACCGGCCGGCTTCCGGTCGGCGGCAATGACGCTCACCGGGCACCTCCCTTGGCTGCGGCACGCCGAGCTCTGGACCCAGGTGCTTTCCTCTTGCTCTCTCCCTCGCCGCCGCCCGTGAGGCGGTTGACGAGGAACACCAGCGCCGCGAACACCAGGGTGACGACGGCGAGGACGACGCCCATCGCGGTGGCGTAGCCGAACTGCTGCTTTGCGAAAGCGACGTTGAACAGACGCTGGCTGATCGTCAGGGTCGAGTTGTCCGGGCCGCCGTTCGGCACCATCGCCTGGACGTAGACGAACGCGTCGAGGGCGGCGATGCCCAGGTAGATGTACGCCGTCTGCACGCTGTCCCGGATCGCCGGCAGGGTGATCGAGATCGTGGTGCGGAACCGGCCGGCCCCGTCGATCCTCGCCGCCTCGTACAGCTCGGCGGGAACGCCCTTGATCGCGGCGATGAAGAGCACCGCGTAGAACCCGACGAGCCCCCAGATGATGACGAACATCACGGCCGGCATCGCGGTCGCCTTCTCGCCCAGCCACGCGAACGTGTCGAACTGGTCGAGGCCGAGGCCGGTGAGGACGCCGTTGAGCAGGCCGGCGTTCGGGTCGTACATCTGCGCCCAGATCAGACCGACGATGATCGCCGGCACGACGTAGGGGAAGAACGAGATGATCCGGTAGAACGACGCTCCCCGGATTCCTCGGACGGGGCCCTTGCTGGGCCCGCCCAGGGTGACGGCCACGGCGACCCCGAGGGCGAGCGTCAGCGTCACCAGCGGCACGAAGGCCGCGAGGAGTGCGACGTTGCGCAACGCCTTCACGAAGATGTCGTCCTGGAACATCTTCGTGAAGTTGTCGAAGCCGACGAAGTTGTAGTCCGGGCTGAAGCCACGCCAGTCGGTCATCCCCCAGAAGATCGCCTGGCCGAACGGGATCAGGACGAAGATCACGAAGATGGCCAGCGGGACACCGAGGAACGCGAGGAAGAACGTCACCCGGTCGAACGTGAGCTTGCGGCGCCGTGGCCGCCCGCTGCGAGCGGCCGGCTCGGGCCGGCGGCTCGCGGTTTCGGCAGTGGGGATCGTGTCTTTCATCGCGGGGCTAGCTGACCTTGACCTTGTCGACGGAGTCGTCTTCCCGGACCTTGTCGGAGATCTTCTGCATAGCCGAGGTCAGCCCCTTGCCGTCGAGGTCACCGGCGAGGAACGAGTTCCACGGCACCAGCTGGTCGGTGTTCATCCCGTAGGTCTCGACGAACATGTAGTTGAAGATGTCGGTGCCCGCGGCCTCCAGCATCTTCGTCTGCGAGACGAGGGCCGTCGACCCGTAACCGTCGGCGGGCACGGTGCCCTTGACGATCGTCGGGGCCAGCTTCGTCCTGGAGAAGTTGGCGGCCGCCTTCTCCGACAGCATCGCCCGCAGCACTTCCTTGCCGCCGGCCGGGTTCTTGCCCTGCTTGGGCACGATGAACGGCTCGCCCGCGGCCGCGCGGAGCGACTCGTAGGGCAGCTGCGGCTTGTCGGTGAGCGTCATCGACGGGAATCCGGTCATCTGGAAGTCCGCCTTGGTGGCCTTCTTCATCTCGTTCTCGATCCAGCCACCGGACGGGTAGAGCAGCGCCTTCTGGTCGTTGCTCCAGATCGCCTGCGCCTTCTGGAACTGGGTGCCGGAGCCACCGGGGACGAACATCTTCTGCTTGACCATGGTCTCCATGACCTTGATGACGCCCTGGACGGCCGGGTGCGACCAGCAGCCCTTCTCCAGGTTCTCCAGGGCGAGCCGGACCTCGTCGCCGCCCTCCTTGATCGCCGAGTCGATCAGGAGCGTGCGGTAATAGGTCGCCGCCTCCTTGCCGTGGACGAAGAGGTACTTGCCCTTCTTCTTCGCCTTCTGGCCGAGGTCGAGCGCCTCGTCCCAGGTCTTCGGCGGGGTCCAGTCGTTCTCCTCGAAGAGCGTCTTCGAGTACCAGACGCCGTACACGGTCATCACGTAGTTGAGCGCGACGAACTTGTCCTTGAACGTGCCGGGGGCCTTGACGCCGGGGTAGACGATGTCGGCGATCTTCTTGCCTTCGTAGGTGTTGGCCTCGAAGAGGTCGTCGAGCTCCTCCAGCTGGTCGAGGATGCCGAGGAAGCCGATCTGGTCCTCACCGGAGTTGTCGATGAGGTCCGGCGGGTTGCCGCCGACGAAGCGGGGCTGGAGCTGGGGGGCGATGTCGACAACCGGCTTGACCTGGACCTTGAGGCCCTTGACCTGGCTGCCGAGCACCTGGTTGGTGTAGTCGACGTAGTCGGTGCCGTAGCCGCCGTCGAAGATGGCCGCTTCGACCGTGGAGCTCGCGGCGACACCGAACGGGTTGTCGGCGCTCTTCTCGCCCTTCGGGCCGCCGTCGCTGTCCTTGTTCTCGCTGGAGGGAGAGCTGCACGCGACCGCGAACGAGCCCATCGCCGCGGTGGCGATGGCCCCGCGCAGGAGCGTCCGCCTGTCAAGAGAGCCGGCACGAATGGTCATCTCTGCATCCTCACTGATCGATTGGTTCTGTCCGGGTGTGCTGCGTGTGCGGCCGCCGTGACCGGACCGGTCCTGCGCCGGCCGCACGTGAGGCGTTGTCGCCGTCGTCTCGGAACCGCGGTGCGGCGCCGATGATCAGCTGAGCGATGCCGGCACAACAGTCGCCGAGGCCGGAGCGGCGGTCGCGCTCCGCCCGATCAGATCGCGATGGCCCACACCGGTGGTGGATCCCATGCTCAAGTCCTCGCCTTCTCCAGGACTCAGGCGGTGAACCGGATCCTCCCCGGCACCGCGTTCGGGTCAAGCTGGGTCATGCAGGAAGTGCGGCCGTACAAGGTCGGGTGCGGTGAAGATGCCCCGGAGTGCCGACAGGTATAGTCCACTTAACACTGACGGAGCAAGATCGAATGCAAGGTTCCTCATACGTCTTTTCCGAGTTGAGACCTCGCGGAAATATGAGCGGCCTGCGTGTCCCCTGAAGGAAATTTCCCGGGCACCGGACCCAGGCGCCACAGTCAACACCCTTGACACCATTGACCCCTTCAAGCGCTACTAGTCCTTGCGTATCGAAAGTGACAACGTTGTCCATTTCCCAGTGAGCGCAGGGAGGGTGCTGGCGCATGCAGTACAGAGTTCGGCACAGATGGGGTCCGGCGGTCGTGGTGACGACCGCCTTCGCTTTGGCGGTGGGCTCACAGGGGGCGGCGGTCGCGCTGCCCGCCGCACCGGCCACGGCGGACCGGGAGTTCGCGTCGTCCTTCGAGGCGGACGACCCGGTTCCGGACTGGGTCAGCACCGTGGACGCGACCCCCGACGGCAGCAAGCGGTCGGCCGGCGTGGACGGCGGGTACAGCACCGGCATACCGGGCAATGTCACCGAACACGTCACCGGCGTACGGGCGAGCGCCGAGAACACGGGCGGCGGCGAGGTGAAGGAGAACCTCGTCGACGGTGAGCCGGGCACCAAGTGGCTGACCTTCGAGAAGACCGGCTGGGTCGAGTTCGCCCTGGACGAGCCGGCGAAGATCGCCAAGTACGCGCTCACCTCCGCCAACGACCACGCCGAACGCGACCCGATGGACTGGACGCTCAAGGGCTCGGCGGACGGCGAGACCTGGCAGACCGTCGACACCCGCTCCGGGGAATCCTTCGGCGAGCGGTTCCGGACGAAGACGTACGACCTCGCCGAGGTCGCCGAGTTCCGGCACTTCCGGCTGGAGGTCACCAGGAACAACGGGGCGGGCGACGCGCTGCAGCTCGCCGACGTCCAACTGGCCACCGCCGCCACCGACACGCCCGTCCCCGAGGACATGCTCTCCGTCGTCGACCGCGGCCCGAGCGGCTCGCCGACGGCGAAGGCGGGAGCCGGCTTCACCGGCAAGCGGGCCCTCAAGTACGCCGGCCGGCACACCGCGGACGGCCGGGCGTTCTCGTACAACAAGGTCTTCGACGTCGATGTGAAGGTCGAACGCCGCACGGAGCTCTCCTACAAGATCTTCCCGTCGATGGCGGACGGCGACCTCGACTACGACGCCACCAACGTCTCCGTCGACCTCGCCTTCACCGACGGCAGCTACCTGAGCGACCTCGACGCGACGGACCAGCACGGCTTCCCGCTCACCCCGCGCGGCCAGGGCGACGCCAAGGTGCTGTACGTGAACCAGTGGAACAGCGTGAAGTCGGGGATCGGGTCGGTCGCGGCCGGCAAGACCGTCGACCGGATCCTGGTGGCGTACGACTCCCCCAAGGGCCCGGCGAAGTTCCGCGGCTGGCTGGACGACGTGGCGATCGAGCGCGCGGAGCCGGAGCGGCCGAAGGCCCACCTCTCCGACTACGCGCTGACCACCCGCGGCACCAACTCCAGCGGCAGCTTCTCCCGCGGCAACAACTTCCCCGCGACCGCCGTGCCCCACGGTTTCAACTTCTGGACGCCGGTGACCAACTCCGGTTCGCTGAGCTGGATCTACGACTACGCGCGCGGCAACAACGCGGACAACCTGCCGACGCTCCAGGCGTTCGGCGCGAGCCACGAGCCGAGCCCCTGGATGGGCGACCGGCAGACCTTCCAGGTGATGCCGTCCGCCGCCTCCGGCACCCCGGACACCGGCCGGGAAGCCCGCGAGCTGGCCTTCCGCCACGAGAACGAGACCGCCCGGCCGTACTACTACGGGGTGCGGTTCGAGAACGGCCTGAAGGCCGAGATGGCGCCGACCGACCACGCGGCGATGATGCGCTTCACCTACCCCGGTGACGACGCGAGCGTGATCTTCGACAACGTCGAGGACAAGGGCGGCCTGACCCTGGACAAGGAGAACGGCACCTTCTCCGGCTACTCGGACGTCAGATCCGGCGGGTCCGCGGGCGCCACCCGGCTCTTCGTCCACGGCGAGTTCGACAGCGAGGTCACCGGCGGCGGCTCCAGCGGCGTCAAGGGCCACCTGAGCTTCGACGCGGGCAAGGACCGCACCGTGACGCTGCGCATCGCCACCTCGCTGATCAGCGTCGACCAGGCGAAGGACAACCTGCGCCAGGAGATCCCGCAGCGCACCTCCTTCGACAGGGTCAAGCGCGACGCCCAGAGGCAGTGGGACCGCATCCTCGGCAAGGTGAAGGTCGAGGGCGCCACGCAGGACCAGCTGACCACGCTGTACTCCAGCCTCTACCGGCTGTACCTGTACCCGAACGCCGGCCACGAGAAGGTCGACGGGAAGTACAAGTACGCCTCCCCGTTCTCGAAGGCGGTCCAGGAGGACACCCCGACGCACACCGGCGCCAAGGTCGTCGACGGCAAGGTGTACGTCAACAACGGCTTCTGGGACACCTACCGGACCACGTGGCCCGCGTACTCCTTCCTGACCCCGTCCAAGGCCGGTGAGCTGGTCGACGGCTTCGTGCAGCACTACAAGGACGGCGGCTGGACCTCCCGCTGGTCCTCGCCCGGCTACGCGGACCTGATGACCGGCACCTCCTCGGACGTGGCGTTCGCCGACGCGTACGTCAAGGGCGTCGACTTCGACGCCAGGGCGGCGTACGACGCGGCCGTCAAGAACGCCACCGTGGTGCCGCCGTCCTCGGGCGTGGGCCGCAAGGGCATGGACACCTCACCGTTCCTCGGCTACACGAGCACGGCGACGCACGAGGGCATGTCGTGGGCGCTGGAGGGCTACCTCAACGACTACGGCATCGCGAAGATGGGCGAGAAGCTCTACAAGGAGACCGGCGAGAAGCGGTACCGGGAGGAGTCGGCGTACTTCCTGAACCGCGCCCAGGACTACGTCAACATGTTCGACGCGAAGGCCGGCTTCTTCCAGGGCAAGGACCTCGCGGGCGACTGGCGCGTCGACTCCGGGAAGTACGACCCGCGCGTGTGGGGCCACGACTACACGGAGACCAACGGCTGGGGCTACGCCTTCACCGCCCCGCAGGACAGCCGGGGCCTGGCCAACCTGTACGGCGGCCGGGACGGCCTCGGCGACAAGCTCGACGAGTACCTCACCACCCCGGAGACGGCCTCCCCGGAGTTCAAGGGCTCCTACGGCGGTGTCATCCACGAGATGACCGAGGCGCGGGACGTCCGCATGGGCATGTACGGGCACTCCAACCAGGTCGCCCACCACGCCCTGTACATGTACGACGCGGCCGGGCAGCCGTACAAGACGCAGAAGAACGTCCGCGAGGTGCTCTCCCGCCTCTACACCGGCAGCGACATCGGGCAGGGCTACCACGGCGACGAGGACAACGGCGAGCAGTCGGCCTGGTTCCTCTTCTCCTCGCTCGGCTTCTACCCGCTGGTGATGGGCAGCGGCGAGTACGCCATCGGCTCCCCGCTGTTCACCAAGGCGACCGTCGAGCTGGAGAACGGCCGCGAGCTGGTCGTCAAGGCGCCGAAGAACAGCACGGAGAACGTCTACGTGCAGGGACTGAAGGTCAACGGAAAGCGCTGGAACTCGACTTCGCTCCCCCACTCGCTGATCGCGAAGGGCGGCGTCCTGGAGTTCGACATGGGCCCGCGGCCGTCCTCGTGGGGCACCGGCGACAACGCGGCACCGGTGTCGATCACCAAGGACGACGAGGTGCCGTCCCCGCGCGCCGACGCGATCGAGGCCGAGGGCGCCCTGTTCGACGACACGTCGGCGACGGACGCGAGCGTGACGTCGGTGGACCTGCCGGTGTCCGAGAAGGGCGCCGAGGCGGTCCAGTACACCCTGACGTCGCCGGCGGACCGGGCGAAGGCCCCGACCGGCTGGAAGCTCCAGGGATCGGCCGACGGCACGACCTGGCGGACGCTGGACCAGCGCTCGGGCGAGTCCTTCGCCTGGGACCGGCAGACCCGGGCGTTCTCGGTGAAGTCGCCGGGCACGTACGCGAAGTACCGGCTGGTCCTGGACGGCGAGCACACGCTGGCGGAGGTGGAGCTGCTGGCGTGAGCGGATGAGGCACGGGGGTGGCGGGTTGGGGCTTGTGGCCCGAACCCGCCACTCCCGTGTGACGACCCATTCCCCACGCGTGACGGATGCTCCAGAATGAGCGGGCGCCACCGGCGGACGCCGGCCGGCGCCTCACGCGTCGTCGGAGGGGGAACACCGTGCGGACGGGTATCGGAAAACGGATCACGGGACTGGTCACGGGCGCGCTGCTGGCGGCCGGGGCCCTGTTCGCGACGGCCACGCCGGCCCAGGCGTACGACCCCGATCCCAGCGTCTCCACGTACTACCGCCAGACCGGTGACTGCCCGTGCAGCGGCGGCAGCCTCACCGACCCGTTCGACGGCACGTACTTCGCGCACGACGCGGGCGGCACCGCCGTCAAGATGGAGCTGAACGACGCGGGCTGGTTCGTCGGCAAGGTGGAGTTCCACCCGAGCGGCGAGAAGCTGTGGGTCTACGACACCAGGAACGACGGCGACACGTTCTACGTGGCCGTCGGCTACTCGTCCGGCGGCTCCTACCACGACCTGGGCACCTTCTCGGCGCCGGGCACCTCTCAGACCGTTGACCTGACGGTGAAGGACCTCTCCATCCCCGACGGCGCGTCCGTCGACATCACCGTGTACGACGGAGCCGGCCGCACCGACCAGATCGCGGCGGCACGCGGCACCGGCGGAGCGGTCGCCTGACCGATGGACATCGACCCGGCCTGGCTGCCGCCCGCCGCCTTCCGCGCGGTCGGCAGCCGGCGCACCCTCGTCCGCGCGACGGGGCCGCTCGCGGACACGGTGCGCGGCGAGGTCGCGGCGGCGTGCGAGCGGTTCGGCGGCCGGATCGTGCCCGAGGGCGCCCCGGCCGACCTCGTCCTGGACATCCCGGAGCCGACCGACGGGGCCGACGACGAGGGCTTCGCGTACGTGCGCGAGGACGGTACGGCCACCGTCACGGCGTCCGGCGGGCGCGGGCTGCTGTACGGCCTGTTCCACGTCGTGCGGCTCGGCGAGGAGGCCTTCCGGGGCGGGCGGACCCGCGAGGAGCACCGTCCGGCGGTGGCGCTGCGGATGCTGGACCACTGGGACAACGTGGCCGTGCACCCGGTCATGGGCCAGGTCGAACGGGGCTACGCGGGCGGCTCGCTGTTCTGGTCCGACGGCCGGGCGCGCGGCGACCTGGCCCGGGTGCGGGCGTACGGCAGGCTGCTCGCTGCCTGCGGGATCAACGCGGTCGCCGTGAACAACGTCAACGTCCACGACACCGAGGCGCACCTGCTCACCGACCGGATCGGCGAGGTCGCGGCCATCGCCGGCGCGCTGCGGCCCTACGGCGTCCGCACCCATCTGTCGGTCACCTTCGCGGCGCCGGTGGTCCTCGGCGGCCTGCCCACCGCCGACCCGCTGGACGAGCGGGTGCGGGCCTGGTGGGCCGGGGCGACGGCGCGGGTGTACGAGGCGATCCCCGACTTCGGCGGATACGTGGTGAAAGCCGACTCGGAGGGTCAGCCGGGCCCGTTCGCGTACGGCCGCACCCACGCCGACGGCGCCAACCTGCTGGCCGCCGCGCTCGCGCCGCACGGCGGCACCGTGCACTGGCGGGCGTTCGTCTACGACCACCGCCAGGACTGGCGGGACCGGACGACGGACCGGGCCCGGGCCGCCCACGACCACTTCGTGCCGCTGGACGGCGACTTCGCCCCGAACGCGGTGCTCCAGGTCAAGCACGGGCCGATGGATTTCCAGGTGCGCGAGCCGGTCTCTGCGCTGATCGGAGCGATGCCGCGCACCCGGCTCGCGGTGGAGGTGCAGGCCACCCAGGAGTACACCGGGCAGCAGCGGCACGTGTGCTGGCTGGGCCCGATGTGGAGCGAGGTACTGCGGTTCCGGCCGGACGGCGAGGTGAGTACCGGACGGCTCGCGGACGGTCTGGTGGCCGTGTCCAACGTGGGTGACGACCCGTTCTGGACCGGTCACCCGCTCGCCCAGGCCAACCTCTACACCTTCGGACGCCTGGCCTGGGATCCGGCGGCGGACCCGCACGCGGTCCTCGGCGAGTGGATCGCGCTGACCCATCCCGGGGCCGGGGCCCGGCTGGTGGCCGGGTTGCGCGCCGTGCTGGACGGCTCCTGGCGGACGTACGAGAAGTACACGGCACCGCTCGGGGTGGGTTTCATGGTGCAGCCGGGGCACCACTACGGGCCGAGCGTGGACGGCTACGAGTACAGCCCCTGGGGCACCTACCACTTCGCCGACCGGGACGGCGTCGGCGTGGACCGCAGCGCGGCGACCGGCACCGGCTACGCGGCGCAGTACGCCGAGCCCTGGTCGAAGCTGTACGAGTCGCCGGACACCTGCCCCGACGAACTGCTGCTGTTCTTCCACCACCTGCCCTACGGGCACGTGCTGCACAGCGGGAAGACCGTGATCCAGCACATCTACGACACCCACTTCGAGGGCGTGGAGGAGGTGGAGGAGGCCCGCCGGGTGTGGGCGGGCCTCGCGGACCTGGTCGACCCGGCCCGGCACGCGCGCGTGGCGGAGCGGTACGAGGAGCAGCTGCGCGGTGCCCGCGAGTGGCGCGACCAGGTCAACAGCTACTTCCTGCGCAAGTCCGGGGTGCCGGACGAGCGGGGGCGCGTGATTCACTGAAGGCGGAGGACCGCGACGCCGTACGGGTCGAGGGGAAGCGGCTCGCCCCGGTCCGTGCGCCTGCCGGTGAGCAGGTCGGTGGCGGTGGCGTGCGCGGTCAGGAGTGCCGGTTCGGCGGCGTGGTTCAGGAGGAACAGCAGGCGGGTGCCGGCGGGCGTGACGCGGGTCGCGGTCTCGACGGCCCGGTGGCCGGCGTAGGGGCCGACGAGTCCGTGCCGGGCGAGGACGCGGCGGACGACGTGGTCGACGCCGGGCTGGTCGAGGGCGGTGGCGACGTACCAGGCCTCGCCCGTGCCGACGCGGTGGCGGGTGACGGCGGGGGTGCCGGCGTAGAAGTCGGCGCCGTACGTGCCGACGGGCTCGGCGCCGCGCGGCAGCACGATCTCGAAGACGAGACGGGCCGTAGCCTGCTCCTCTCCCAGGTCGACCGGCTGTACGACGTCCGCCGGGCGGGCGTCCCACTCGTCGACGCGGATGCCCATCAGCGGGGCGAGCGGGCCGGGCACGTCGGTGGGGAAGGCGCGGTCGTGCTCGTCGCAGCGGGCGCTGAGGAAGGTGGCGAGCACGGTGCCGCCGCGCCGGACCAGGGTCTCCAGGCGTGCGGCGAGGTCGCCCTTGACCAGGTGCAGCACGGGGGCGAGGACTACGTCGTACGGCGTCAGGTCGGCGGTGGGCGGGACGACGTCCACGTCGGCGCCGGCCTCGCGGGCGGCCCGGTAGTAGGCGTGGACGACGTCCGGGTAGCGGACCAGCCGGGAGGGGCCGTCGGAGATCTCCAGGGCCCACCAGCTGTCCCAGTCGAAGAGCAGGGCGGTGCGGGCGGGGGTGCGGGCGCCCAGGGTGGCGTCGCCGAGGTCCGCCAGTTCCCGGCCCAGCTCGGCGGCTTCGCCAAAGACGCGGGTGTCGTCGCGGCCGGCGTGGCAGATGACCGCCCCGTGGTACTTCTCGCAGGCGCCGCGCGAGGCCCGCAGCTGGAAGTAGAGGGCGGCGTCCGCGCCGTGCGCGATGGCCTGCCAGGTGGCCAGGCGCAGTTCCCCCGGGCGCCGGAGGGGGTTCACGTCACGGCAGGCGGTGGTGGACGGGGTCTGCTCCATCAGCCAGAAGGGGGCGCCGTCCTTGAGGCCGCGCGTCAGGTCGTGGCCGAGCGCGGCCCGGGTGGGCGGGGCGTCCAGGGGCGGGTAGCTGTCCCAGGAGGCGAAGTCGAGGTGGGGCGCCCAGCGGTGGTAGTCGAGGGGGCGGTACAGGCCCATGAGGTTGGTCGTCACGGGGGTGTCGGGGTCGTGCGCGCGGATCGCCTCCTTCTCGGCCAGGAAGCAGCCGAGCAGGGCGTCGGTGGTGAAGCGGTGGTAGTCGAGGGTGATGCCCTGGAACGCGGTGTGGTCGGGGCCCCGCCAGTGCTCGGTGAGCGCGCTGGGCACCTCGATCTGGTCCCAGTCGGTGTAGCGGTGCGACCAGAAGGTGGTCCACCAGGCGTCGTTGAGCGCGTCGAGGGTGCCGTGCCGTTCGCGCAGCCAGCCGCGGAAGGCCTCGGCGCACAGGTCGCAGTAGCAGGCGCCGCCGTACTCGTTGTTGATGTGCCAGGCGAGCAGGGCCGGGTGGCCGGCGTGGCGTTCGGCGAGGCGGGCGGCCAGCGCGGTGGCCGCGTTCCGGTACGCCGGTGAGCTGGGGCAGAAGTTGTGGCGCTGCCCGTAGCGGTGGCGGCGGCCCTCGAAGTCGGTGCGGTTGACCTCGGGATGCCGCTTGGCGAGCCAGGGCGGGAGGGCCGCGGTGCCGGTGGCCAGGCAGACCCGGCGGTCTTCGGCGGCCGCGCGGTCGAGGACGCGGTCGATGACCGTGAAGTCGTAGGTGTCGGGGCCGGGTTGGGTGAGGGACCAGGAGAAGACGCCGACGGTGAGGGTGTCGATGCCCGCCCGGGTGAACAGGCGGTGGTCCTCGTCCCAGACGTCCCCCGGCCACTGCTCGGGGTTGTAGTCGCCGCCGTACGGGATCTTCGGGGTGCGGGGCGCCGTCATGCGGTGAAGTCCTCCTGGGTCTCGGCGATCACGGGGCGCCCGCTGTGCAGCAGGGAGAGCAGCAGCGGGGCGGCCAGCAGGGCGGGCAGGGCCTCGGTCAGCAGGGCGGTCAGCGCGGCGGCCAGGATCAGCAGCGAGGCGGCGCCGAGGGTGGCGCGGCCGTGCCGGAGCAGGAAGTACGCGGCGAGGCGGGCGGTGTCGCGAGTGCGGAAGGTGAACAGGGAGGTGAGCAGGAGGGCGTGCGCGCCCCAGAGCAGGGATGCGGCGCCGACGGCCGCGAGCAGCACCGCCCACCAGCCGGGCAGGCCGGTGGCGGTGAAGTGGGTGAGGGTGAAGGCGATGGCGGTGAGCCAGGCCAGCAGGGGCGCCCACAGCCGCAGCGCCGGCAGCGCGTTGAGCCGCCAGCCGCGCCGGTAGGTGCGGGCCGGGTGGAGTTCGGTGAGGTCGGCGCTGCGGTGGTGCAGGGCGTACACGGCGGCGGACAGGGCCGGTCCGAGGGGCAGCAGGCACAGGGCGGCGAGGGGGAGGTTCGCGGGGTCGGGGGCGAGCAGGAACAGGCCGGCCAGGCCCGGTGCGGTGGTCAGGAGCAGCAGGGCCTGGACGGTGAGCAGGGTGTGGATCAGGGCGGCGGTGCGGGAGAGGACGCCGGTGCCGAAGCCGGCGGGGCGTGCGGTGCGTGCGTCGCTCATCCCGGCTCCCGGCCCAGCAGGCGGCGCTCGTCCCACCAGGGCGGGGTCTCGTCCTCGACGGGGCTCAGCTCGACGAAGGCGACCTCGTGGCGGGCGAGGGTGAGGGGCAGGTCCACGCGGCCGTCCCCGATGGGCAGGCGCCGGTGGCCGCGGGCGGGTTCGGCGGCCTCGTGGAGGACGTCCAGTTGGCGGGGGCGCGGTGAGCGGGGGCTGCCCATGCGGCGCCAGGCGGTGTACGCGTTGCCGTGCTCCTCGTCCACGCTCAGGCGCCGGACGAACGCCTCGCCCCGCCCGCCGACCGGGAGGGAGAGCCGCAGGGTGTGCCCGTCCGGGCCGGGTGTCGCGCCGGACGGGTCGACGGGGGCCCAGGCCAGGACGGTGACCCGGCCGTCCGGGTGCCGGGTGACGAGGTGGTCGTCGCCCCGGGCCAGCAGGTCGGGGCCCATCCGGGCGAGGAAGGCGTAGAGGTGGTACGTCGGTTTCCGCACCTGCCGGTGGGTGAGCAGCCCGAAGCCGCCGTGGAACAGGGCGGTGGGGACGCCGGCCTCCTCGAAGACGTCGCTGAACGTCCAGTAGGAGAAGGAGTCGGCGTGGTCGCCGCCGGCCGCCAGCACCGGGGCCAGGTAGGCGGCGTGGAAGGCGGTGTCGTGGACGTGGTTGTCGGGCCGGTACGAGGAGTTGAACTCGGTGATGTGCACGGGAGCATCCGCGAGCCGGGTGCCCTTCAGGGTCCGGCGCGGCTCGGCGAACTGGTCGAGCAGCTTCCCGGCCGGGGCGAGTGTCTGGTGGACGCCGAAGGGGACGTGCTGGGCGGGCCCGGAGCTGTAGGCGTGGCGGGAGACGAAGTCGACGGGCACGTCCCGGCGTTCGGCGAACTCGGCGAACCGTTCCAGCCAGCCCGGTCCCGCACCCGGTGACACCGCCGGGCCGCCCACCTGGATCCCGGCGTCCACCTCCTTCACGGCGTGCGCGGTCGCCTCGTACAGCCGGTGGTACGCGCCTTCGTCGGCGTCCTGCCAGAAGTCGGGCAGGTCGGGCTCGTTCCAGACCTCGACGGGCCAGGTGCGGACCTCGTCGAGGCCGTAGCGGTCGACGAGGTGGGTCAGGGTCGCCCGGACCAGCGCGGTCCACTCGGCGAGGTCGCGGGGCGGGGTGATGTTGCCGCGCCACCAGAACACCGTGCGGTCCCCGCTCGCGAGGCCGCCCGGCATGAAGCCGAGTTCGAGGAAGGGGTGGATGCCCGCGTCCAGGTAGGCGTCGACGACCTGGTCGACGTGGGTGAAGGAGTGGTGGACGTGCCGGGTGCCCTGGTGGGTGTAGGGGCGGTGGACGGCCATGCCGTCGCTGAACAGGCCGTGGCCGCGGATGTACCGGAAGCCGATCTCGCGCCGGAGCAGGGCGAGGGAGTCCTGGTAGTCGCGGCGCAGGGCGAGGTCGAGGCGGCCGGTGCCGACGCACGTCCGCCAGGCGTCGGGGAAGGGGCCGGCCGGCTCGGCGGGGACGCGGATCATCCCTGCTCCTTCCGGAACCGTTCGTAGGCCTTGTTGTGCACGTCGACCAGCCGGTCCATGTTCTTGGCCTTCAGCTCGCTCAGGTAGGCGTCCCATTCGGTCAGGGGGCGTTTGCCGAGGACGAACTGGAGCGTGTTCTGCCGGACGTGGTCCTTGAGCGGGGTGTCCCAGAGGGTGGCCTGCTCCTGCTCCATGGACTGGAGGGGGTGGGCGGGGTCGACGGGAAGCTCCTTGCGCCGGGACATGGCCTCCTGGAACTTCCGCTCGTCGGCGCTGAAGGCGGAGGAGACCAGTTCCCAGCTGCCGCCGTAGGAGAAGACGCCGTTGTAGAAGCCGTAGTCCTTCTGGAGGTCCTTGGGCGCGTCGGGGGCGGAGCCCATGAGGCTGATGCCGTCGGCGACCTGGTACTTGCCGCCGGACTCGGTGTAGGTGACGCCTTCGACGCCCCATTTGGTGAACTTCTGGCCCTCGTCGGAGTACCAGAGCCAGTCCACGAACTGCATGAGGGCGACGAAGTCGTCGCGCTCGAGTGCGTCGCCGGAGATCATCATGCCGTTCTCCAGGCGGGAGCCGCCGAGCACCACCGGTCCCGCGGGTCCGAGCGGCACCGGGATCATCTCGATCGTTGAGCCCTTGACCTGCCGCTGGAGGTTGTAGCGGTAGTTCTGGACCAGCTCCTGCGGGTTGGCGCTGATCGCGAAGGACTTCTCGGAGAGCAGCTTCTTGACCGCTTCGTCGTCGCTCTGGGTGAAGCCCTCCGGGTCCACCAGTTTCTCGTCGACCAGTTTCCGCAGGTATTCGATCATCTGGCGGTATCCGTCGGTCGCGCCGGTGAAGACGAACTTCTCGGCGCGCGCGTCCCAGCTGGTGTTCAGGTACGACCAGCCGGCCCGGACGCCGTGCGCCTGGCCGATGTAGCCGAGCAGGGCGCCGGCCGGTTCCGGCTGGTTCCAGCGGTCGGAGAAGGGGTAGCTGCCGGGGTACTCCGATTTGAGCGCCCGGAAGACGTCGGCCGTCTCGTCCAGGGTGGTCGGCAGGCTCAGGCCCAGCCTGGCGAGGACGTCGGTGCGCAGTGCGAGGGAGTAGCCGGACTTGACCTTCTCGTGCAGGCCGGGCATCAGGTAGTACCGGCCGTCGGACTGGCGCAGCGAGTCCACCTCGGGTTCCAGCTTCCATCTGCGCACCTTGTCCCGAAAGTTGGGCATCAGCTCCACGTAGTCGCTGACGGCCAGGACGGATCCCGACGACACGAACGGGGTCTCCTGCCCCGGGTAGGTCTTGGGCAGGAGCAGGGGAGCGTCGCCCGCGCCGATGAGCAGGCTGCGCTTCTTCTCGTAGTCGCTGAGGGGGACGTCGGTGGTCTTGAGGGTGACGCCGGTGCGCTTGGTGATCTCCTTCCAGAGCAGCCAGTCGTCCTTCGGCGGGTAGTTGGGGTTGCTGAGGTGCAGAGTCGAGAAGGTAAGCGGTTCGGCCGCCTTGAACTGCTGGCCGGCCCGGTACTCCTTCATCGCGCCGTTCTGCTTCTTCGACAGGTCCTTGGAGCCCCCGCCGTCGTCGCCGCTCCCGCAGCCGGTGAGGGCGGCGAGGCCGGCGAAGCCCGCGGCTGCCAGGATCTGTCGTCGTGAAAGCTGACCTGCGTTCTTCACGGTTACTCCCTCGGTGTGGCTGGGGCTCAGCCCTTGACCGCGCCGAGCATCACGCCCGACACGAAGTAGCGCTGGACGAACGGGTACACGCAGAGGATCGGCAGCGCGGTGAGCACGATGGTGACGGCCTGGATGTTGGCCGCGACCTGGGTGAGCTGCTCGGTGCCCGCGCCGGCACCGGTGCCACCGGTGGCGCCCGCGATGAGGTTGCGCAGATAGACGGTGACGGGCATGAGTTCGGCCCGGTCCATGTAGAGGAAGGCGCCGAACCAGGAGTTCCAGAAGGACACCGAGTAGAACAGCACCATCGTCGCGACGACCGCCTTCGACAGCGGCAGCACGATCCGCAGGAGGATGCCGTAGGTGTTCAGGCCGTCGATCTGCGCGGCCTCCTCCAGTTCGTCCGGCAGGCTCTCGAAGAACGCCTTCATCACCAGCAGGTTGAAGACGCTGATCGCGTTGGGGAGGGCCAGCGCCCACACGGTGTTCTTCAGGTCGAGGCTGGTGATCAACACGTAGGTGGGGATCAGGCCGCCGGAGAAGAACATGGTGAACACGGCGATGCCGACGAGGAGTCCGCGCCCCTTGAGGTGCCTCTTCGACAGGACGTAGGCGTAACAGGTCGTCAGGAGCATTGCGACGGCGGTGGACACGACCGTGTAGAAGACGGTGTTGCCGTAGTTGCGCCAGAAGGTGCCGTCCCGGAAGACGATTTCGTACGTGGTGAGGTTGAAGCCCTTGGGCCACAGCGTCACCTCGCCCGCGCGGATCTGGCGTTCGCCGCTGAAGGAGCGGGCGATGATGTTGAGGAACGGGTAGAGCGTCACCACCACGACGCCGGTGAGGATCAGGCCGTTGACGCCCTGGAAGACGCGGTAGCCGCGGGTGGGCCGGTCGACGGTCACCACAGGCTCGTCCCCACCGTGCGGCGCGAGAGCATGTTGGCCGAGGTGATCAGGACCAGTCCGATGACCGCCTCGAAGAGGCCGATGGCGGCGGCGTAGCTGAAGCTGTTGGACTCGACACCGGTGCGGTAGAGGTACGTGGAGATCACGTCACCGGTCTGGTAGGTCAGCGGGTTGTAGAGCAGCAGGATCTTCTCGAAGCCGACCGCCAGGAAGGTGCCGATGTTGAGGATCAGCAGCGTGATCATGGTGGGGCGGATGCCGGGCAAGGTGACGTGCCAAATCTGCCGCCAGCGGTTCGCGCCGTCGATGCGAGCGGCCTCGTACAGGTCGTCGTCGATCGTGGTGAGCGCGGTCAGGTAGAGGATGGTGCCCCAGCCGGCGGTCTGCCAGATCTCGGAGCCGACGTAGATGGTGCGGAACCACTCGGGTTCCTGGATGAACCGGATCGGGTCCTGTCCGAACCAGCCCAGGACGTGGTTGACCGGGCCGTCCGTGGCGAGCATCTGCAGGGTGATACCGGCGACGATCACGATCGACAGGAAGTGCGGCAGGTACGACACAGACTGGACGAACCGTTTCAGGGCCCGCGTGCGCACCTCGTTGAGGAGCAGCGCGAGCACGATGGGGATGGGGAAGCAGAAGACGAGGGTGAGACCGCCGATCCACAGGGTGTTGCGGAACACCTGCCAGAAGGTGGGGTCGGTGAGGAACATCTCGACGTAGCGGAGACCGACCCACTGCTCCCCCAGGATCGAACCGCCGGGTTCGAAGCGGCGGAACGCGATCACGTTGCCGATCATCGGCAGGTAGCGGAAGACCAGGAAGAACAGCAGCGGCAGCACGGCCAGCGAGTACAGCTGCCAGTCGCGGCGCAGCGCCCGTCGCCAGCCGGTGGGCGCGGGCCGCCGGGCGGGGCGGGGCGCGGCCCGTGCCGGGGGCGGGTCCTGGGTGCCGGGTGGTGGGGCCGGCGTGGTGGAGGTGCTCATGCTCGGGCCTCCCGTGGCCTGGGACGCGGGATATGGTGCCGAAACTTTCGAGCTCTTGCCGGTAACTTCGCGGCAACCTAGAGGCAGCGGGAAAGCGCTGTCAATGGCCGGTGCAGAGCGGGAGGTTGAAGCGTGCGCGCCGTCGGGAATGATTGACCTGCACCTTGGTAAGAGAGAGGTGAGCTGTTACGGTCGGTCGCACCTTTCTGGGTTTCGACCGCAACAATCGGCCGTCTGATCTCCCCGAACCTGCTGCGAGGTGCCCCCGTGCCCGCGTTCGACCTGCCCCCCACGGAGTTGCGGCACCACCGTCCCGCCCCGGACGAGCCCGACGACTTCGACGACTTCTGGCGCCACACCCTCGCGGAGCCGGCGGCCGGCGACCCGCTGGTGTCGGCGCACCCGGTGGAGACCGGACTGCGGCTGACCGATACCTGGGACGTGACCTTCCGGGGCTTCGGCGGCGACCCGGTGCGCGCCTGGTTCAGCAGGCCCGCCGGGGCGGACCGGCCGCTGCCGGCGGTCGTCGAGTACGCGGGGTACGGGCGCGGACGCGGCCTCCCCCACGACCGGCTGACCTGGCCGGCCGCCGGGTACGCGCATCTGCTGATGGACAACCGGGGTCAGGGCGACCAGTACGGCTGCGGCGGCGACACCCCGGACCCGCACGCCGGCGCACCCGGCGGTCCGGGCCCTGCGGTACGGGGCCTGCTCGACCCGTACGCCTACCACTACCGCCGGCTGATCACGGACGCGGTCCGCGCGGTCGCGGCGGTGCGGGCGCTGCCCGGCGTGGACGCGGGGCGTGTCGCGGCCGTCGGCAACAGCCAGGGCGGCGGGGTGGCGCTGGCCGTCGCGGGCCTGGTGCCGGACCTGGCGGCGGTGCTGGTCTCCGCCCCGCTGCTGTGCGGCGTCCGGCGCGCGCTGGACCTCACCGACGTGGGGCCCTACGGCGAGATCGCGGCGTACCTGTCGGTGCGCCGGGGCGCCGAGGCCGCCGCGTACCGCACGCTGTCGTACGTTGAGGGCGTGAGCTTCGCCCGCCGCGCGCACGCCCCGGCCCACTTCGGCGTCGGCCTGCGCGACACGGTGTGCCCGCCGAGCGGGGCGTACGCCGCCTTCAACCGGTACGCGGAACTCAGCGGCGCCGAGCCGCCGCCCACGGAGATCCACGCGTACCCGTTCAACGGGCACGAGGGCGGCGACGCGGTGCATGTGCGCCGCCAGTTGGACTGGCTGGCCGGTGTGGTGCCCGTCGGGTGACGGTGACACGGCGAGGGCCGCACCCCCGTCACCGGGGATGCGGCCCTCAACCGTTGTGCGGTGCCGCCTACTTGCGGATCAGGCTGCGCAGCACGTACTGCAGGATGCCGCCGTTGCGGTAGTAGTCCGCCTCGCCGGGGGTGTCGATGCGCACGACCGCGTCGAACTCGACACCGGTGTCGGTGGTGACCTTCACCGTGCGCGGGGTCGTGCCGTCGTTCAGCTCGGTGACGCCGGAGACGGAGAAGGACTCCTCGCCGGTCAGGCCGAGGGACTCGGCGGTGTGGCCCTCCGGGAACTGGAGCGGCAGGACGCCCATGCCGATGAGGTTCGAGCGGTGGATGCGCTCGTACGACTCGGCGATGACGGCCTTGACGCCGAGGAGCGCGGTGCCCTTGGCCGCCCAGTCGCGGGACGAGCCGGAGCCGTACTCCTTGCCGGCCAGGACGACGAGCGGGATGCCCTGCTCGATGTAGTTGCGGGAGGCGTCGTAGATGAACGACACGGGGCCGTCGGCCTGCGTGAAGTCGCGGGTGTAGCCGCCCTCGGTGCCCGGCGCGATCTGGTTGCGCAGGCGGATGTTGGCGAACGTACCGCGGATCATGATCTCGTGGTTGCCGCGGCGCGAGCCGTAGCTGTTGAAGTCGCGGCGCTCGACGCCGTGCTCCGTCAGGTACTTGCCGGCCGGGGTGTCGGCCTTGATCGCGCCGGCCGGGGAGATGTGGTCGGTGGTGACCGAGTCGCCCAGCTTGGCGAGCACCCGGGCGCCGGAGATGTCCTCGACCGGGGCCGGCTCCATGCCCATGCCCTCGAAGTACGGGGGCTTGCGCACGTAGGTGGACTCGGTGTCCCACTCGAAGGTGTCGCCGGTCGGGATCGACAGCGCCTGCCACTGGGCGTCGCCCGCGAAGACGTCGCTGTAGGACTTGGAGAACATGTCCTCGCCGATGGCGCTGGCGACGACCTCGTTGACCTCGGCCTCGGTGGGCCAGATGTCCTTCAGGTAGACCGGGTTGCCGTCCTGGTCGGCGCCCAGGGCCTCCTTGGTGATGTCCACCTTCATGGAGCCCGCGAGGGCGTAGGCGACCACCAGCGGCGGGGACGCCAGGTAGTTCATCTTGACGTCGGGGTTGATCCGGCCCTCGAAGTTGCGGTTGCCGGAGAGCACCGAGGTGACGGCGAGGTCGTGGTCGTTGACGGCCTTGGAGACCTCGTCCGGCAGCGGGCCGGAGTTGCCGATGCAGGTGGTGCAGCCGTAGCCGACGAGGTTGAAGCCGACCTTGTCGAGGTACGGGGTCAGGCCCGCCTTCTCGAAGTAGTCGGTGACGACCTTGGAGCCCGGGGCGAGGGTGGTCTTGACCCACGGCTTGCGGGTCAGGCCCTTCTCCACCGCCTTCTTGGCCACCAGGGCGGCGGCGACCATGACGTACGGGTTGGAGGTGTTGGTGCAGGAGGTGATGGCCGCGACCGTCACCGCACCGTGGTCCAGCTCGTAGGTCGTGCCGTCGGGGGCGGTGACCGGGACCGGGTTGGACGGGGCGCCGTTCGGGGTGACGGCCGGGGAGTCGGAGGCCGGGAAGGACTCCTTGCCCGCCTCGTCCACCACGTCCACGTAGTTGAGGACGTCCTGCTTGAACTGCTGGGCGGCGTTCGCGAGGACGATGCGGTCCTGCGGGCGCTTCGGACCGGCGATGGACGGCACGACCGTGGAGAGGTCGAGCTCCAGCTTCTCGGAGAAGTCCGGCTCGGCCTTCGGGTCCAGCCAGAGGCCCTGCTGCTTGGCGTACGCCTCGACGAGCGCGACCTGCTGGTCGCTGCGGCCGGTCAGGCGCATGTAGTTCAGCGTCTCGTCGTCGATCGGGAAGATCGCGGCGGTGGAGCCGAACTCCGGCGACATGTTGCCGATGGTGGCGCGGTTGGCGAGGCTCGTGGCCGCCACACCCTCGCCGTAGAACTCGACGAACTTGCCGACGACACCGTGCTTGCGCAGCATCTCGGTGATGGTCAGCACCAGGTCGGTGGCGGTGGTGCCGGGGGTCAGCTCACCGGTCAGCTTGAAGCCGACGACGCGCGGGATGAGCATGGAGACCGGCTGGCCGAGCATCGCGGCCTCGGCCTCGATGCCGCCGACGCCCCAGCCGAGGACGCCGAGGCCGTTGACCATGGTGGTGTGCGAGTCGGTGCCGACCAGGGTGTCGGGGTAGGCCTTGCCGTCGCGGGTCATGACGACGCGGGCCAGGTGCTCGATGTTCACCTGGTGGACGATGCCGGTGCCCGGGGGGACGACCTTGAAGTCGTCGAAGGCGGTCTGGCCCCAGCGCAGGAACTGGTAGCGCTCCTTGTTGCGGCCGTACTCCAGGTCGACGTTCTGCTGGAAGGCGTCGTTGGTGCCGAACTTGTCCGCGATGACGGAGTGGTCGATGACCATCTCGGCCGGGGAGAGCGGGTTGATCTTGTTCGGGTCGCCGCCCAGCTCCTTGACGGCCTCACGCATGGTGGCGAGGTCGACGACACAGGGCACGCCGGTGAAGTCCTGCATGATCACGCGGGCCGGCGTGAACTGGATCTCCTGCGACGGCTGGGCCTGCGAGTCCCAGCCCCCGAGGGCGCGGATGTGGTCGGCGGTGATGTTCGCGCCGTCCTCGGTGCGGAGCAGGTTCTCCAGCAGCACCTTCAGGCTGTAGGGAAGGCGCGCGGAGCCCTCGACCTTGTCCAGCCGGAAGATCTCGTACGACTCGTCGCCCACCTGCAGCGTGCTGCGGGCGTCGAAGCTGTTCGCCGACACGACAGTCTCCTTCATTTATGTGCGCGTACCACCGCATCCTGCCGCCACGCCACCCTGGCCGATCCGCTAAGGTAGGGCTAAGTTAGGCAAGCCTTACCACCAGACCCGATAGCGGCGTGCGACTGCGGTGCGCCTCGGCAGATATCTCGATGTCGAGATAACTCTAGTACATGGGGGCGAGCTGGTCATGCCCGGGCGCGGTGTGGCGTGCGCCCCATCCCGGGTGACCCCTGAGGCCATCAATACGCCGAACGCGGGTATCCGACGTGCGCCGGGAACACTCACCCGGCACGACTCGGAAGGAGGCACGATGCCCCTCACGTTCCGCAAGAGCTTCCGGATCCTTCCCGGAGTACGACTGAACATCAACAAACGTTCCTGGTCCATCACGACCGGCGGCCGAAACGGCCCGCGCCACACCCGCAGCAGCACGGGACGTCGTACGACATCGATGGATTTGCCCGGACCTTTCGGATGGCGGCGCACCCGCTCGACGAGGCATCATTGAGGCGGGGTTGATGGCGCGTCACCCAGGCGGACCCCCCGAGAGGCGCCATCTCATATCTGAGATAGCCTCGACCTCATGGCAGATGACTACCTCGTACGCATCGGCAAGCTCATCCGTGACGCCAGGCAGCACCGCGGCTGGACACAGTCACAGCTTGCGGAGGCGCTCGGCACCAGTCAGAGCGCCGTCAACCGCATCGAGCGCGGCAACCAGAACATCAGCCTTGAGATGATCGCCCGCATCGGCGAAGCGCTGGACAGCGAAATCGTCTCTCTCGGCTACTCGGGTCCGATGCACCTGCGTGTGGTCGGCGGCCGGCGCCTGTCCGGCGCCATCGACGTCAAGACCAGCAAGAACGCCTGCGTGGCCCTGCTGTGCGCCTCGCTGCTCAACAAGGGGCGCACGGTACTGCGCCGGGTCGCCCGCATCGAGGAGGTCTACCGCCTCCTGGAGGTACTGAACTCCATCGGCGTACGCACCCGCTGGATCAACGACGGCACCGACCTGGAGATCGTGCCGCCGGCCGAGCTGGACATGGAGGCCATCGACGCCGAGGCCGCCGTCCGCACCCGCTCCATCATCATGTTCCTCGGCCCGCTGCTGCACCGCATGGACCGCTTCCGGCTGCCCTACGCCGGCGGCTGCGACCTCGGCACCCGCACCATCGAGCCGCACATGATCGCGCTGCGCCGCTTCGGCCTGGACGTCGCCGCGACCGAGGGCCACTACCACGCGGTGGTCGACCGTCAGGTGCGCCCGGACCGCCCGATCGTGCTGACCGAACGCGGCGACACGGTCACCGAGAACGCGCTCCTCGCCGCCGCCCGCCACGACGGCGTCACCGTCATCCGCAACGCCTCCTCCAACTACATGGTCCAGGACCTCTGCTTCTTCCTGGAGGCCCTCGGCGTCCGCGTCGAAGGCATCGGCACCACCACCCTCACCGTGCACGGCATGCCGGTCATCGACGCCGACGTGGACTACTCCCCCTCCGAGGACCCGGTCGAGGCGATGAGCCTGCTCGCCGCCGCCGTGGTGACGGAGTCGGAGCTGACGGTCCGCCGCGTCCCCATCGAGTTCCTGGAGATCGAGCTGGCGGTCCTGGAGGAGATGGGCCTCGACCACGACCGCACACCCGAGTACTTCGCCGACAACGGCCGCACCCGCCTCGTGGACCTCACCGTCCGGCCGTCGAAGCTGGAGGCGCCCATCGACAAGATCCACCCGATGCCCTTCCCGGGCCTGAACATCGACAACGTCCCCTTCTTCGCGGCGATCGCGGCCTCCGCCCAGGGCCAGACCCTCATCCACGACTGGGTCTACGACAACCGCGCCATCTACCTGACCGACCTCAACCGCCTCGGCGGCCGCCTCCAGCTCCTGGACCCCCACCGCGTCCTGGTCGAAGGCCCCACCCGCTGGCGCGCCGCCGAGATGATGTGCCCGCCCGCCCTGCGCCCCGCCGTGGTGGTCCTGCTGGCGATGATGGCGGCCGAGGGCACGTCCGTGCTGCGCAACGTCTACGTCATCAACCGGGGGTACGAGGACCTGGCGGAGCGGCTGAACTCGATCGGGGCGCAGATCGAGATCTTCCGGGACATCTGAAAGCTCTAAGAAAAGGTAACGCGAATCCCCTCCTGACCTGCACGTATGCGAGCCAGGAGGGGACTCGGCTTCGCCTGTGGGACTTCTCAGGGACATTTGGGCCGGGCCGGGATACTGCCGATGTCAGGGGCTGGCGGGCGAATTGCCCGGCACTGCCCCTTACCGCTCCCGGGCCGTCATAATGGAGGCATGTCCTCCAGCCCACAGCACCCGGCACCCGCGCCGAGCGGCCTCTCGGACGCAGTCGCCGAGGATCTCGCGCTGTACCGGGAGAAGTTCCGCCGCCGTCTGCCGAAGTCGCTGGACGAGCTGCGCGGGCCGACGCACGGTGTCGTGGATCTGCCGCTGCACGTGGCCTGGTCGGGGATGACCTCGTACGACCTGGGCAAACCGCGCCAGCGCATGGGCCTGTACCGCACCGTCCTACACGAGGGCCTGGACGACGACCTGCCCCGCTACCTCAACCAGGACCTGCTCCTCGAGCTGTGGCCGGTACTGCGAACCCTCGTCGGCCGCAGCGTGCGCGCCGTATGGGAAGACGCCTTCCCTCAGCTTGCCTCCCGCACCCGGGCAGCCGCGTGACGGACATGCCCGAGCTGCACACGCGGCTTCTGGCGGATGTGATCGCCCTCGGCTCCCGGTACCCGCTGGTTCTCACCGGCGGGTACGCCGTGCGGGCGCACCACCTTGTCAACCGCCCCAGCCAGGACCTCGACGTCGCCACTGAGAACCCGGCGCCGATGGCCGACATCGCCACCACGCTCCGCGCCGGCCTGGAAGCCCGCGGCTGGGAAGTGCACGCGTTGGAAATTGCCCCGCTGTCCGCCCGCTTCACCGTGTCCGACCCGGCCACCGGGCAGGACTGCGAGGTCGACATCCTCAAGGAGAACTTCTGGCGGCCCGTCGCCCAGAGCCCGTACGGGCCCGTCCTCGCGGAGGAGGACGTGGTCGGAACCAAGGTCCGTGCCCTCGCCGACCGCGGAGCGCCCCGCGATCTGATCGACGTGTTCGCCGCCTCCCGCCGCTGGACCAATGCCGAGCTCGAGGAGTTCGGCCGCCGCCACGCCCGCGGCCGCTTCGAGCGCGAGGACCTGCAAGCGAACCTCACGGGCGCCGAGTGGACCGACGACGAAGCCTTCTCCGCCTACGGCCTCGATGACGCCGCCATCACCGCCCTCCGCGCCTGGGCCTTGAAGTGGGCCGATGACCTCGCGGCCCGCCTCCGCGAAGGGGCCGACGATGTGGACATCGAATAGTCGGGTCCGAGTCCGTCCGCATCTGCAAGCACTCGGAGCAAGGCCGAGAAGTGCTGTCCCGGTACAAGGACGACCTGCCTAAGTGGATGGGGACGGACCCGGTTCCAGTCGCTGGAGTTCAGCGACCCTCCGGGTGCACGCCATATCTGGTCATGTCAGGACGACACCGGCACCGTGAGCCACATGAACAGCCCCCAATCGCCTCCGGGTGCAGCCGCCGGCACCGAGGCCGAAACCGTCCGCCCCTGCCACGAGTTCGCGATGATCTTCACCCCACCCGGCGCGGCGCACACTTCGGACCGGTCAGCGCCAGCAGGCCCTTGACGCGCTCACCGAGGCGGCTGTCCCACTCCCCCGAGACCCGCACGCGCACTCCCAGGCCGCGCAGGCACGTCCTGCTGTTCCGCGGTCCTCTCCGGCCCGGTGACCGGTCCCAACTCGCAGTAGACGGCTAGCGCTTCGGCAAGAGCGGCGGTCTGGGCAGCCTTACTGAAAGGAGCGTCGATCCATCCGCCGAGCCCGTCCGGCGGCCTTCCCCTCACCCAACCGGCACACACCGGGTGGCGTCATCATTCGTGCCGGACGAAGCGCACCGGTTCCGTGAGCACGGCGGTGGCGGACTCCGTGTCGGCCAGCCGGGCCGACAGGGTGGCCTCGGCCAGGCGTGGTGGAAGGGCCTCGCCGAACTTCAGGCCGCGTACCGCGCGTTCGTCTACGTCCGGCAGGCACAACCGGTCGGTCGCATCCTTCTTCACCTCATTCCAGGTATGCGCGGTGACGTCCTCGCGCAGCCGGATCCAGCGGTCGTTGACGTGTTGTCGCGGCACGGCGACCGAGTCGAGGGTCGCGGCGAGTGTGGCGTTCGCACGGTGGCCCGCCCAGGTCCACCAACGCATCTGTCCCCCCGCATCCTGAATGATCAGGGTGCCTCCGGGATGCACCCGCTCCAGGTACTCCTCACGGGCTCGCCGCAGGGCACTGGCCGCCCGCCCCGTCACCTTCACAGGCGGGTCCTCACCCAGCAGCACACGGCGTTCCGCGCGGGTGAGTTCGTAGGAGCCCGCCGAACCGAACCCGGGGCTGCTCCACTTGGCCTTGCCTCCCCCGTCGACGGGTTCGACGAAGCAGCGTTTGCGCCGCCAGTCGATATAGGTGACCTGCCAGCTCCGGCCGGCCAGCAGAAGCCGACGCGGGCCGTCGACCCGTTCGGTGAGGAGGCTGGGATCGGTCCGGCCGATCTCCGTACGCCCCTGCAGGACGGTGAATTGCGGGGGCGCGGTGAACACGGCGGTGAGGTTCATGAAGTGGCGGTGTCCGAAGCGCCGTTCCGCCTCCGGGCCGATGAACAGCATGCCGCCGTCCCGGTCCAGGTACCCCTGGTCGATGAGGTGGCGCACGATCGGCTCGGCCGACGCGCCGAAGGGGCCGAGTCCGTTCCACCATTCCTGCCACAGGTGCTCGCCGACACGGTTCTCTTGCAAGCACAGGGCCAGGAGTTGCTGGGCGGCGATGTGCCGGGGTTCCGGTGGTGCCACGACGGGCTCCACCCATCCTTGCGACCACTTGAGCAGCAGTCCGGCCGCTCCCAGCAAGCCTTCCTCGTCCAGGGTGAGGAACAGGCAGTTGCGTGCGGTGCCCTCGCGGCGCCCGGAACGGCCGAGCCGTTGGAGGAAGGAGGCCACCGAGGCGGGGGCATCGATCTGGATGACCCGGTCCAGGTCACCGACGTCGATGCCGAGTTCCAGCGTGCTGGTGGAGACGATCACGCAGTCCCGGGCTTCGGCGAAGGCCGCCTCGGCACGCCGGCGCTCGTCGAGGGAGAGGGAGGCGTGCGAGAGGAAGGTGGTGACGCCCTTCGCCAGGAGCTTCTCCCCTAGTTCCTCCACGTATCTCCGTGACTCGCAGAAAACGAGGCGCTTCTCGCCGCGGTGCAGTGCGGCGATGACGGTGGCCGCGTTGTCGAGCGAGCCGACGTAGTCGAGTTGGACGTCTCCTGGCGGGACGGCAGCCGATCCGCCGGTTACTGCGGGGGGAGACGTGACCGCGGGTGCCGTGGGCGGGGACCCGTCGAAGTGGGGAGCTATCACCTGTCCCGGCCGCTTGCCCGCCCCTGAGCCCTGCAGCCAGGTGAGCAGTGCTTCGGGATTGCCGACCGTCGCCGAGAGGCCGACGCGTTGTACCTGTCGGCCCGCAACCCGTTGCAGCCGCTCCAGCACTGCGAGGAGGTGCCATCCCCGGTCGTCACCGGCGAAGGCGTGCACCTCGTCCACCACGACGGCCCGCATCCCCGAGAAGAACGAGGTGTGGTCGACGTTGGCGCTCACCAGCATCGCTTCGAGTGATTCCGGCGTGGTGAGCAGGACGTCGGGGCGGGCGGCGAGGATCCGTTTGCGGGCACCGGCCGGGATGTCGCCGTGCCACAGGGCCGCGGTGCGGCCCAGCCAGGAGGCGTAGGTCTCCCACCTCGGCAGCAGGTTGTTGAGCAGGGCCTTCAGCGGACAGACGTAGAGGACGGACGTACCGCTCCACCGCTCCCCCGTCATCCGGGTCAGCAGGGGGAAGGCAGCCGCCTCGGTCTTGCCACCCGCGGTGGGAGCGAGCAGGACGGCGTCGTCTCCACAGACCAGGGGGGTGACGGCTGCTTCCTGGAGTGGACGCAGGCTCCGCCATGCCAGAGTGTTGACGATGTGGTGGAGGAGCGCCGGATTCAGGTCCCCGGCGCTCACGGCAGCTCCAGCTCGATGGCACCAGCGTCGCCGGACGCGGCCGCGTTGCGTTCGGTCTCGGTGAGTTCGGACGAGGTGATGGTGAGCGCGTAGTGCGTGCGGGGGGCGAAGTCCTCGAACTCGTCGACACGATCGAGAACGTCGGCCACCAGCTTGCGCAGGTACACGCGGGGCGCGACGCCGACCTTACCGCCGAGTCCGCCGGTGACGGCTCTGGCCAGCTCCGTCAGGTACACGTCGTCGACCCGCTCGGTCACCCGCTCGGGATGGCGTGCGGTCCGGGCGTACACGTCGCGCACGGCACGGCCGAGTTCGCCGAGCTGGGGCAGGTCGAATCCCGGGAGCCGGAGCTGGACGGCACGCGGGGAGTCGAAGCGCGGATCGGTCGTGAAGTCGGTGGCCAGCCGTTGTGCCAGCGGGGGCAGCCGCTGCGCACCCTGTTGCCCGTCGTAGAACGCCGGGGTTCCCGTAATGACGAGGAAGAGCCCCGGGAACCGGCCCGCGTCGATCTCGTCCAGCAGCTGCCTCAGCGCGTTGAGGCCCTTCTCCCGGACGTCGCCCCGTACGCGTTGCAGGGTCTCGATCTCGTCGAGGACGAGGAGGAGGCCCGGGTGTCCGCAGTCACGCAGCACGGTGAGCAGCCCTTGGAGGAAGCCGAGGGCCGCGAAGTGGTCGAGGTCTCCTCGGACGCCGGCGCTGCGGCGGGCGGAGGCCGCGACCGACTTCTGTCCTCCGAGCCAAGCGATGAGTGCTTCGGCCGTGGCCCCGTCACCGGTGGCCACGGCCCGCCGGTAGCCGCGCAGTGCGGCGGCGAAGGCGGGGGTGGTCCTGGCGACGTCGGCGAGTCTGCGTTCCGTGAGCGCGTCGACGGCCGCGGTGAGTGCCGCCTCGTCCTCCTCGTCTGTCTCCCCAGCGTCGAGGACCTCTTCCTCCAGGGTGTAGAACCACGAGTCGACGACCGCGCGCAGCGCGCTGGGCTGGTGAGTGGCGGTCGTCAGGCGCTCGGTGAGCCTGCGGTAGACCGTCTCCAGCCGGTGCAGCGGGGTCTCGGTCTCGGAGATCTGGACTTCCGCCGTGGCGAGTCCGGCACGTTTGGCGCGCTCGGCGAGCCACCGCGCGAAGAACGTCTTCCCGGAGCCGTACTCGCCGCGGACGGCGTGGAACGCCGCTCCGCCTCGTGCCGTCGCCGCCAGGTCGTCGTCGAGCGCGGTCTCGAACCGGTCCAGGCCGACGGCGAGCAGGTCCAGCCCGGCCTGCGGTACGGTGCCGCGCCGCAGCGCGTCCACGACCTCCCGCATGCGTACGGGGCTGGCCGGGGTCACCGCGCTCATGACGTCTCCTTCCTCGCCGACCCGGTCCTCGCTCCGTCCGCCAGGAACTGGCCCCGGAGCAGGGCGACGTCGAGCTTTACCGCGTGACCGGCGTCGACGAAGCCGAGCACCGGATATCCCTCGACGTTGAGCAGACGCTGCACGGTGGCGACGAACCCCTCGATGTTGCGCCGCACCCGGCCGGTCGCCGAGATGGCGGCGGCCAGGGCGGCTGGTGACATGGTGCCCCCGGCGGCAACGAGTGCGTCGATGACGGCGGCGACGACCTTGCCTTCCGGGGCCTTGCGCACGTACTCCTTCTGCGCCTCGTACACCTCGCTCGCCACCACACGCGCCCCCAGGGTCGCGAGAGCGGGCGTGGTCTCCGGTGCCGCTTCGGGCATCACCACGTCGTCGGTGCCGAACAGTTCCTCGTCCTGCCGGCGTGCGGGCTTCGCCGGTCTGCGCACCGGCTGTGCGGCGCTCTCCGCCTGGGCTTCCGGCGTCTCGGCGGGTGTCGTGGCGGTGGCCTTCCACCAGGAGGGGGCGGCCTGTTCACGGGGCAGCGGTTCCCAGTCGCGCGGAGCGAGTTCCTTCGAGGAGAGGAGGACGAGGACCGGGACGGTGATCTCGGCGAGGGAGGCTCCGCCGTGGTAGCCGGCCCGGCGTGCGACATACCGGATGTCCTCGTGCCAGGGGACGGTGATGGTGCCGCCGCCTTCGAGGACGCGCGGTCCGCTCAGCACGATCTCGCCGTCACCGGCGGCGGCGTCCGGCCGCCAGCGTGCCGAGCCGCCCCCGTCCGCGGCCGGGGTGATTTGACCCCGGCCGCGGTCGATGACGTGTCCGTGGTCGGCGACGAGGACGACGGGACGTGCGTAGCTGCGGGCGGCGGCCAGCAGCTCCCGCAGGTAGGTGATGTCACCGAGGGACCACACGGTGCGCTGCCCCTGCTGACCGGAGTCGAGCGCGTCGTCGATAGTGTTGAGGACCACTCCGACGACCGCGTCGGAGGCGAGCGCGGAAGCCAGTTCCTGGGCGAGGAAGTGGCCCGCGTCTCCCCCTATCGACGCCTTGTGGAAGAGGACTGCGTTCTTGCGCCGCTTCTTCCAGAAGGCCGCGAAGCTGGAGGCCTCGGCGGACTGTCCTCCTTGCGTGGCCGTACCGCTGAGCAGGGACGCCCTGCTTGTGCGGGTGACCGAGGGCAGCATGGAGACGGCTGCGAGGCGGGTGCGCCGTGCGCCTTCGCTCGGCCGGGGCACGATCTCCTGCCACCCTTCCCGTTCGGCTTCCTCGCCCAGTTGCGCGGCAACGGCGCTGCTCATTCCGTCGAGGACGATCAACAGAGGCGATCCGCCGGTCGTCAGGGGCCGGACGACGGTGTCGAGGACGTTCTCGACGACCAGGCAGCCGCCCGGCTGCTGGGCGGTGGCGTTCGGGGTCCAGCCGGCCAGATGCCGGGCGAACTGCTCGTCAAGCCGTTCACGCCGGGCCCGCCCGTCCTCGTAGAGGTCGCGCAGGCCCCACGCGACGGCCGGGTCGCCGCCGGGGTCGCCGGCCCAGAGAACGGACAGCGCCCGGTCGGCCCATCCCCACTCGGCAACATGGTCGCGCACGCCCGTGGCCACGGAGGTCACCGCGGGCGGTTCCTGGCGCAGCCACCGCGCGAGGCGCACGGCCATCTCGGCGACGCGCACCCGGTCGGGGAAGAGTCCGGCCAGGGCGTGTCCCGTCAGCTCGGCCAGTGCGCTCTCGCCTTGCGCGGGGGATCTTTGGGCGCCCTCGACGACGGCCGCGAGCTGGGCGGCGAAGCTGGACAGGAGGAAACGGCTGCCGTTGAGCCCTGCGGTGAGACCGGCGTCCCGGGCCAGGTCGTCGGCGCGCTGCAGTACGGCGAACACCCTGTGGCGTGCGTCGACCGAACCCGCGGCCTCCCCTATCCAGCGCAGCAGGGTGCCCTCCACCGCGTCGGTGAAAGCGTCGATCTCGCCCCTGCGCGGTCCGGCCTTGCCGAACAGGCCGCCGACGGCGAGAGCCACGTCGGGGTCAGCGGCGGGGTCGCGCAGCGCGGCGCCGAGCAGGCCGAGCGCCATCGCGTCGTGTCCCCGTCCGATCTCGGCGAGGGCGAGCAGGACGGGTACGGCGGGTCCGGCGACCTCGCCGAGCCACTTCTTCAGCTCCGTGCGTTCGGTGTCGCCGAGTTCGGCGAAACGGCGCGGCCCGGCGGGAGTGCGCGACCAGGCGAGCAGCACGTCCGCGTCCACGGCGGCCTCCGCCGGGGCGTGGGGCGAGATGTCCGGGTGGTCGAGCCCGAGGCGTTCGACGACCAGGGCGCGCAGGGCGGCGTCCCGGGTGAGCGTGCCCGCGGTTCGCGGCCATCCCCGTCCGGTGGGTTCGGCGTCGACGAGGGCCTGGAGCAGCCAGTCCTCGCGGTACATGCGCACGTCGAGTCCGGTGGCCCCGAACCGCTGCGTCACGATCTCGGCCTTCTCGACGTTGAGGGTGCGCCTGTGCACCGCGTGCCCGCGCACGTCCCAGCCGAGCTGGTCGTCGTCGACTCCGGTGGTGACCACCAGCAGGTCGCCGGGGGCGGCCTCGTCGCGATGGCTGTGCCAGGCGGCCAGGATGCCCAGGACGGAGGACTCGTCGCGCACCGTGACACGGCGGGTCCGCTCGCCGACCTCGGCGGTGAAGGTGGTGGCCGAGCCGGCCGCGTACTGTCCGTGGACCAGCACGAGGCTGTACTCGGCCAGCTTCTTGGCATGCCGGTCCAGGAGCGCCTCGACAGTGCGCCGTCCCACCTGTGGCAGGAGCGCCATCAACGATCGGTCTCCTTCTCGTCCTGGCCGGCCGCTTCGCTCTCACTGCGGTCGTCCTCGATCACCTGCCAGGTGACCTGGACGTGGGCGCCGGGATGGTCGGCGAGGAAGCGGCGGATGTCGGCGCTGAGTCCGTCGACGGTGGCCGCGAGCGTGGTCTCCAGCCGGGTGGGTTCGACGATGTACGCGCCGGGGCGGCGAGCGGATTGGGCCGCGTAGCTTACGCGCGGGTCCCGTGGCGCCGGTCCGGAACCCGGGCGGTCCCGGTCCGGCGCGGCGGGGACGGCGCCGGGAGTCACGGGCACCGGGGGCGTACCGTGCTCGGTGAGGCGTACGTCCTCCGCGGTCGGCTCGGCGTGTGGAACAGGCTCCACCGGCCGGGCCGCCTGGGCGAGCCGGGTTGCTTCCCTCATGAGGGCCACGGCCGACTCCTGCAGCGAGTCCAGCACCGGGACGAGCGACTCGTCCTCCTCGTGGGCGTTGGCCGCCCGGCGGACGGTGTCCAGCAGCCGCTGCGCCCGGTCGCCGACGCCGTCGTCCCGGCCCGCGAGTTCGCGGACCATGTCCAGGTCGGACCAGCGGCCGTCGCGCTGGGCCCGCAGCACCTGCAGCACCTCGGGGGCCTGCTTGAGGGCGGCACTGACCTGCCGATCCGTCACCTCGTAGGCGGCTTCGGCGAGTTCCCGCATGAGGCTGGTAGCGTCGTTGGTGCGCAGCAGGCGGGCGATCAGGTCGGCGGCGGCCTTCGTGGACTTCAGCCGCGGCGCGTCCACACCGCCGGGTCCTTCCAGGCCGAGTCGTACGGCGTTGTCCTGGAGCAGTGTCCGGGCCTCCCCCACGGCGGTGCGGTGTTCCTCGGCGACGGTGCGCACCTGCGCGGCGAGCCGCGAGACGTTCCTGGCGAAGAGCACCGGCGACACACTCTGCCCGAACACCGCTCCGGCGCGCCGCAGTGCGGTGGCGAAGGTGTCCTCGTCGGGGAGCGAGACGGCCCGCAGACCGTACCCGGGGACTATGCGGTCGAGTTCGGGGGCCTGCGATACGACCTGGGTCTGGTAGATCCAGGTGCGGTCGTCGAGCAGCGCGTAGGTCGCGATGATCAGGTTGCCCACGTTGCGGTCGAGGCCCTCGTAGCCGAGCTCGGTGATCCAGTCGCGGATCGTCTCGACGGCGAGGTCGTCGCCGGTTTCGGGGTGCTCGGCGGCTTTCTTGTTGATGCGCAGCCGCCAGTCGTTGCTGACATTGAGAGGTCCGTCGTGGACCTCTCCGAGGCCGAGCGCATGCACGATCTTCCTGACGACGGGCAGCGGGTGGCTGTCCACGACGACCCGCCGGGAGCCGTCCTCCATCGCCCGGGCGATCCACTCCATGGTGGTCTTGAGTTCGCGCACGGTGATGGCTTTGCGGGTCAGCCGCGGGTCGAAGTCGGGGTGCTTGGGGTAGCGGGCGGCGAACATTCCGTCGGCGAGCAGCAGGAGGTTCTGCTCGAAGCCGACCGACGGCTCGGGGCGGGTACGGGTGAAGCCCGGCAACAGGGACACCAGGTGCTCCCCGTCGGGCAGGGTCGCTCCGACGGTCTCCGGCTCGGCGCGGTTGACCCCGTAGAGCTGGAGCAGGACTTCGGTGAGGTGGCCGCTGATGTTGTCGCGGGACGCCTTGAGCTGGTTGCGGATCTGTGTCCGCTCGTCGGCGGGGCGCGTGGCGGTGTGCTCTTCGAGTCGGTCGCGCTCCAGCAGGTAGTTGATCTTCAGTAGGCGACCGAGCTGCCGGGAGGTCTGGTCGGAGAGGAAGTCGGCCAGCCAGACGAGCGTGGGCTCGGTGCGGCCCGCGCCCCGGAGCCGTTTGACGCGCTGGAGGTCGTCGATGGGGCCGTGGTCGCCGTCGTCGAAGGGGTAGTCGAAGACGATGCGGAGGTTTCCGGGCTGCTGGGGTGCAAACTCGTCGTCGGGCAGGCGGGTGTCGCGCACGTTGCCGAAGACGAACTCGACGGTGCGTTTGGTACCGCGCCAGACGACGTCCCGTTCGCAGACGAAGGGCTGGGTGTCCTGGATGCCCAGCTCGCGCCAGAGCTGGTCCTTGATCCACTGCCGCCGGTAGCCGAGCTGATCGGCGACGCCCTGCACTTCTTCGAGGAGCGGTTCGACGTCGATGTCGGAGAGGTGCAGGTGGAAGACGGGGTCGGTCTTGTCCCCCTCACTGCGCAGCTCGCCGTCGAAGGGGATCTGCAGTTCCCGCAGCCGCTTGGCGGCGACGGAACCGGCGTCTCCGACCCGGGTCCGGATCGAGCCGTGGTTGAGTGCGGCGAGCCGGGTGCCGGTGAGCCGGGTCAGGGCAGGCACGTTGGGCGCGAGCGCGGACAGCAGCAGGGTCTTGACGAGCCGCTCGTCGGCCTGGAACCGCTTGTCGTCGGGGGTCTTGTACTTGCGCAGCAGTTCCTCGCGCACCCGCCCGTGGAAGTCGTCGGCGGTCTCCGCGTCCTTGCGCAGCCGGGGGGTGAACGCGGCGCCGGAGCGGTGGGCGATGACGTCCCACAGGTCGCCGAGCGGGATGAGTTCGCCGAGCTTCAGGTCGTCACGGCGGCGGCGCAGCAGTTCCTGGACGAGTTTGAGGCCGGTGCGCTCGCGTTGGAGGGCGCCCGAGAGGTCGACGAGGACGTTGAGGAGCGCCGGGGAGAGAGGGTAAAGCTCCCGGAAGTCGTCCCAGGACGCCTCGGTGCGGCCCTGCGCGTCCAGGAGGATCTGGCGGACCTCGTCGCCCGACGACTCGACGAGCTTGAAGGCGTCGTCACGCACCGCCTCCATACCGGCCTTCGGGGCGAGCACGCGGTGCTTGATGATCTCGACGAGGTTGCTGTCCTCGAGGTCGACGACGTTGAACCGCTCGGCCAGGTACTCGATCTGCTGCTCGAGGTTGGTCACGTCGGCGCCGACGACGTCCGAGCCGATCAGCTGCGACAGGTCGCGCTGGCGGGAGATGAACGACACGATCGGCACCGGCCGGCCGCTGTCCCCCGACTCGATGAGCTTGACCAGCCGCTGCACCTGGTCGCGCACGAAGTCCTGGTTGCCCATCTTCGCCTGGAGCCACAGGACCAATTCGTCGAGGAAGAGGACGACTCCGGTGTAGCCGAGGGACTGGGCGTGCCGGGAGATGACCTTGAGGCCGTTCTCCAGCGGCAGGAAGGCGCTGGCCTCGCCGCGCATGCCCTGCGCGTAGGCGGCCATGGGGCCGCTGAGCAGGGCGGAGACCAGCCGCTCGCGGTACGGGTCGTCGGGCGCGCCCGCGAACGCCCGGTCGAAGTCGGCACCGGTCCACGTCCCGGCGGGCAGCGCCGCGGCCTCGCCGTCGATCGGCGGCATGTCGTCCGGATCGGCCTCCGCGGGCGCGGCCGCGCTCGGTGTGAGGGCTGCGGCGCCCTTGCCGAGCCACTGCAGAAACTTGGCGTCGTCGGCGAGGAACTCCCGCTGGGTACGGGCGTCGGAGAGCAGCGCGTCGGCCCGGTAGACGGGGGGAAGCGGCTTGTCGGGGTGAAGCTCCCGCACCGTGTGCACGTAACCGCCGAGCAGGGCGGAGTCGAGGTCGGCGGATCCGACGAGGTGGTACGGCACCATCAGGAACTTGCTCCGCCGCAGCCACTCGTCGTGCGGCGCCACGACCTCCACCAGCCGGGACTTGGTACGCACGGCCGCATGGTTGTTGAGCACGGCGTGCAGCACGGTCAGGAAGTGGCTCTTGCCGGAACCGAAGGAGCCGTGCAGGTAGGCGGCCTCCGAATTGCCGGACCTCACGCAGCCCGCCACCAGGTCCAGCGCCTGCCGGAACGCCCTCTGAAGCTGCTCGGTGACCACGTACTCGGCCACCCGGGCGTCGGTCTCACTGAACCCCTGGGAAAGCTCGATCTTGAAGTCGCCGGCATGGACGTCTTCCTTGATCTCGATGACGTCCTTCAGCAGGAGCTCGCTCGTGGGCATCAGGCGGTCATTCCCTCTCTCGGCTCGCGGCCCGGCCGCACGGCTCGCGCCCTTCTCAGTGCCTCCCCATCCTGCCAGGTGGCGCTGACACGTATGTCCGTCGGTGCGGAATCTTCCGTACCGCACGGTGCCCACGGGATCACAGACAGCTCCGCTGGGTAGGGTCGGCGCGGGTTCTGTCGGCGGTACGGGGAGCGGGGGCGACGAGGGTGGGGTGGCGCGAGGAGATCGCCGCGGCCTTGGGCGAACTGGTGGCGATCGTGGGCGGCACCGGGAGGCAACCGCGCTGGCACCGGGTGGGGCGGGCGGTCCGCACCAAGGAGGCCGGCTGGTACGCGGTGGACCTGCGCGGCTCAGACATCGGGCCGGACCAGCTGGACGCGCTGCGCCTCGGGGGGCCGGAGTCCGACGGCGTCGAGACGGAGGGCTTCACCGTCTCGGAGACGGTGCAGAACGGCTCCCTGCTCACGCTGAAGGTCGCCGAGTTCGCCGACTTCACGGACGCGCATCTGTGGCTGCTCAAGCAGCCGCCGACCTTCCTCGTCACCGCTCTGCGCGACGGCATCGCCGGACTGGGCGAGGCCCCGCTGGCGGCTGCCCTGGCCGCGGGCTCGATCGGCGGCACGTCGGCTCCCCTCCCGGACCCCCCGGGGTTCCACCCGGCGCAGGGGGACGCCTACCGTGCGTGCCTGGGCCAGGGCACGCATCTGGTGTGGGGCCCGCCGGGCACCGGCAAGACGACGGTACTGAAGCGTGCCATCGGCGACCTGATCGCACGCGGCGACCGGGTGCTGCTGGTGTCCGCCACCAACATTGCCGTGGACAATGCCCTGTCGGGAGTGGTGAAGGAGAACAGGCACAGTCCGGGTGACATCGTCCGGGTCGGCCCGCCCCAGTTGCGGGAGGTCGCCGACGATCCCGGGGTGTCACTGCCGCTCATGGTGCGCGAACGCCTGGCCGAGACGGCGGAGCGCAGGCGCGGGATCGAGGCCGCGTTGGTCGGCGTCCGGGCCCGCACGGCGGAGCTGGCCGCACTGGACGCCTCCCTCATCCGCTTCGATCCGGCCGCGTACTTCGACGCGCTGAAGCTGCTGCGCACGCCCGGCCAGGATCCGGTGTCCGTGCGGACGCGGGCTGAGGCGGAGGCGGCCCTGCTGGAAGAGGCCGTGGCGGCCCGGGAGGCGGTGCAGCAGACCGCCGTGGCCGCCCAGCGGCGCCGGGACGCGGCAGAGGAGTCGCTCCGGAAGTGGGCCGAAGTCGAACGCATGCGCCAGGAGCAGTCCCGCGTCCTCAAGGCCGCGGAGCGCAAGCAGGCCGACGCCCTGATGGCCGAGGACCACCTTCGCGACCAGCGCGAAGAACTGGAGGAGCTGGACGCCCAACGGTCGGTGGCCCGGTGGCGCGCCCGGGAGAAACGGCAGGAGCTGCGTGAGCGGCTGGCCGACACCGAGGAGAACGTCGCCCGTACCCGCCGGACGGCGCAGGCCGCACGCGCCACGGCCAAGGCGCACGTCGTCGCGCTGGAGCGGGAACTGGCGGACCTCGTCGCCGGCATCACCCACACACCCGAGCAGATCGCGGCCCTGCAACAGGCACTGGCCTCGGCACAGTCCGCGTACAGATCGGCCCTGGACCTCGTGGCCGCCCGTCGCGAGGAGGCCACTCGGCTGGAACGGGCCGTCGTCCGCGCCCTGGACGCCGCGGAACTCACCGCCCACGCCGAACAGCAGGACTGGCCCGCCCACCATGCCCGCGCCGAGCGCCTACGGCCCCGGGTGACGGCCGACACCGCCCGCCGTGCCGCGCTGGAGGAGGAGTTCCAGCAGGTCCAGGAGGAGTACGAACGCCTCGCCCGCAACGCCGAGGGCGAGATCATCAAGAGCGCGACACTGGTCGCCACCACCCTCGCCCGGTTCCGCACCAACAAGGCGGTCTTCGAGGGCCCCTATGACGTGGTCCTGGTCGACGAGGCGGGTGCGGCGACGCTGCCCGAAGTGATCCTCGCGACGGCGAAGGCGACCCGGACGGCCGTCCTGCTCGGCGACTTCATGCAGCTCGGCCCGGTCGTCGAGGAGCGGCTCAAGGATCTCGACCGCCCGGACGTCAGTCGCTGGCTCCTCCCGGACGTCTTCCGGCACTGCGGCATCCAAGATCCCGAGGACGCCCAGCGGCACCCGGCCTGCGTCACCCTGACCGAGCAGCACCGCTTCGGCCCGGCGGTGATGGGCCTGGCGAACTCGCTGGCGTACGGGGGAATGCTGCGGGGCGGCAAGCAGATCGCGGCACCGCGGCCCCCCGACGACCCGGAGATCGTCCTCGTCGACACCGACGGACTGCACGAACTGGCCAGGCCCCACCTGACCGGAAGTCGCAGCGGCTGGTGGCCGGCCGGGTCCCTGATCGCCAGGGCACTGGTGGACTACCACCGAGCGAGGGGCGAGGACACCGGCATCGTCACCCCTTACGGCGTCCAGGCGGAGGCGACCCTGGAGGCACTGCGGGACGTGGAGAGCGGCGGCGGCCCGCTCGCGGAGGTGGGCACGGCACACCGCTTCCAGGGCCGGGAGTTCCCCGTGGTCGTCTTCGACACGGTCGAGGGCGCCGACGGCAAGGAACTGTGGATGTCGCTGGCGCACCGGGAGCCGGGCGCGTCGGACTGGGCGCGCAGCGGCGTGCGCCTGTTCAACGTGGCGGCCACCCGCGTCCAGACCCGCCTGTACGTCATCGGCAGCTGGGAGCGCATCAGCTCCGCGAAGCAGGGCACGGCCTTCTCCCACCTGGCCGCGCTGGTCGGCACGCCGGGTGTACGGCGTCTGCGGGCCGGCCACCTGATCACACCGCCGCACGAGGACGCACCGAGCCGCGGCCAGTTCGGCGCCGCCCTCGCCGACGTACTCGCCCGCCACGTCGAGATCACCGGTATCGACGACGAGACGACGTTCTTCAGCACCTTCGAGGACGAGATCCGCACGGCCCGCACCTCGGTCTGGCTGTGGGCGCCGTGGGTCACGAACCGGGTGCGCGGCATCCTGCCGCTGCTGCGCGAGGCGGCCGGTCGCGGCGTGCGCGTGAGCGTGTTCATCCGCGACGACACGGACCAGCTCCAGGCCCGCCCGGCCAGCCAGAGCCTCATCGCCGACCTCCGGGCCGTCGTCCACAGGGTCGTTCCCGTCAACGTCATGCACCAGAAGATCGCGGTGATCGACGAGCGGACGGTGATGCTCGGCAGCCTCAACACCCTGTCCCAGGCGTGGACCCGCGAGGTCATGCTGACGATCCGCGGCGGCCACTTCGCCCGCAAGCTCCTTGAGCACGAACACGCCGAGCTGTTCACCCGCCCGCCGAAGTGCGGCCGCTGCGGCGGCACCAGCATCGAGCTGCGCCGCCGCAGGAACGGCGTCTGGTTCTGGCGCTGCTACGACATGGTCTGCAAGACGGGGCGGAACGGCCGGAACGACGCCTGGAACCAGGACATCAGGGTGGGTGGGGGGAGAGGCTGAGGCTTGCGCGTTTCGGCGGCACTGCGCGGACGCGCAGTCCGCGGGCGGGTGGTCAGCACAGCCGGCTACAGGTGAAGTCCGACGTGGTTCACGATGAACCGCTTCCCGTCGGGATCGAGGGCGAAGTAGATCCGTCCGACCTCGTTGGGCGACACGTTGTCCCGGACCTTGATGTGCCCCAGTCCATCCCAGCGCGGGTTGCCATCGAACGCGAAGTAGCGCTTATCTTTGTCCTTGCCGAGCTTCTCGTCGTTGGGCGCGTACTTCAGCCCGTGGTTATCGCAGAACCATTGGGTCAGCCTCGGCATCCTGCCGGGCTTGGTGTAGAGAGCCATCGCGGCCTGCGCGAGAGCGGTCAACTGGTCGGTCATCTCCTGGCGGTACGGGTAACGGGACTCCTTCCACGCGCGCGCCGCTCTCGGCGTGAACGCGATGTGTTGCTCCGACGCCTCGGTGAGGGCCTCGAACGTGGGCAGCGCGTCCGTGGCCCCCAGGACCGGGATTGCGCTCCAGACGTCGAGCGCCGCCTTCTGTCCGCTCCCGCCCTTCGACAGGTCCAGGTACTGGCCCTTCCAGTAGTCGCGGTCCTGGCGCAGTGTCTTGGCGTCAGCGGCCTCGGACTGGGCCTTGTCGCGATCCTCCACGTAGCTCTGCGCGAGGTCCTGCCAGGTCTTGACCTGCTTCAGAAGATCCTGCACCCGGTCGTTCAGCACGCTGAGCTGACCGGCCTTGTCGTCGGCGGCCTGCGCGCGGGACAGCTGCTCCGCCGCCCGGCGTGCAGCCGCCCGGTACGAGGCCTGCCGGGCCCGCTCCCACGCGCTGTCGGTGCCCCGGGCGATCACGGAGAGGTGACCGAGCGAGGGCATCAGCCGACCTTCCACGAAGGACGCTTCGCACACCTCCTCACGCGAGTACGCGGGATGCTCGAGACCGAGGTCGGGCCAGACCAGCAGGGCGCCGCCGCTGGGGACGGCCAGCTGGCCGTGCACCCGGCGGACCGCTTGCACGGTCAGGTAGTTCAGGGTCACCACCTGGGCGAGTCCGGCGAGTTGGCCCGATGCGTCGGCCGCCGTGTTCCATGTCGCCTGGTCCCGGGGCTGTACCAGGAAGATGGGCAGGCGCGTGCTCAGCGCGAGGGAGTCGAGGAGCACGGCCGCACTCTGTTCGTCCCTGATTCGCTCGTACCGCCCGGTGGCGACCTGGCCCAGCACCCGTACCACAAGTTCGGGATCCCTGAGCACCTCCCTCAGCAGGTTGGGGCGCTTGAGCCGCGGGTCCCGCACCGGAGCGATCCAGCCGTCGGGTATCTCCCGGCCCATGACGACCCTGAGTCCGCCACCGCCCTCCTCCGCCCGGGAGATCGTGATGCGCGTGACGAACTCGGCCGGGCTGCCGTCGGACAGCGGCTGGCGGATGGTCATGCGCAGGGCGTGTGTGCGCTCATCCCCCAGGACCTCCCAGCTCGCCGTGCGATCACCGTGGCCGGGGATCTTTCCGGGGAGCACCGCCCGGCCGTCCCGGTCGAGATCGGCCGGGGACGGTGCCGGGGCGCGTCCGCGGTCACAGAGCCAGTCGGCGAGATGACGACGCAGATGCTGATAGACGTGGTCCGGTTGCTCCTGGGCGGATTGGACGTCGAAACTGACGGCATACAGCGGCTGCACGGTGGCTCCCCTCACCCCGGATGCCCTGTGCAGCGGACCGGGTCCCCCACCGAACACGGTCAGGGCATCGCTCGGACAGCCACCGTAATACCGCCCCGCCGAAGTTCCCAAGGTCCTGGGTGCGCTCCGATCCGGGCGTTCGGGCAGCTGAACGCTGCCGGTTTGGGTTCAGACGACTCCGGCGGCCGATCTGGTGCCGTCAGGTCCGGGGAGCTGTCGCGCACTCGGCCCAGACCGTCTTGCCGGGGCCGAGGCGGTCGCGTACGCCCCAGTCGGCGGCGAGCGCGTCGACAAGGAGCAGACCACGGCCGCCGTCCTCGTCCGTACCGGGGATCCGCCGCGCCGGCTGGGCAGGGTGGGTGTCGGTCACCTCGATCCGGACGACGCCCCGACTCTCGTCATGGGACAGGGACAGGGCGAAGTCCCGTCCGGGGACGCGGCCGTGAAGGACGGAGTTCGTGGCAAGTTCGGCGACGACGAGGATGACGGTGTCGTGCGCCTCGGTGCCGTGCGGGTGACCCCGCTCGGTGAGCTGGTGCGCGGCGAGCAGCCGGGCGAGGCGGGCGCCGCGGGGGGTGGCGGAGAAGCGCTGGGTGAACGTACGGGCCGGGGTGGGGCTCTGGGCGCGGGGGACTGACATGGCGGCCACCCTGCCGGGAGGTGGCGAAGCGTCGGCAGGCCCGGCGCCGATACAGATCGCCTTGTACTGGTCGTCTCGCTGGACTGGGTCGGTCGCTGTTCGTGACCATTAGCGTGCCGAGCGTGGCGCAGCGCGTACGGCGGACGGTACGGCAAGCGTCCGAGCCTGGCACGGGTACGGCCCGGCGGCACAGGGGAAGGCGGCTGCGATGACGACGGGCAACGGCGGCGGGGTGGGCGGGAAAGCCGGGCATGGCGGGGACGGTGCCGGGAACGGGGGAGGTAACTGCGAGCCGGAACTCTCGGACAGTCTGAAGACGTTCGGCGCGGTACTCAAGGCCCTGCGGGAGGAAGCCCGCCTGACGCAGGAGCAGTTCGCGCCGCTGGTGCGGTACTCGGTCGCGTACATCGCCAAGATCGAACAAGGGAAGCGGTTCCCGCCACGGGACCTGCTGGAGCGGTCGGAGGAGGTGCTGGGGGCGGTCGCGGGGCGGGTGCTGAGGGCGGCTGCGAAGAGTCTGACGCGGAAGGCGGGGTTGGCGTCGTGGTTCCGGCAGTGGGCGGGGATCGAGGAGGAGGCGATCTCGCTGTACGCGTATGAGTGCCGGGCGATTCCGGGGTTGTTGCAGCCTGAGTCGTACATCCGCGCGATCTTCGAGCGGCGGCTGCCACCGCTTTCCGAAGAACAGATCGAGCGCCAGGTCGCGGCACGACTGGAGCGGCAACAACTCCTGACCGAGAGGCCGAACACGGCCTTCAGTTTCGTCATCGAACAAGCTCTGCTTGAGCGACACATGGGTGGGCCGGGAGTCGCGCGACAGCTGCTGGACCACCTACTGAAGCAAGGCGCTCGAAGGAACGTCGAGCTCCAAGTGATGCCTTTGCGTCAGTACGATCACGCGGGGATCGACGGCTTGATGTACCTGGCCGAGACACCTCAGCACGAGTGGGTGGGCTACTCCGAGGGCCAGCAGTCAAGCATTCTGATCACAGCGCTGAAAGATGTCAGCGCCATGCTCCAACGCTATGGCAAGCTGCGTTCGCAGGCCCTCGGCCGTGAAGCCACAGTAAGCCTGCTGGAGCAGATGCGAGGAGCACTATGAGTACCACTGGACTGGCCTGGTTCAAGAGCAGTTACAGCGGCAGCTCCGGCGACAACTGCGTCGAGGTCGCCGTGCGCACCGAGGCCGTTCTCGTCCGGGACTCGAAGGACACGGACAGGCAGGCGCTGGCCGTGTCCCGCGATGCCTGGTCGGCGTTCACGACACTGGCGGCCGACTCGCGCGTCTGAACTTCCGGTGGGGCAGCGTGCGTCACTGCCCCACCAACTTCTCTGACTACTCGACGTCCAGCGCGGGCTGCTTCGCCGCCGCCTTGCGGCCACGCGTCTTCCGCACCGGACGCCACGCCTTCAGCTCCTCCACGCCGGCCTGGTGCTTACGGAGCTGGTTCTCGTACTCGGCCTCCAACTCGTCCGCCGGTACGTCGCCCCACTCGTCGTCGTACTCGCCGTGCCACTGCTCGACCCATGGCATGACCTCGTGGAGGCCGGCGAGCAGCGGAACGATCCGCTCGGAACTCCAGCCGTCCCGCGTCGTACGGGCGGCCAGCAGCTCGAAGAGTGCCTGCGCCTTGTCCTTGTGGTCCCAGCCGGCCCACCCGAGCATCAGCGTCGAGTCACTGTCGGGCCCGGCCTCGGGATAGGAGATGAACCGCTCCTTGGGCACGTCGAGCTTGCCGCGGTTCGACCAATAGGAGGGACGGGCGAAGTCGGCAGACGTGTACTTGGGCGGTACGGGAATGTCGAGCCGTTGCCCCGTACGGTCCTCCTCGCGCTGCTGCCGCCAGACCTCTTCCCACTGAGCACGCTTGCGCAGTCCCGGGTCCTTGTAGCGCATGGCAGCGAGGTAGGGCACGTGCTCGTCGGCGATCACCTCGGTCAGTATCTGCGCGAGGGGCAGGTCGGGCTTGCCGAGGTGGTCGGAGGCGTAGAGCGCGGCGACGGAGACGAAGTCCTCGTCCGCGCCGAGCTGGTCGGCAAGGTGGTTGACGGTCATCGGCCGGGGCCGCTTGAGCCCGTCCCGCACCTCGTACCAAAGCTCCTGCTTCTCGCACCGGTCCAGCAACCAGTTCCGCAGCGCCGCCCGCTCCTTCTTCTCCCACGACTCGGCAGCCCACCGCCGCTTGCACTCGGGTCGCTCAATAAGAGCAATGTCCTTGCGGGAGTTGATGATGTCGATACGCGCCTGAACAATGTCGCGGTACCAGTCGGGCCAATGGGCGGGGATCTCGGTAACGGGGGTGGAGCCATGCCGGGTGAACCAGACTGTCTCCGCCTCCCCTGCGGCCACCTTCCGCGCGAGCACGATCTCGAAGGCGCGCTCACCTAGGTGTACTTCAGGCAGGGCGGCGTCAGGGACGGGCACAACGGTGCGGGCAACCTCTGGCGGGGCGAGCAATCCGTACAGGCCGTACACCTCCCAGTCCAACTCTTCCTGCATGGCGATCATTCGGTTTCGCGTGGCGGCGTAGTTGTTACGAGATTCGTCCAACGCGATCCGAGTAGGAACGCCCATTTCACTCAGCACAGAGGGCTCAGATTTCGCCATCTCTTGAGCAAGACGATCCAACTCCCATCCAAGCTCCAAGGGCAAACGCTCCGGAATAGGAAAATCCTGAAGCTTGGTACCAGCGAACTCGTAACGATGTTCCCAGAGCTCGTCAGAAATGCCTCCACCAATACCTCCGTTACCCTTCGACTGACTCACTTGCTTCAGCCAAAAACAGGCGGTCGAGGAGTTAAGCAACCCCAGAATCTCCAGATGCTGGATCTCAGTGGCACCCTCTTGCAATTTGATCACCGGGGCGGTCTGCTTGAATACCTTTCCACCGCGATCCAAAACGAAGTGGTTATGCGTGGCAACGAAAGCAAAAGCAATAGACAACGGAGTTTCATATGCCGAGGCCGTATACTGCATGTAGTCCCACCACTGAAGCCCAGCACCCTCCATATCCCCTTGAAAAGTCCGTCGAGAACGAAGAGGCATACGCCATGGCCACAGTTCTTCACGTAGGCCACCTTCGACTGCGGCCTGCGAGGGGAACAGGATTCTCAGGCCTGGTTCGGCCCCCCAGTCACGGACGACTTCTCCCGCGAGTAGGGGCTTCAGCCCTTTATCGACTCGTGACACATAGGTCCGTCGCACCGGTCGCAGGTAAGCCTCATCTGCACCAGCCCTGATCGCCCGGCCGATCGGCTTCGAAATCCGGCCAACCATGGGAACTGCCACCGACTCGATATGGGCCAGCAGAACACCGGCACCACCTCCGCTCACAGACCAAGGATGCTGCAGAAAATGATCTGCCAACACGTCCTCAACAGAAACCCAGTCGGACTCGCTCCCCGGAGAACTTACCTGCCGCACGATCGCTTGCCAGACTGCCCCCTGAGAGGCATCCTTTAGCTGCTCGGCTTCGCCACGTACACCGAGTACAGCACGCACGACTTTACTCAGATTAGGAGTTCGATTACGCCCCACAATGATCACAGTAGGCGTTGCATGCCCCGGAATATAGGCACCTGAGGTGTCAATCACATGCGACAGCTCGACTCGATTCCGGAATACAATCTTAATCAGCTTTTTACCGAACTCCCTCTTCATGAAAGAGTTCGCGGTGATCTGCCCCACGAAACCACCGCCACCCCGATGCCCCCCCGCCCCTTTGACCGCCAGTTCGAACAGCCTCTGCGCAAACGGCACTGACAGCGCATACGTCCCCGCGCAAGCATCGTACGCAGCCCGATAATTCTCGTTCTCCTGCTTATCCTTAACAGTGATATAAGGCGGATTCCCCACCACCACGTGATAAGAACCCCGCCCCAGCAGATCAACCCGCTTCGCGTACTCCCACACATCCTCCGTCGAATACGCGAACGCCGTCCCCTCCTCCCGCCCGATCTGCACCTCGGCAAACAGCGTGTCCAGGTCCGTCTGAATACCCGCCGCATCCCGCCCGTGCAGCAGCGAGTCACCCACCGCCACGTTGATCGGGAACGGCGGTGCGTCCTTCAGCCTCTCCGCCCCCGCCGCCCGCATCGCGGCCACCAGCAGCCGGAAGCGCGCGATGCTCACCGCATACGGGTTCTTGTCGCAGCCGTGCACGGACTCCAGGGAGCGGCGCACCAACGTCCACGCATCCGTGCCCGGCTCGGCCGCGCGCCACTTGTCCATCAGCCGGTGGAAGATCCCCAGCAGAAAGTGCCCGGAGCCGCAGGCCGGGTCGATGGTGCGCAGGCCGCGCCGTTCCTCACCGTCGGGCCCCTCCCACACCGGGTCCAGGCCGAACGCGTCCGTGGAGACAGCCGGTTCCAGCGTGAGGTCGAGGATGAACTCCTCGACGAACTCCGGGGTCTGGAGCAGCGCATACGTCTTACGGGCGTGCTCGCTGAGGTCCTGGTACAGGTCGCCAAGGAAGCGGGTGTCCCACTCGGGGTCGGTGAAGTCGTAGCGGATCTCGCCCTCGGCACCCCACCGCCGCCAGAAGGACAGCAGCTCGGTCGCCGCCTCGTAGCCGGGCGTGATGTCCCACAGAGGGTTGTGGGCCTTGTCGAAAAGGCCGGCCGCCGTGTCGTTCGCCTCGCGGATGGCGTCGAACGCGGCGAACAGCCAGTCGCGGTTGTTCTTGGTCGGGTGCTCGCGGAAGTACGCCTCGTGCCGGGCCTCCGCCTCCGCCAGCCGCTCCCCCGGGCCGGCGATGTACGGCTCGTCGATGAGGCCGTTGTCCTCGCAGAAGCGAACGAAGACGCAGGCCAGGACCCAGGCCGCCGCGGACTGGGTGACCCGCTCGTCGCGCCAGGCGCCGTACGTCGCCGCCGTGCGCCGGGCCTCCCGGGCGTGCCGGTACTCGGCCTCCAGGCGATCGCGGATCTCGTCCACGGACTCCGTGCGCGCCCGCAGGTCGTCCTCCAGGGCCGCGACCTGTCGCTTGAGGTCCTTGAGCAGGGCCGCCGGGTCCACACCAGCCTTTACGTCCGTCACGTTCCGCTTCCTTCTCGATGCACTGCGCGTTCCTTGCGGCTCTCTCGTCCACCGTCGCAGTCCGCGCTCAGAGCACCAATCCTGCCAGGCCGCATGCGGTAGGCGCAGGGCGCCTGGTATGCGGAAACGCTCCCTTTCCCGCTGATCACGCCGATAAGGTGATCGTCGTGACGGCTCCGACGACTTCCGCCGCCCCGCCACCGGCCTTCCGGGCGGCGAGCGGCCATCATTACCACTCGGCCAGGCTGGCCGCCGCCGACCGGTTTACCATCGCCGCCGACCACTCGGCGGGGCTGGCCGCCGAGTGCGCGATCAAGGCGATCCTCCTGGACTACCTGGGCTCCCGGCTCAACGACAAGCAGCGGCCCTACAACGGCGATCTGGAGCTGAGCTCGCAGCCGAACCCGCCCGGCGGAAAGTGGCGCAAGCAGGACCGCAAGGAGTACCTGCACGAGCACCTCCCCGACCTGTGGGGACAGCTGACCACGATCCTCGACCGTCGGCGGGCACGCGAGACAGGGGTCCTGTTTCTGCGGTTGATCGGGCACAACCCGTTCCACGACTGGGACGTGTCCGGAAGATACTGCGACGGTACGGCGATCAGCGACGCGGATCTCGACCGGCACCTGCGGGCGGCGTACGACCTCCTCGCCGCTCACGAACAGGCACGCATACTCGGAACCGGGGCCCTCGCATGACGACACCCAGTGCGGGCTTCGATTCTTCGTGGCTGGCCGCGCAGAAGGTGGCCGAGGACGCCGCGGCGCTCGGCCGTGACGTCGTACTCGCCCGTGACCTGCTCGGCCGGGCCTCGCTACTCATCGACGACATGGGCGATCGGCTCGCACCGGACTCCCCCGAACTCGTCGCCGTACGTGACCGGTTCGTCGAGGTGACCCAGCCGTTCACCGGACTGGAGCCGGTGCAGACCGCGCGCTCCATGTTCGCGCCGGAACTGTTCTTCACCGCGCCGGAACTCACCGAGGTGAGCCCGCGCGGCGACGGTGTCGGCAGGATCTGCACACTGGAACGCACGGTCGTCGGAACCGACTGGCTCCAGCGCGACGACGACAGCGCCTCCGGGACACCGGTCTCCCGGCGGGACCGGCGCGTGGCCCTGTACGGGTTCAAGGGCGGTGTCGGCCGCTCGACCGCGACCGCCGTCCTCGCCCGCCACCTCGCCGACCTGGGTCGGTGCGTACTCGTCGTCGACCTCGATCTGGAATCGCCCGGCGTGTCCAACCTGCTCTCGGACGAGGCGGGCAGACCACGGCACGGCATCGTGGACCACCTCGTGGAGGCCGCGGTCGGCAGCGCGGACGACCTGGAGCTCGTCGGACGTGCCTCGTTGCTGAACTACCAGGGCAACGGGGAGGTGTTCCTCGCCCCGGCATGCGGACTGCCGCTGGAGGGGCAGCCGTACAGCTACCTGTCGAAGCTGAACCGCATCTACACCGACCTCCCGGCCACCGGCGACGGCGCGCCGCCACGTCCGTTCGCCGTCCGGCTGGAACAGGCCATCGCCGCGTGCGAGGACCAGGTCGAACGGCTCGCCCGGCGCCCCGACCACGTCCTGCTCGACAGCCGCGCCGGCATACACGACATCGCCGCCGTCACGCTCACCCGGCTCAGCGGACTCGCCCTGCTGTTCGCCGTGGACAACCCGTCGACCTGGGAGGGCTACCGGATGCTGCTCTCCGAGTGGCAGCGCCGGCCTGACCGGGCGCGCGAGCTCCGGGAGAGGATCAGGATCGTGGGCGCGATGTTCCACTCGGCGGGCGACACCGAACGGCTCGGTGTGCTCCGCAAGAACGCCTACGACCTGTTCGTGGACACGCTGTACAACCTCCCCGACGAGGACGAGCCCGAGCCGTTCTACACGCCCGCCGGCCAGGTGGACGACGCCCCCTACGCGGCGATCCCCATCCTGTTCGGCAACGACCTGGTCGGGCTCGACCCGCTGCGCAGCCGCCGCTGGCCCGAGCTGCCCTTCGTGGAAGCGGCGTACAGCAAGTTCACGACTACGGTGGAACGCCTGCTGCCCGAACCGCACGAGGACGCGTGATGAGCGAACCGACGCCCGCCGACTACCGCAAGCTGCTCATCGAAGCGCTCGGCTCGGCTCCCGACGCGAACACCACCGGCCCCGGTCTGCGAACCCTGTTCACTCCGTCCTCGCACCGGCTGGCCCTGGACCCGGACGTCACCGTGGTGCGCGGAGCACGCGGTACGGGCAAGACGTTCTGGGCCAAGGCACTGGTCGACGAGCGGCTCAGGGAGATCGCCGCCGCCTCGTACATGATGCCCCGGCTCCGCCGCACCAGGGTGACCACGGCGTTCGGGCTGGAGAGCGAGGAGGCGGGTGAACCGCCCTTCCCGTACAAGCGGACACGAGAGAAGCTCGTCGCGGACGGGGCGACCCCGGACGAACTGTGGGCGGCGATCGTCCTGATGGCCCTGAACGTTCCGGAGATCCGCCGCATCGAGGGCTGGACCGACCGTGTCCGCTGGACGCGGGACAACCCGGAGGCCTACGACGCGGCGATCGCCGCAGCCGACCGGGAGAGCCGCGAGCGCGGTGAGACCCGCGTGCTGCTCTTCGACGCCCTCGAGCACCTGCACGGCGTACGTGAACAGACGGACCGGCTGCTGTCCGGGCTGTTCCGGCTGGCGCTGGAGCTGCGCCTGACCACCGGCACCCTGCGGGCCAAGATCTTCGTACGGCCGGACATGTACGAGAACGCGCCGAAGATGTTTCCCGACGCGTCCAAGCTCGGCGCGAACGCCACGGACCTGGAGTGGAGCCGGGAGAACCTATACGGGCTGCTCTTCCACCAGCTGGGCAACCACACCACGCCCGAGGCCGAGAAGTTCCGCACGGCGACCGGCACCTGGCGGCAGGAGGAAGGCCGCCATGTCGCGCCCGTCGACGTCATCGCCGACCGGAAACGCCAGGAGGAAGTCTTCATCACGCTCGCCGGGCCGTTCATGGGAACGGACCGGCGTAAGGGACACACGTACACCTGGGTACCGAACCACCTTCAGGACGGCAAGGGCCGGGTCAGTCCCCGGACGTGGCTGAAGGCTCTCTGCAAGGCCGCCGTACTGACCGGCGAACGGCACGCGGGACACCCGGTCCCCCTCCACTACGACGCCATCCGCGAGAGTCTCAGCTCCGCCGCCGACAGCAGGGTGGCCGAACTGCAGGACGACATCGGCTGGGCGGCCCTCGCGGTCGAACAGCTGGAGAACACCCAGGTCCCACTCCAGGCCTCGGCCGTCCACTACGCCTGGCACCAGGGCTCGCTGGTCAGCAAGGTACGGGAACAGCTCAAGGACGAACGCTCCGGCAGCGGTCCACGGGAGCTGGAGAACCCCGTGGCACTACTGGAGGAGCTCATCGAACTAGGTGTGATGACCCGGCGCAGCGGAGAGGCGATCGACCTGCCGGACATCTACCGGCTGGCGTTCCACATCAGCCGCAAGGGCGGTGTACCCCGCATGCCCGTCAACTGACACCGAACCGCGGTCGCCGGGCGGGGCCCGATGTTCCGCCCCGGCGGCCGGTTACCGCAGCTCGGCTGTCGACCAGTCGTCACACAGGGAGACTGTTCATCGAGCTGCCCTGCGCTGCGCGTTTCGCGCCGCCTGCGGCGCCTCCTCCCCGCTCAGCGTGGCGAGCACGAGGTTGCGCTGGCCTCGGAAGCTGCGGATGACCTGCTGGCGGACGAGGTCGGTGCTCGTGCCGGTGGTGCCGATCTGGCCCGTCTCCACCAGGCGGGTGAACAACGTGTTGTCCAGGTAGGCCGGCACGTTCTTGTATCCGAACCGGACGGCGCCGCCCCGCCCGTCCTTCAAGCGGGCATCGTCACGCAGCGATTCGAACTGTCGGCGGGAGAAGTACATGCCGTGGATCATCTCCGTCGTGTGCGGCAGCACGGAACGCGGATGGCAGAGCTTGATCCAGCTCGGGCTGGGGTCCAGCCGCTGCTCGTCGGCCAGACCGGCGTGCCTCTCCGCGTACCGGTCGAGGCTCTTCATCCGCCGGAGCTCCTTGGCGAGGTTCCTGTCGCTTGTCGGGTAGTAGAAGCCGCCCCGTTCGGCGTCGAGCTTCTTGTACTGCACGAGGACAAGGCTGTGGCGCGTCACGTTGTAGAAGATGATGTCGCAGCCGAGGGCCCGCTCCGCCTGAGTGCGGTTGGCGTTCGCGACCAGCAGCGTGCGACCGTGCTCACGGAACCTGCGCCAGGCCACATGGTTGGTCTCCTCGCTGAGCCACCCGTGCATCGCGCGAGTGTCCTGCATGATGAGATGGTCCTCGAGCGCACGCTGATTACTGAGCCTGTCGGAACGGGCCGGACGGTCCTGCGGACGTTGCTCTGGAGGGTCGAGCAGTTCGTCAGGATGGCGGGCTGCTCCCACCATGTCGAGGAACAGCGGGGGCACCGTGTCGTCGTACAGCTCCTCGGCGGGTGGGTCCCACTCCGCCAGTTGTGGGGCCTGCATCCCTGCCATGCGCGTGACGGCGAGCGTCGCGTCGCGCTGCAGCGCCACTTCCTGTGCCGCCCGTGAGTCGCCGAAGTCCCAGGAGTCGATGGCTCCCTCGATCAGCTGGACCGCTTCCGTCAGCTCTGGCCGGAGGCGCAGGAGCCGGGCGCGTATCGCCTCGCCCGTCCCCTTGCTCTGGTGGCCCTCCTCGACCAGATGGCGCCGCTGGGCCGCGGTCAGTCCGTCGAGCAGCTCGACGAGCAGGAGAGGCCTGCGCAGTCGGCGCACATGAGTGACGCGCAGTTGCTGGTCCTGGTCCTTGGCTCCACGTCGGCGGACGGACTTCCCCACGCGGGTGACCTCGAAGCGCCCGTCAGCGTCCATGGACGCGATCAGGAGCAGATGACGGCCCTTGGACCACAGATGCCGCCCGCGCGTGAACGACCACTCCCAGTCGTGCCGACGGGATTGATGCAGCTTTTCGAGGAACTCCAGGTACTCGTCCTCATCTTCACGGCACTTCATGATCGCCACCATGGCCGTATTCTTGCCGGTCCCTCTGACAGCCCGGTCTCTTCCGGCCACTTACGCGGGCTGCTTGAGAAACCCCCCGGTGAGGTAGGCCAGTTCCCCGTCATTGCGCAACGCCTCAACCGGCTGACCGTCCAGGTGCGGGTCCTGGGTGCGGGACTCCATCGGGCACAGCAGCCACAGCCCGTGCGGTCCCTCCGACGGCCTGCGGGAGGCTGCCTGGAGGGTGACCAGGAATGTGCGGCCGCCCTCGTCCCAGTACCGGGCGATCAGACCCGCGTCGTGGAGGAAGAGCACCGTGCGCGGTTCGGCGGAGCGGGCGGCGAGGTCGTCGGCGACGCGTTGCCACACGACGCGGACGAACGTGGCGAGGCCCGGCTTCACCTGGCCCGGCGCGGAGGCCGCGTCGGCGCGCAGGACCGTCCGCCAGTCCTGGCTCTTCTCCTCCACGAGCCGCTTGAACTCCCGCAGGAACAGCGCCCCGAGGTCGACGGGCACCACCGGGAAGCGGGCGGCGATCATCTCGGCCGTGCCCTGCAGGCGGGCGGCCTTGACCGTCAGGGCGAGGAAGCCGCCGCGGCGGACGCTCTCGGTTAGCTGCTCGCGCAGCTCACCGTGCGGGTCCTCTGGCTCGCGGCGCACCACGGACCGTACCGGGGGAAGCATGCTGGTGACCGACCCCGTGGAGGACCAGGGGCCGATCGACCTCGGCAGCGGAGGGAGAAAACGTCCTGCCTCGTCGTCGTGGCGCAGGTCGAAGCGGGCCGCCTGGAGCGCGTCCTCCAGCACCACGGGGGTCGGCTCCCGGCCGTCCGACAGGGCGTCCAGGTCGGGGAAACGGGCTCGTACCCGGGCGACGAGTTCGGTCGCGGTGATCCCCCGGTCCGGCCGCACGCCCGCGCCGGCCTGCGAGATGCGCAGCGCGCGTTCCAGGCTCAGGTCACGCCGGTACAGCTCAAGGCGGGGGGTGTGGCGCACCACGGACGACGCCACGGCGGCGGCCAGCGGCACCAGGCGAGTGTCGGCGAGCGGCGCGAAGCCTTCCGGAACAGGCACCGCCCGCAGTTCGCGCACCACCTCGGCACGCCCTGGGAGGGGCTCCCGTTTGGCGAGCCTTTCCGCGGTCGTGCCGAGTTCCGCCGCGTAGTCGGCCAGTTCATGCGGGTTCGGGTCGTCGGTGCCGGGCAGGGACTCGGACGCCAGCAGCACCGTGTCGCCACGCCGGTGCACGGCGAGGCGTGGCTCATGGCCCTCCTCCTCACGGGTTTCCGCCTCGACGGCGGCCCGGACGACCGCCAGTGACCGGGCCAGCACGCGCTCGGGGCTGTCGTCCTGCGCGCCGTGCAGGGCCCGCAGCTCCTGCGCGGCCTGCGCGGCGGTCATCACTCGACCGAAGTTCGCGACGATCTCGACCAGTTCCGTGCACACCGTCTGCAGCCACTCGGCCTCGGCCCACCGCTTGATCTCGGCCCGGTGGTGGCGGGAGACCGGCGGCTGCTTGATGCCCAGGTGATCGGCTATCCGCGCCTGCACGGGCCAGGTGCCGAGCGGCGACAGACCGCCCTCCTCGGGCGGCAGTCCGAGGGTGAGGCGCACCACGTCGGCGCGGTGCGAGCCCTTGCGGCCGGGCGGCGGGGTCAGCAGGTCGACCATGTCGTCGACCGACAGGATGCCGGTGACCCCGGCCTGCGCTTCCTCGTCCCTGGCCGGAGAGGCGGCCTTGCGCGCGGCCGGTACGGCGGCCTTGCCCCGCAGAGCGGCCACCCACTGGTTGCGGCGGCGGTTCAGCTCCTTGCGCACCAATGGGCCGGCGCCACGGGCCTTGGAGATCACGGACGGCTGGACGTCCAGCAGCTGGCCCACCGTGGTGGCGCCGAGACCGGCGGCGACCGTCACCGCCCGCGGCGAGAGACCGGCCAGCTCCAGCTCCGTGTGGGCGTCAGCAGCCAGGGCCGCCCGGTCCCGTGCCTGCTCGGTGTCCTCCGCCTCGGTGCCCACGGTGGAGGGGGTGGTCGGCGGCCGGTCCGTGTCAGCGTCCCGGAACACCTTCTGCCAGGCGTCCTTCATCTGCCGCAGCGTGTCGAAGCGGTGCTCGATGTCACGGTGCAGGGCGCGCTGGAAGAAGGCGGTCAGGCCGGGCTGCAGGGGCCGGTAGAAGAGCTCACCGGTGATGTACAGCTCGGCGGACTCGTTGGTGAGCGGGTCGATGCGGCCGTCGCCCCACAGCGGCCGCTCGCCGCTCGCCATCTCGTGCAGGGTGACGGCCGCGGCGTAGCGTTCGGCGTGGTCGTCGAAGTGCGGGCGACGCACGGATCCGAGGAACGGGTCGAGATAGCCGCGGGTGCCGGCCTTCACGTCACGGTCGGAGGCGTCCGTCAGGGAGAAGTCGAACAGCTTGAGCTGCCAGGTGAAGTCCTTGCGGCGCTGGATGCCGAGGTTGTCCGGCTTGATGTCGCGGTGCCGGACGCCGTGCGCGGCGAGCTGGTCGAGGGCGAGGAACAGGTCCTCGCCGAAGCGCTCCAGTTCGTCGTAGCTGAGCTGCCCCTTGCCGCGCAGCCGGGCGCCGAGGGACTGCTCACCCGCGTACTCCAGCTGCAGGACCGTACGCGAACCGAGCTCGCGCAGGCCGTCCCCGCGCAGCTGGACGACAGCGCCTCCGCCGACCAGCTTCAGGGCGCGTTCCTCCGCGCGCAGTCGGTCGGCCTTCTGCTCGTCGAGGGCCACCTTGAAGACGCGTTCCTCGACGCGGACCGTGCCGTCGTCGTCCTCCATTGCGCGCTCCACGAGCAGGGCGCGGGCCGTGGCCCCCGTGCCGAGGACCCGGCGTACCGACCATTCCTCGTCCAGGGCCTGGCCGGGCAGTGCCTCCAGCGGGTCGACGGTCGGCGCCGCCGCGGAGTCGTGCGCGGCACCGGCCCGTTCCGCTTCGTCGAGGAGGTCCAGGAACTCCTCCGCGGAACTGAGCCGGTCGTTGACGTCGGCGCGGGTGGCTTTGTAGACCAGATCGTCGAGCGCGTCGGAGACCCCGTCGGCGACCGCGAAGAGGTGCAGCCCCGACTCGGTGCGCAGCCGCTCCTTGAGGACGCTGCGCTGCGGGGCCGGCGGCTTGCCGGTCAGGATCAGATAGGAGACGGCGCCCAGGCCGAAGACGTCCAAGTCCCCGGGGTCCGGGAAGGGCTGGTCGGTCTCGGGTGCGAGGTAGACGTGGGCGGCGTCCTCGATCAGCGCCGCGTCCAGGGCGGAGCCGCCGATGGACCGGAAGAAGGTGGCGTTGCTGTCGAAGTCGCGGGCCGCGGTCTGCCAGTCGGTGATGCGCAGCTCGGGGTGCGCACCCTCACCCCGGAAGGACACGTGGACGGAGCGGGCCGCCAGCGCGCGGTGGTACAGCGAGCGGCTGTGGGCGTACCGGATGGCCTCGGCGAGCTGGCGAACGAGGTCCAGTCGAGTCTCGGGGGTGAGCTTGTCGCCGTAGGTATCGAGATACTGGTCCAGGCGCAGGTCGGTGTGACGGTGGCGGAAGAGGATCGCCGGTCCGCCCTCGTGGTCGCGCAGCTCCATGGCGTCGGCGATGCCGCGGTGGGTGATGCCTTGGAGGACCTGGTACTCGCGGCGTGCCGCGCGCTCCGTCTTCTTGCGGTCCGCTTCCGTCGCGCCCTGGCTGACCAGGTAGATTCGCACCCGGCCCCCCTCCTGGGCGAGACCGTCATCCCTCTTGGCCAGGCGGTCCTCCCACGACGCGCCCGCGTCGAGGGGGTGCGGCTCCATTTTCCAGGCGTCGCCGAAGCGCAGATGGCCGGTCGACTGCCGGATACCGATGGTCTTGAGCAGCTGCGGCAGCCGGTGGCGGGAGAACTCCTCCGTGACACGCCGCTCGGGACGCTCGGGGGGCAGGCCGAGGAAGTCCTGCCAGATGCGGTTCAGGCCGCTCGCGCCGTCGTCGCGCCCGTACACGCGGATGCGCTGGACCTCGTCGAGGTGGCTGACGAGGTCGGGGGCCGACAGGAAGACCGCCGGCTCGATGCGCGGGACCATCCGGTCGCTCTGGTAGAGCTTACGGGCGGCCCACTGGAGCTGGCTGCGCAGTTCCTTGGACTTGAGGTCGTTGAAGTGCAGGGGGTTGTTGAGGGTGCGGGTGCGGTCCTTGCCGCGGAAGTTCCAGGTCGAACCGGTGTTATGGAGCTCGCCGGGGTGGCTCTTGATCTCGACGAGGAAGAGGCCGGCGGGGACGGCGATCAGCAGGTCGCACTCGTTGACCCGGCCCGACTGGGCAGTGAAGGAGAAGGTCGCCCAGGCGCGGTACGGCTCGGCCGCGGGCATGAGACGCCGGACGTGGTCCAGCGCGTCCTGCTCCCAGGAGTAGGGAGAGGGACGCTCCTGGAACCACTGCTGGACGGGCTTGACCGGCCCCGGCTTGGGCATGGCCGGACCGGGTGTTCGCCGTGGGTCCCCTCCCGTTGCTGCCACTGCGTCGGCCTCCTCACCGATTCGTCCCTCAGGATCCGACAAATCCCTGGTGGAGCCTACCGCCATGGACTGACTGCGCGGCTTCTCGTGAGGCCGGTCACGCAACGGTGACGTTCTGCCCGGAACAGTTCAAACGGGAGTCTGCTTCCGCCTGCCACACAGCGGGACACCATCGTCGGACGACGTCCGGCCGAAGACACGAGCGGCTGGCCCCGGCGGCCTCCGCACACCCCCGCCACGGCGCCTGGCGCCCGGAAGCCCACGGCCGCGTAGATCATAGGCCGACACCAGTCACCCGGCTCCCAGGCCGCGTGATCCTCACTGGCCGCGAACCCGTTCGTGAAACGCGGGCACCCTCAAGTGATCAACGCACCACCCACGGATGATCATGTGATCGTGGAGGCACAGGTGCGTGACTACGGGTTTTCGCCGGCTCAGCAGGATGAAGTCTGGAGACGCTGGCGCGAGGGGCAGTCGTTCAGCTTGATCGGGCGGGCGCTCGGGGCACCGATGCAGAGCGCTCGTCGGTTTCTGCACCAGAGCGGCGGCGTCCGCATCACCCCGCAGCAGCGATCAGAGCGGCATCTGAGCGGCAGCAAGCGCGAAGAGATATACCGCGGCATCGCCGCCGGGGAATCTGGCCGGCAGTTGGCCAGGCGGCTGGGCCGATCGCCTTCGACCGTCTCCCGCGAGATCGCCCGCAACGGAGGCCGGGACCGCTACCGTGCCGCGTCCGCTGATGCGGCCGCTTACGAGCGCGGGCGCCGTCCCAAGCAGGCCAATCTGGCCCAACAACCGGCTCTGCGCGCCTTGGTGGAGGCGAAGCTGGCTCTGTGCTGGTCTCCCGATCAGATCGCAGGGTGGCTGCGACGTCAGTTCCCTGGCGACACCATCATGCAGATCTCGCACGAAGCGATCTACCTCTCGCTCTACGACCCTCGTCGCCGCCAGGCAATCGACCGCAGTCTCACTCAGCGCCTGCGGTCAGGCCGGCCCATGCGCCGCCCGAAGATCGCCCGTCGGCCTACCGGACGGGGCATCATCCGCGGTATGGTGTCCATCACCGCCCGCCCCGCCGAGGCCGAGGACCGCAAGGTCCCCGGCCATTGGGAGGGCGACCTCGTGATGGGCACCAGGCCCTCGGCAGTCGCCACGCTCGTCGAACGAACCAGCCGCTACACGACCATCGTTGCGCTGCCGGACGGCATCAAGGCCGAGCAGGTCACCCCCCATCTCACCAGGAGCCTCCTCGGCATCCCGCCCCACCTGCGGCGGACGCTTACCTGGGACCGCGGCCGGGAGATCGCCGAGCACCGGGCCATCACCACCGAGACCGGGATGCCGATCTACCTCTGCAAGCCGCGTAGCCCGTGGCAACGCGGCACCAACGAGAACACCAACCGGCTGCTTCGGCAGTACCTCGCCAGGGGCGCCGACCTCCGCACGTTCAGCCAAGCCGACCTGGACGCCATCGCTCACGAACTCAACCACCGTCCGCGCAAGACCCACGGCTATCGCACTCCGGCAGAGGTCTACGCTGACCTTTTGAACAGCAGTGATGCGTTGGCCGCTTGAACTCGCCCGCGTTTCCGTTCACACAGGGCAGACCACCGATGCGCATCAGCCCACACCGCGCTCGTACGCCCTGCGCTAGCCGAAAGAGTCCGTACGAGCAGTGGTAGCCCTCTGGGACTTTTCTGGGACTTTCGGCTTCATCAACTGGCACGAGCGTGAAACAGCTGAAAGACCATTCTCCCAGGTCAGCGACCGAATCCCTCTCATCGCCGCAGGTCACCGCGCTGGCTGGTCTCTTCCGGGCCATCTGAAAGCCGTCAAAAATCAACGCCCTACGCCCCTACGGCCCTACGGCCGTACGGCCGTAGGGGCGTGATGGCACCTCTGGGACTTGTCTGGGACGCAACGGTGTGCGACGCGGGCGGGGCCGGAGGGACGTGTCGTGCCTCCGGCCCCGCCGTGCTGCCTGGGCCCCGCCGGCCTCCGCGCGGGACCGGTTGTCCCGGGGCTCAGGCGGTCATTGGGTCCGCCGGTCAGTAGGCGGAGTCGACGTTGTCCATGGAGCCGTACTTGTCGGCCGCGTAGTTGCAGGCGGCGACGATGTTGGCGACCGGGTCGGTGACGGAGTCCTTCGTGCCCTTGACGTGGTAGGCGTCGAAGGTGGGCTGGATCGTCTGGAGCAGGCCCTTCGAGGGGATGCCGTTCTGGGCGTTGACGTCCCAGTTGTTCTGCGCGTTCGGGTTGCCGGACGACTCGCGCATGATGTTGCGGTGCAAGCCTTCGTAGGTGCCCGGGATGTTCTTGGCGTCCATGACGTCCAGGGCGGTGCGGATCCAGCCGTCGAGGTCGTCGCCGTGCTTCTTCTCGCCGGCCTTGACGATGTCCTTGATCTTGTCGGTCTGGGCCTGCGTCTGCGCGGAGGAGGCCTTGGCCGGCTCGGCGGCGTGCGCCGGGCTCGGGGCGAGGGTGAGGGTGACGGCGGCGGCGCCCGCGGCGGCGAGGGAGGCCACGGCGGACTTGCGGAAGTTGGGACGGCGCATGATGGCGTGCACGGGTGTACCTCTCCATTCGGGAACGTGATGGGGAGGCCGACGGGGGGTCGGCGACGCGGTGTCCGCGTTGGACGCGGCTTCGCGTCATCAGGGCCGGTGTCTGGATCACGGACGGGCTCTTCCCGTCCGGTCCCGGCGCTCGGCTCCCCGGTACGCCGACCACACTGCGGAACCCTCCGCCGCCGCGACAAGTGTGTGACCTACTACGCCGCTTCGCAGACCGGCCGCGTGACTCGCCCGGACGGTCTGCGACCACGCGGGCGAGCGGCCGTCGGGCGTCTACTAACCCTGGCCCCGTGTGACGTGGGCCCTGTGCGCGCCCTCACAGAGCCGGTCACCCGGCGGTCGCCTCTCGTCACCCTGCGGAGACAGGTGCCTCACTCAGTGAAACAGCACAGTCACCTTTCGGGGTCGCTCTGGAAGGCCGGCGTTCCGGTACTGGGCGAGGTGACGCACGAGGCTGCGCGTGACGAGGGTGTGTCAGTCGGTACGCGTGGAACTCCGCGCCCGGCGCGGCCGGGGGACGCGCCTCAGCGGGACCGCGTGCCGAGGTCCGTGAGCAGGTCGTTCAGCACCGTTTTCTCCTCGACCCGGACACCGCACTCGGCGAGAGCGATGGCCGAGGCCCCCTGGTTCTCACCGGTGGGTACGCCGTGCGGGACACCGCCTCGTGAGGCGCCCCAGCCAGGACCTTGACGTAGCCACCGAGAACCCGGCGCCCATGGCCGACATCGCCGCCACGCTCCGCGCCGGCCTGGAAGCCCGCGGCTGGAAGGTGCACGCGCTGGAAGGTGCACGCGCTGGAAATCGCCCCGCTGTCCGCCCGCTTCACCGTGTCCGATCCGGCCACCGGGCAGGGCTGCGGGGTCGACATCCTCAAGGAGATCTTCTGGCGGCCGGTCGTCCCGGGCCCGTACGGGCCTGTCCTCGCGGAGGAGGACGTGATCGGGACCAACAGGTCCGAATCCTGTGGACCGGGACAAGCACGGCCTCACCGGCGACGACCTGCGTGCCTGGCGTCCGGCCAACAAGTAGCCAAGACGAGTACGGCAACGGTCCTCGCGGTAACGATCACCGCGAGGACCGTCGACATTCCGTGTCAGTCGCTCAGACGGCCGCTTTTGACGGCCCCCACGAACGAAGACCAGCCGCCGACCGGGAAGGCGAGCACCGGCCCATGCGGGACCTTGCTGTCTCGGACAGGAACGACCGCACCGAAGTCGTCAGAAACCTCAAGGCACTCCCCCCCGTCCTGGTTGCTGTAACTGCTCTTGCGCCAGGACACGATGCTCAGGTCGATGGATCGCACGGTGCTTCCTCCAACATGGCCAGGACAAACTTCCGCGACTCGGCCGGAGACAAGGCAAGGTCGCGCGTCGCATCGTAGGCACGTTGCAAACGCTCAACCGCAGCGTTCTCCTCGATGAGATCGCCTTGGTAGCCGTTCTCCATGTAGGCCACCGTACGTCCGTCGACCAGCCGCAGGAACATGACAGTGGCGTTCATCAGGCCATGCAAACCAGCGTCAAGCGGAAGCACCTGCATCGTCACATTCGCCCGCTCCCCCAACTCCACCACATGCTCCAACTGCTCCCGCCACTCCCCCGCATCCCGCAACGGCGTCCGCAGCACCGCCTCCGACAGGATTGTCCGGAACGGTGGCGCGTCCTCCGCCTCCAGCAACTCCCGCCGCCCCATCCGAGCCTCGACCTGCTGCTCCAGTTCCCTCTCATTCATCCCACCGGCCGCCAGCACCTCCCGCGCGTACCCCGGTGTCTGCAGCAGTCCCGGCAGGACGCTCACCGCGAAGTGCCACAGGCTCACCGCCTTGGCCTCCAGCGCCATGTACCGCCGGTACCGCTCGCGGAACTGCGTGTGGTCCCCTGCCGCAAGCTCCCACAGGGCGAGCAGCAGGCCCGGCGTGCCGTAGTGCGTGTCGAGGGCCTGGACGACCTCCGGGCTGCCCAGCGTCTCGCCCTTCTCCATCTTGCCGAACAGGGACCAGTCCCAGCCCAGCCGCTCCCCGAGCTGCCGCAGGCTCGTCCCGCTGCCCGCCCTCAGGGTGCGCAGTTCTTCGGCGAAGCGCTGACGTGGTTCCTGGCTGCGGCCGGTGATGACGCGTCGTTGCGGCATACGGCTGGCTCCCCTCCGGAAAGCTCGCGTGGACGGTGTGGAAGGTGTGGAACGACCTCGGGGACGCGGGGAAGCACGACCCCGTCCACGGCCTGGCCGCTCAGATCCCGGCGCATCCTCGTAACGCCCGGACTACGCAGCGTAATTCACCCAGCGCAGCCGGGTCCTGGAATCCGTAGGACTGGACCGACGAGGACGACGATGACCTCCACACCACGACACCCGGACCACACGACGGCGGTCGACCACCCAGCCGTCGCGGACAGCCCGCCACCCACCGCTCCGAAGGTCCAGGAGGCCCTCGACGCCCGTGACGCCCTCGCCTCCGCGCTCACCCGGGCCGGTATCCAGCTCCCGGCGATGGACATCCGCACCCCGTGGGTGGAGGACCGCGGGGACGATGCCCAGTACGCCCTCGTCCACCTCGGGGTGTGCTCGGCGCCCGTGGCCCTCATACTCGCGGACGTGATCCTGAAGGGGATCAGTACGTGACGGAGGACGGCGACCGGGGCGGAAGCCCGGGCGAGGTGCCGGCAGTGGGAGAGGCCGTGCGGGACACCGCCCGCGATCGGGTCGGCCGGGTCATGGGCCACGAAGGCCCGTACGTCCAGGTCCGGCCGCTCGGCGGTGGCCGCGAGTGGGATGCCGACCCGTGTCATGTCCGGACACTGGGTCAGGACGAGCTGCTGAGCGCCCTCCTCGCCGAGGTCAACGCCCGCTCCCGTCAGAGCACCAAGTGACCGTGCCGTCCGTCACCGGACGTGGCCGAACCCGTACGGAACCCCCTCCTCTTGATCGCCGCGCTCCCCTAGGATGTCGGCACAACATCTCAGCGGCCCGACGGGCTTCCTGATCCGCCATCGCACCCGCTCCACGGCGGTGCACGGCGGACACCGCAGGACATGCCCCCACCCGCACGAGTCTTCTTCGTGCTGCCTGGGGGCATTTCCTTGCTGTTCCGTGAGTCCGCGGCGTCCGTGGCCACCCGCATCCTCGAAGGATCACTGGCGCTGCATCTGACCGAGAACTTCTGCCACCTGCACGGGCGCAGGCCCGCACAGGCGGAGATACGGTCCTGGGAGCGCAGCCTTCCCGCTCTCGTCAACGCCCTCATGGAGGCCGGGCTCGGCGAGATCGAGGTGGTCATCGAGTACAGCCTGCCCCTCACCAGCAAGCGCGCCGACGCCGTGCTGGCCGGCGTGCACCCGACGACGGGGCAGCCGTCGTACGTCGTCGTCGAGTTGAAGCAGTGGAGCGAGGCCCACCCGGACGAGGACGACCCTCTCCTGTGCCGGCTCGACGCCTACCCGCAGCCCGTCCTCAACCCGATCGAACAGGTGCGGGGGTACTGCGAGTACCTGCTGTCGTTCAACGCGGCCCTGGAACGGATGCCCGGGTCGCTGGCCGGGGTGGCGTTCCTGCACAACGCGACCGAGTCCCGGATCGCGGGGCTGCGGAGCGTCGAGGAGGACCAGTACGGCCGGATGTACACGGCCGACCAGCGCGGGGCCCTCCTGGACTTCCTGCGATCCCGGCTGGCCGCCAAGTCCGGCGCGGAGGCCGCCGACCTGCTGAGGGACGCCAGGATCCGGCCGTCGAAACAGCTGATGGCGGTTGCCGCGGCCGAGATCCGGGACCGCGAGCAGTTCGTGCTCCTCGCCGAGCAGCGGGTCGCCTACGAGATGGTGATGTCCGCCGTGCGCAAGGCCAAGCGCGGCAACCACAAGAAGGTCATCGTGGTGACCGGCGGTCCCGGCTCCGGTAAGAGCGTCATCGCGATGTCGCTGCTGGGTGAGCTGTACCGGCGCGGGGAGACCGCTCTGCACGCCACCGGGTCGGCGTCCTTCACCAAGACGATGCGCAAGGTCGCCGGGCACAAGAAGCGCGAGGTGCAGAAACTCTTCATGTACTTCAACAGCTTCATGGACGCCGAGCCGAACGACCTCGACGTACTGATCTGCGACGAGGCGCACCGGCTGCGGAAGACCTCCGCCAACCGCTACACCAAGGCCGAGCTGCGTACGGGGCGTCCGCAGGTCTCGGAACTCATCGACGCGGCTCGCGTGCCGGTGTTCCTGCTCGACCAGCACCAGGTGGTGCGGCCCGGCGAGATGGGGACGAAGGAGGAGATCCAACGGGCCGCCGCCGCGGAAGGGCTCGACTGCACGGTGATCGAGCTGGACGGCCAGTTCCGGTGCGGCGGCAGCGACGCGTACGAGAAGTGGGTCGTCGACCTGCTCGGCCTGGAGGGCGGCACGCCCCACGTGTGGGAGCCCGACGGCAGACTGGAGCTGCGGACCGCCGAGAGCCCGCAGGAACTGGAGGACTTCCTCGTCGCCAAGCGCGCGGAGGGCTACGGCGCGCGGATGTCGGCCGGTTACTGCTGGAAGTGGACGACCAAGGTCACGCCCGAGATGACGGCGCTTCCCACCGACGTCGTCATCGGCGACTGGGCACGGCCCTGGAACGTGTACGGCGACCGGTCCGTTTTCGGAGCCCCGCCCGCGCCCCTGTGGGCCACCGAACCGGAGGGTTTCGGCCAGGTCGGCTGCGTCTACACCGCGCAGGGCTTCGAGTACGACTGGTCGGGCGTCATCATCGGTCCCGACCTGGTGTGGCGGACGGACCGGTGGGTCGTGGACCGGTCGGCGTCGAAGGACCCGATCTTCACCAAGGCGACGCCTGACAACGAGATCAAACGACTGATCCGCAACACGTACAAGGTGCTGCTGACGCGGGGCATGGTCGGCACGATCATCTACTCGACGGACCCGGAGACGCGGGAGAAACTGCGGTCGCTCGTCCATCCCGCGTCAGGGGTGCAGGCGCCCGCGCTGGTGTAGCCGGGCATGTGCGAAAAGTGGTCATGTGATGTGTCAGTGGTACGCCATCAGATCGAATGAGCCCGCGCAGCCGCCCGTCGGAGAGTGATCGTTCACGGCCCAGCAGCCGCCCCTGCTCCGCGATGTCATCGACATAGGTCGGCGGCTGCGACGGCCCGGCCGGCGTAGCCGTCCAAGGCCTCGGCGGCGGTGTCGGTGAGGGTGTCCGTCAGGCGTAGGCCGGTGGCGTGGGCCAGGGTCCGGGGCGGTCGTCGGGCCGGGGGTCACGACGGCCGTCGTGTTCCCCGGTCGCGGGCGTCGGGGCCGCTGCGGTGACGCCCGCGCAGGCGCGCAGTCGGCCGTCGGCCGCGTCCCGGTCGGGGACGACGCGCAGCATGGCGTAGGGTCCCTCGGCCGGGTCGAGCCGGGGCAGGTGCCGGAGCACGATCCCGGTGTCCGCGCCGATCAGCCCGGTCAGGACCGCCTCCGTCAGGGCGTGGTGGACGTGCACGAGGTAGTCGGCCAGGGACACCCGGGTGGTGACGACGTCGAGCCGTGCCGTGCGCGCGTCCGGGCCGGTGTCGGTCCGGGGCGGGATGTCGATCCGGGCGGGCAGCGGGGGCAGGTCGGCCGCGGGGAAGAGCCGCAGCAGGCGTCGCAGCGGCGGGGCTTCGGCGGTGTCCTCGGGCAGGGTCCACGCCATGGCGCCGTCCGCGCTGACGTGGTGGAAGGCGAACCGCGCACGGAGGTTGTCGGGGTTGCCGGAGAGGAAGACCGTGCGGGTGTACGCGCGCAGCCACGGCTCGCTCAGGGTGTCCGGCAGGTTCAGGGCGTAGCCCACCGCGGACTGCGCGAACGTCGTGGGCGCGAAGCGCCGCAGCACGACCGTCACGGCCGTCCGGCCCTGCCCGGGCGCCGGGCCGGCGTGCGCGGCCCGGACGCGGCGTTCGGCGTGCTCCGCGAGGTGCTGCTGGGTGAACATGGGCGGTGCCCCTTCTGCCGGGCGGTCAGAGATAGACGTCGGAGGCGACGGCGCGCAGCGGCACACGCTGGTGTCTGCGCAGCAGCGCGGAGGTGAGCCGGTAGGGGTCCACGTGGGCCCGCCCGCCGGTCTGCCGGCGCACGAACTCCAGAGCGTCCGGGGCGGACGGCGGGTCGTCGCGGGCGAGCAGTGCGGCGGCGCGCTCCACGGTCTGGCGCAGGAGGTCCTCGCGGTAGGACTGCCCGTTCTCGCCCTTGCCGAGCCCGGCGACGAAGTACAGCCTCATGCCGAGCCGGACGGCCTCCGGTGGCGCGTGGTCCCGCAGCGCGTCGGCCAGCCCGGCGACGGTGTGCGCGTGGGCGACGCCGTGGCGGCTGGAACGCACCTCGCCGTCGAGCGGAACCCGGTCCAGACAGACCCGGTGCGCACGGGCGCCGCCGAGCGCGCCGAGGAGTTTCTGCAGCAGGACGTAGTCCTCCGTCAGTTCGCGGTCGTGGAGCAGGACGATGTCGTCGTAGTCCTCCACCGCCGGCAGCAGATCGCGCAGGGCGCAGCCCAGGTAGTTGGGGCGGCCCGTGGCGGACGTGGCGGGGCGCAGGGGCAGGCCCTGGGCGGTGGCGTCCAGGTAGACGGGGCCGCCGTCGTCGCGCGTGTCCAGGCAGAGTCCGTGTTTGGCGAGCTGTTCGACCGTCTCCTCGAATTCGAGCCCCGGCCGCCGTGTCGCGGTCAGGCCCGGGTCGTGCATGCCGAGCCAGGCGAAGTGGCCGCGCCACAGCTCCAGCAGCCGCCGGCTCACCGGGTGGGTCCAGCCGGTCTGCTCGACGGCACGGACGTACGGCAGCAGGGCCGCGTCACCGGGCGGGTCGCCGCGGGACTGGAACTCCGTGTAGAGGACGCCCACTTCGTCCTCGGTGGCCGTGCTCAGATCGGCGTCGCCGTGGACGCGGTCGAGGTACTCCCAGAAGCCGGCGGTCTGCCGGGTGCCGTTGAAGGTCGTGTTGCTGTAGAGGTAGTCGACGTCGCGGTCGTGCAGCATCCGCGTGGCGCGGTACATGACGTCCACCCACAGCAGCCCCTTGAGGTGGCTGAGGCCGAGTGCCTTGGTGGGGGTGACGGTGATCGGTGCGATCAGCACCCTGGGGCGGGGCGCGGTCACCGGCGCCGGCCGTGGACGAGGAAGACGCGCCCGGCGTCGGCGACGTCCCGCGGCGGGACCGGGTCGGGCCAGCGGCCGAAGTCGGCGCCGGGCTCGCCGGGTTGCAGGACCGTCGCCTCGATGCCGTACTCGGCGAAGAGCGCCTCCGGCTCGTCGTGCCCGGACAGCCACGGACAGCCCCAGCTCTCGAACACCGCGAGCAGCGGCGCGACGGCGGGTGCGGTGAGGGCCGTGGCGCTGACCAGGTCCGCGGCGATCGTGCTGCCGGGCGCGGTGGCGTTCCGCACCCGGCGCAGCACCTGGCCGACCTGTTCCTCCGTGAGGTAGTAGAGGAGCCCTTCGAGCAGCCAGACCGAGGGCCGGCCGGGGTCGTAGCCGGCCTCGGTGAGCGCGGCGGTCCAGTCAGGGCCGAGCAGGTCGGCGCCGACCAGGTGCCGGGTCGCCCTCGGGGGTGCCGGCTCGGCGCGCAGCACCGATTCCTTGGCGGCGAGGACGGCCGTGCGGTCGAGTTCGAAGACGTCGACCGGGCACGGCCAGGGCAGCCGGTGGGCCCGGGTGTCCATGCCGGCCGCGGCGATCACGACCTGGGGGCGGTCGGTCTCCGCGACGCGGGCGAGCAGGAAGTCGTCGAAGTACCGGGTCCTGATGGCGTTGTAGGCGAACGTGCTCGGTACGGGCTTCGCGGGGCCGGTGCGGTTCGGCCGGGTGGCGTCGCCGATCCGGCCGAACAGGTCGGTGCCGAGGACGCCGGCCAGCCGGGCGGCGAACGGGTCCCGGAACAGGCGGTCCGGGCGCCGGCTCTCCTGTGCGCGCAGTGCCGCCGTCAGGAGGGAGGTCCTGGCGACCGCGTCGAATGTTTCCACGAGTGCTCCTTGAAGGTCGGGAAGGTGCCGAGCGGGCGCCGGGGCGGCGGCAGCCTCCAAAGAACCGGCCGCCGGAATCAGCCGCCGGTTCCGCCGGCGCCCGGCGGGTGCGGGCGCGCTCAGGCGTCGAGCAGCCGGCGCCACGCCGCGTCGTCGTTCTGGAAGACCCGGTCCTTGACCTGCGCCGGCCGCGTGCCCTGGGCGACCCTGGCCTGCCAGTCGGCGGCGAAGCCGCCGGGCGCCACGCGGTGCAGGTCCAGAGCGCCGAGGCGGGCGCTGGCGCGAGCCGCCCGGTATCCGGCGGACCGCCCGCCGAGCGCGGTGTCCAGGGCCCGGGCGAACGCCTCGGTCTCCTCGTGCGACCAGCGGCCGAAAGGCTCCGCGGCGAAGGCGTACCGCGGCGGGCCGTCCGCGCCGGGATCCGGCGTGCCCGGCCGCGCGGTGCGCCCGGTCACCCGGCAGGTGGCGTTGCGGATCTCCAGGCCGGTGGCGCGCGTGGCGTCGTGCAGGGCGCTCACCACGTGCCCCTCGCGCAGCCGCTCGCCGGCGGCGTCGGACAGGGTGCGCCGGCCGGCGTACTCGAGCCGGGGCACGCCCCCGGCGCGGTCCACGACGCGCACCACGTCGCCGAGGGCGTACCGGTAGAGGCCGCCGACGTGGCTGAGGACGACGTGGTACTCGCCGCCCGTCGCCAGTTCGTCGCAGAGCAGCGTGTCGCTGCCGGGTGTCAGTTCGTCGTCGGCGTCGACGAACTCCAGCAGTCCGCCGGTGACCGCGGGCGAGCCGGCCGTGGGGTGCCGGTCCAGCGCCACGGCGACGAAGCCCTCCGACGCCGCCGCGGGGGCGGGCAGTGCGCTCACGCCGGGCCCGAACGCCTCGCGCAGCCGGGGGAGGTAGAGCGAGGCCAGTCCGGTGGTCCAGCAGAACAGGAGTTCCATGCGCGGCCATACGTGGGTGGGCAGCGGGGCGCCGGCGCGTTCGGCGAGCCGGTCCAGGAGCCTGGCTCGTTCCGGGTCGGGCGCGGGTCCCGGACGGCCGTCGACCGTGCCGTCGTGCACGTCCTTGACCAGGCGCGGCCACCACTGGACCAGTTGGTGGGGCAGTGCGGCCACCACGGCGGGGTTGATGCCGATGACGCAGCGCACGTCGTGCGCCATGGCGGCGCGCAGCCGTACGTAGCCGCGCAGCAGGTGGTCGGCCGGATCCACGAACGACGGCAGGGTGCTCCAGGGGGCGCGGCTGCCCGGTTCCGCCGACAGCCGCTCACCGAAGGCCTGGCCGAAGTCGACCTGGCTGGCGCCGAGATGGGGGTGGCCGGAGGGGGTCGCGGCCGGAGCGGGCGCGGGGTCGTGCTTGAGGTTGAGCGTGGCGTCGGGCCTGCGGACGGCTTCCGGGTGGTGCTCGACGATGTTCGCCCAGGCCGCGTAGTAGGGCGGGAAGAAGCAGGTCCGCATGAATTCCCGGGTGACCGGTATCCGTTTGCTGTCGCCGGTGCTGCCGCTGCTCTTGAAGAAGACCACGGGGGGATCGGCGCTCAGCACGTTCGGCCGGCCTGCGGCGGCGGCCTCCATCCAGGGGCCGAGGGCCGCGTAGTCGGCGATGGGGACGGCCGCGCGGAAGTCGTCGACACCCCGGCAGCGGGCGAAGCCGTGGCGCCGTCCGAACTCGGTGTCGGCGTTCGCGCTCAGCAGGTGCCGCAGGGCGCCGTCCTGTGCCGCTCGCACGTCGCCGAGCGCCTTCCGCAGCCCGTCCCGCTCGGCCAGCACCCGTTCCCGGTAGGCGGGGAACAGTTCTTCTCCCATGTCAGGCACCGACCCGGTGTCCCGTCGCGCGCTCCACGGCATCGACGACGTGGTCGATGCCGGAGCCCGGTTCGAGGGTGGTCAGGTTCATGCGCGACGCCTCCGCGCGCAGCAGGTCGCGCAGATCGTCCTGGAACCGGGTGAACGCTTCCTCGGTGGGAGTGTCGCCGTAGTGCTCCATCGGGTTCAGCGCCGCTCCCCGCCCGCTGCGCTCCCAGGCGACGGCGGACGGGACGTCGAGGTAGACGACCCGTCCGGGCCTCGGGAACGACCGCCACCAGGAGAACAGCGACGGATTGGCGTATCCGAGCAGCGTGCACTTGGCCATGATCTTCAGGTAGTAGGAGTCCACGATCACCGGCCGTCCGGGCGGAGCGCCGGTCACGCGGTCGCGCATGTGCACCACGGCCAGCTGCATCAGGGTGAGGAGGATGTCCGGCGAGTAGCGTCCGGCCGGCGCCCCCAGCGCCTCGGGCAGCAGTTCCCGGCGGGCTCGGCCGATCAGCGCGTAGTCGGTGTCGAGCGGCGTCTGGTCGCAGGTGACCACCGTCCAGCGACCGCTGTCGGCCAGACGCCGCAGCACCGACGACTTGCCCGAGTAGTCCGGGCCCAGCAGAACGGTGAATCCCGGGCCGTCGGCCCCGGGCGGCGCGTACGGCGGGGCGCCGTACGGCATGGGTGAGGTCGGCATCTTCACTTCCTGGTAGCTGATCCGCTGCCCGCCCGAGCACGTGCCGGGTTGCGCACGGCCGCGCACGCGCGGGCACGGCGGCTCGGACCGCGGCCCGCGCGGGGCCGCAGTGCGGTCGGTTCTTCGGGTTGTGTCGGTTCTTGGGCGCGCCGGGTCCCGGTTCCGCCGCCCGGTCCGCGGCGGACCGGGGCCCATGCGGTTGTCGTTCGGATCAGGCCGGCCTCGGGCAAGGGCGCCCCGCGCGACCCCTGGCAGGAGCCGACGACGCTCCCTAACTCCGCCGGGTGGAGGACGGGCCCATGGGCTCGTAGTACTCGGTGAACAGCTGGCCCACCAACTCGCCGCGGCTGGACACGCCGAGCTTCTCGAAGATCGCCTTGATGTGGTCGCGCACGGTGTGCGGCGACAGCCGGAGCTCCTCGGAGATCCCGCTGGTGGACAGACCGCGCGCCACCTGCCGGGTGACCTCGAGCTCCCGTTCCGACAGCTCGTAGGCCTGCACGACGAGCGGCGTGACGTCGGAGACCGGTGCGCGTTCGATGATCACCGCGGAGACGCCCAGGCTCCCGTCGGACCCGCGCAGGCAGGACGCGTGGCACACGAGCCAGCGGCCGGTGCGGGTGCGCATCCTGATCCGCGCGGTGTCCCCGCCGCGCTCCTCGGCGATGGCCCTGGCCCGCATCGCGGTGCCGTGCACCCACAGGGGTATGCGCAGACCGAGTGCGGTGAGCGACGCGGGGCCCTGCGGCATCTCCTCGAGGTAGCGCCGTGCCTCGTCGTTGGCCGAGACGAGGGCGCCCTCGGCGTCGAACAGCAGCAGCCCGGTGCCGGTCAGGGCGTCGCCGGAGGGCTCGGGGCGCTGTTTGGCGTACGCCCTGATCAGGCGGGCGATCGGCGTGCCGAGGTCCTCTATGAACCTGCGCTCCCCGGTGGAGAACTCGGCCCGGCCCTTCTCACGGAACAGGCTGACGTACCCGTGGGGCCGGCCGTCCACCCGCAGCACGGCCCGCAACTCGTCGTGCACCCCGCGCGGCGCCAGAAAACCCCGGTACAGGGAGCTGCGCTCGGGCTCGCCCCCCGTGGTCTCCCACAGGCTGGCCACCGGCACCGGCGCCAGCGCGAGGTCCCGGAACAGGTTGATCTTCTCCGTGAACAGCTCGTACTGCCAGTAGACGGCACAGCTGTGATCCTCGATGTTCTCCGCGAAGATCGGCGACGTGATCATGCCGGTCTCCGGGTCGGTGGCCCGCCAGACCGCGGCGTCGTACGGGATCGCCCTGCGCAGTTGCGTCGCGAGCGTGCTGAACAGCGTGTGCGGGCTGTCTGCACGTCCGGCACGTGAGAGGAGTTCGTCGCGACCGAGCGCAGTGGGCATCTCCGGCACTCCGTTCCGGGGTGGTCTACGGGTGATGAGGTAAGCCTTGCCTGTCCCAACCTGCTACCACCGTACGCTACTTGACGATCGCGGGCCGGTGACGGCGGCCGGAGCCCACCGTCACCACACCTCGTCCGGCAGCCACTGCGCGTACCGCCGAGGACCGGCCAGGACGGGCCCGTCCTCGCGGAAGTCCACGGCCGACAGGTCGGCCGCCTCCGGCATCCTCGGCATTTCCGGTCCGACGTAGAGCGCGTCGATCCGGACCTGCTCGATTCCCAGTGGCCGGAGCAGCGCCAGGAGTGCGGGCCGGGACAACCGGATCCACCGCTGGGTGGGGCCCAGCGCGGCGTGGAGCCGTTCCTCGCCGGTGAAGGCGAGGCCGACCCGCTCCTGGCCGGCACCCGGCCGGGCCGTACGCACGACGGCCGCCGCGCCGTCGAGGTCGCCGACCCGGACCGGGACATACAGGAGCGTGTCCACTACGTCACGTCTCGAGGCAGAACTCGTCGAGCGGGTAGCCGACGTGCCGGTCCTCCGTCGGCAGGAAGCCGAGCACCTTGTCGCCGGGCTTGAGCTCGGTGCTGTTGAGGACCTTGCCACCCGGGCCGAGCACCCGCACGTGCCAGTCGTCCTGCAGGATCAGATTGACCTCGCGGCCGTCGGCGGAGACCGCGTTCACCGAGATCAGCGGCCTGGTCTCGATCTTGACCCGGCCGACGGTGACGAGCCGGGTACGTCCCTCGACGTCCGACGCCACGACCTTGCTGCCGGCCTTCAGCTCGCTGAGGTAGTTGGTACGGCCGTCCTTGGACAGCGTGTACGAGTGGATGGCGCCGGCGTTCACCCGGAACGGGCGGGTCGGCATGTACGGCAGCGGGTGCGTCTCGCTGACGCACAGGATCATGCCCTTGGAGTGCGACCCGACCAGGATGCCCTCGTCCTCACGGAAGTAGGTGCAGGTGTCGACGCAGGCGCGCTCGCCCATGCCGACGTGCTCCGTGCCGACGACCTCGAGCTCGGTCAGGGTCAGGTCGGGGGTCTCGGCGTTGACCACGGTCTTCAGCGCGGTGGCGTCGCCGACCTTGCGGGGCGCCATCATCACGCCGTCGGAGCCGTGCTCGAGGACGCCGAAGATGATCTCGGCCTCCTCCACGTCGGCCGCCACCGTGATCAGGCTGCCCCGGGAGGCGGCGGACGCCGCGATGACGATCTCCAGCGGGATCTTGGTCGGGTCGCGGAACAGCAGCAGGCTCCACTGCTCGCTGCGCGCCGACTGACAGGCGTCCTCCAGCGTCTTCGCGTCGACGATCTCCACGAACCGGCCGAATTCCAGCTCCGGGTGCTTGAGCTTCAGCTCGGCGGGGGTGACTTTGTGGAAGTCGGGCTCCACGATGACCACGGTGGCCTCGCCGAAGTCCTCCGGAAGGGCCTTGCCGCGGGGGAACAGCACCTTGGTGACGGTCGGAGGCAGGCCCTCCAGGGATGCCGGGTCCGCCGCGACGATGCCGTCGACCCGCTGATGCAGCGCCTCCTGGACGATGGCGTCCCGCGCCTCGTCGACGCCTCGGATGTCCAGCCAACTGAGCTTCATGTGCAGGGCTCCTAGAGGTCACACACTGTGGATGAGATCGGCCAGCTTGGCGGCCATGACGCCGGGATCGGGCGCCTCGAAAACGTTGCGGCCCATGGCCACACCCGCGACGCCGGCACTCAGCGCCTCGCCGACGTGGGCGAGAACCTGGCCCTCGTCGTCGTTGCGCGGGCCGCCGACGGTGATGACCGGGACGGGAGAGCGGGCGACGATCTCCTTCATCTCCGTCACCGAGCCGACGTACGGCGCCTTCACCAGGTCGGCGCCGAGATCGGCGGCCAGGGTCACCGCGTGCGCCACCAGGGCGGGGTCGCGCGGATCGGTGATCCTGGGGCCGCGGGGGTACATCATCGCGAGCAGCGGTACGTTCCAGCGGTCGCAGGCTTCGGCGACCGCCGCCAGATCGGATATCTGCCGCTGCTCGCCGTCCGAACCCAGGTTGACGTGCACGCTCACCGCGTCCGCGCCCAGCCGCAGGCTCTCCTCGACGCCGGCCACCAGGTACTTGGCGTCCGGGTCGGAAGCGTGCACGGTGCTGGCGCTCAGATGGACGATGAGCGAGGTGCCGGCGAACCAGGTGGGGTCGACGTGCCGGAGACTGCCCTTGTGCAGGACGATCGCGTCCACCCGGTTGGTGGCCAGCCGGCCCACGAGTGCGTCGAGCCCCTCGCCGCCGGTGATCGGTCCCTGGCTCACCGAATGGTCCATCGGCACGATCAACAGCCGTTCGGAATCGTTTCGGTAGAGGCGCCGCAGGCGGAGCCGCCTGCCGAACGCGCCATTGGAGATCATGGGGTTTCCTCATTTCTCCGTGCCGGTCTTGGATCAACCCTGAAGAGGGCGGGTATCTTCGGCGTCTCATCCGCATATCGCGTGCGGCGCCTTTCCGATATCGACGGGAAACATCAGCGGTCAAGACTCGTGGGCAACCGGCGAGAAAGGTGTCCACAAGTGACGACCATGAAGATTGACGGCCACGGCCTGAGCATCACCGAGACCGTGGCCGCCGCATCCCGCGAAGGTTCTGAATTCTCGGTCTCCGAGGACGCGTTGCGGGCGATGAACGCCTCCCGGAACCTGAAGCTGGAGATCCTCGCGACCGGCAAGCCCATCTACGGGGTGACGACGGGTTTCGGTGACAGCGTCAACCGGCAGATATCGCCGGAGAAGACCGCACGGCTGCAGAACGAGCTGATCCGCTACCACCTGAACGGAACCGGCCCGCTGGCCTCCGACGAGGTCGTGCGCGCCACCCTGCTGATCCGCGCCAACTGCCTGGCCCGGGGCAACTCCGGCGTCAGTCTCCCCGTCGTGGACCTGCTGCTGGACTTCCTCCGGCACGACATCCTGCCGACCGTTCCCGAGCGCGGCTCGGTCGGTGCCAGTGGTGACCTGGTCCCGCTCTGCTACCTCGCCTACGCCCTGACGGGCCAGGGCAAGGTGCGCTACCGCGGCGAGACGCGGCAGACCGCGGAGGTGCTGGCCGAGCTGGGCCTCGAGCCGGTGACGCTGGAGGCCAAGGACGGGCTGGCGCTGATCAACGGCACCTCCTTCAGCTCGGCGTTCGCCGTCCTGAACACCGAGGCGGCGGCCGAACTCGCCGACGTGGCCGACATCTGCACCGCGCTGGCCAGTGAGGGAATGCTCGGCAACCGGGGCCATTACGCGCCGTTCATCCACAACGAGAAGCCGCACAGCGGCCAGGGCGCCAGCGCCGCGTTCATCCACCAGATGCTGGAGGGTTCCTCGCTGGCGATGACGTACGACCAGGTCGTCGACCTGAACGTTCCGCTGGACGGCCGGCACTACCAGAAGCTCGCGCGCAGCATCCAGGACCGTTACTCGCTGCGCTGCGCCCCGCACGTCAACGGCGTGCTGCGGGACATGCTCGACTGGGTCCGCACCTGGATGACGGTGGAGATCAACTCCTCCAGCGACAACCCGCTGTTCGACCCGTCCACGGGCGCCGTGTACAGCGGCGGCAACTTCTACGGCGGGCACGTCGTCACCGCGATGGACTCGCTGAAGACGGCCGTCGCCGGCGTCGCCGACCTGCTCGACCGGCAGCTCGCGCTCCTGGTCGACGAGAAGTTCAACAACGGCCTCACCCCGAACCTGATCGCCCGGGTGGACGACGACGACACCGAGGCCGGGCTCCAGCACGGTTTCAAGGGCATGCAGATCGCCTGCTCGTCGCTCACCGCCGAGGCGCTCAAGCACGCGGGCCCGGCCTCCACCTTCTCCCGCTCCACCGAGGCCCACAACCAGGACAAGGTCAGCATGGCCCCGATCGCGGCGCGCGACGCGCGCAACGTGATCGAACTGACCCGTGAGGTCGCGGCCATCCATCTCCTCGCCGCCTGCCAGGCCGTCGAGCTGCGCGGCGTCGACGAGATGAGCCCGCGCACCAAGGCCGTGCACGCGCGCATCCGCAAGGAGGTCCCCTTCGCCGCCAAGGACCGGCAGATGGACGGCGACATCGCCGCGGTCGTGGAGATGATCGCCTCCGGCGCCATCACCGAGGCCGCTTCGGCGGGAGGGGATCTGTGACCGTCGCCCTGAACGCCGAAGCGGCCTTCTCCGGTCCGGCGTCCGGCGCGCTGCCGGCCATCGGCGACTGGAAGACCTTCGACGAACTGCGGGCGCTGCAGCGTGAGCGGATCGGGCCGACGCTGCGCCACGCCCTCGGCTCGCCGTTCTACGCCGGGCGTCTGGAGGCCGGGCAGGAGCTGTCCACGGTGGGTCTCACCGGGAAGTCGGACCTGCGCGACAGCTACCCCTTCGGCATGCTCGCCGTGCCCAGGGAGCGCCTGGCCTCCTACCACGAGTCCAGCGGCAGCACCGGCAACCCGACCCCCGCCTACTTCACCGAGGCGGAGTGGACCGACCTCGCCGACCGGTTCGTCCGCAAGACCGTGCCGCTCGGTCCCGAGGACACCATGCTGGTGCGCATCCCCTACGGGCTGGTGCTCGCCGGGCACATGGCCCACTGGGCGGCCATGCGCGGCGGCGCGACCGTCGTCCCCGGCGACTGCCGCTCGCTCGCGGTGCCCTATTCGCGGGTCGTGCGCGTGCTGCGCGACCTCGAAGTGACGCTGACCTGGTCGACGCCGAGCGAGAGCCTGTTGTGGGTCGCGGCGGCCAAGGCCGCCGGCTGTCCCGCCGACTCCTTCAAGTCGCTGCGGGCGCTGTACGTGGCGGGCGAACCGATGAGCAACGCGCGCCGCCGCCGGATCGAGGAGATCTGGGGCGCCCCGGTCATCGAGGAGTACGGCTGCACCGAGGTCGGCCCGCTGGGCAGCGACTGCCCGTACGGCCGGATGCACTTCTGGGCCGACCGGGTGCTGCCGGAGATCTACGACCCGCAGACCGGGGAGATCGCCGCCGAGGGCGCCGGGCAGCTGGTCATCACCCCGCTGTACCGCGAGGCGATGCCGCTGGTGCGCTACAACCTCGAGGATCTGGTGGAACTGCGGTACGAGGACTGTGCCTGCGGCTGGAAACTCCCCACCGTGCGGGTCATGGGCCGGCTCGGCCAGGGCTACACGGTCGCCGGGCGGCGTCTCGGGCAGATCCAGGTGGAGGAGTTGGTCTACCGGCTTCCCGCCTCCCACGGCGTGCTGTTCTGGCGGGCCAGGGCCGAACGGGACCGTCTGGTCGTCGAGTTCGAGGCGCCCGGCCCGGACGGTGCGGAGGCCGCCGCGACGCTCGCCGCCTCCGTCGAGGCGGAGCTCGGGGTGCCCTGCGTGGCCGGCGCGGTGCCCGAGGGCACGCTGGTGCCGACCGCGTTGCTGGCGGAGCAACTGGACGCCATGAAGCCGCGCAAACTGTTCGGGCCCGACGAGGACTGGGGGCAGGCCGTTGTCCGGGGTTGAGACATGGTGATCGTGATGACGCCGCAGGCCACGGCGTCGGACGTAGCCGCGGTCGTCGCGCGGGTCGAGTCGGCGGGCGGCGAGGCCTTCGTCAGCCGCGGGACGAGCCGTACCGTCGTCGGACTGGTCGGCGACGTCGAGGAGTTCGGCACGCTCAGCCTCGGCGCCCTGCGCGGGGTCGCCGAGGTGGTGCGCATCTCGGTGCCGTACAAGCTGATCAGCAGGGAGAGCCACCCGGACCGCTCGGTGGTCCGGGTGGGCGGGGCGCCGATCGGCCCCGGCTCGCCGACGCTGATCGCCGGGCCCTGCGCGGTGGAGACGCCGGAGCAGACGCTGCGGGCGGCGCTGATGGCCCGGGCGGCCGGCGCGACCGTCCTGCGGGGCGGCGCCTTCAAGCCCAGGACCTCCCCCTACGCCTTCCAGGGCCTGGGTGAGGCCGGACTGAGGATCCTCGCCGACGTGCGCGCCGAGACCGGCCTGCCCGTCGTCACCGAGGTCGTCGACGCCCACGACGTCGAACTGGTCGCCTCGTACGCCGACATGCTGCAGATCGGCACCCGCAACGCGCAGAACTTCGCGCTGCTGCAGGCCGTCGGGGACGTGGGCAAGCCGGTCATGCTCAAGCGGGGGATGTCCGGGACCATCGAGGAGTGGCTGATGGCCGCCGAGTACGTCGCGCAGCGCGGCAACCTCGACATCGTGCTGTGCGAACGCGGCATCCGGACGTTCGAGACGGCCACGCGCAACACCCTGGACATCTCCGCCGTGCCCATCGTCCAGCGGCTGTCGCACCTTCCCGTCATCGTCGACCCCTCGCACTCGGGCGGGCGGCGCGACCTCGTGCTCCCCCTGACCCGGGCGGCGCTGGCCGTCGGCGCCGACGGGGTCATCGTCGACGTGCACCCCGACCCGGCGACCGCGCTGTGCGACGGGCCCCAGGCGCTCGTCCACGAGGACCTGGAGGAGCTCGGCGCGGCCATGCGCGGCGAGACGGCCGCGGGGCGCCGGGTCCTCGACGAGGTCGCCTCCCTCCCGTAACGGCGAGACGGCCGCCGGGTCCGGCCCGGCGGCCGTCTCGCCGCATCCTCCTCAAACGGGGGATGGGATGCGGCCCCCGCGGTTGAAAGAGTCCTTCCGTCCCGCCAAACAACCGGGTCCGGGAGGACTGAGGATGACGACAGGCAAGAGCATCGAGAAGCCGGCCGCGGCGGAGCTCTCCGAACGGCTCCGGGGCCGGGTCCTGCTGCCCAAAGACAACGACTTCGCCCCGGAACTGGACGGGTTCAACCAGATCACCGAGCACTCTCCGGACCTGATGGCGGTCGTGGCAGGAGCCGATGACGTACGCGAGGCCGTGTCCTTCGCCGCCGCCCGCGGGATGCCGATCGCCGTCCAGGCCACCGGCCACGGCCCGTCGACCGCGGCGGACGGCGGGCTGCTGATCAACACCCGCCGGATGCGCGGCGTGCGCATCGACCCCGTCGCGCGGACGGCCCGGGTCGAGGGCGGCACGCAGTGGTTCGAGGTGGTCGCGGCGGCCGCCGAGCACGGCCTCGCCCCGCTCAACGGCTCTTCGCCGCTGACCGGGGTGATCGGCTACACGCTCGGCGGCGGCCTCGGGCTGATGGCCCGCAAGTACGGCTATGCCGCCGACCACGTCACCGCCCTGGAGATCGTCACGCCCGACGGGCAGTCGCACCGGGCCACCGCCGAGAAGGACACCGACCTCTTCTGGGCCGTGCGCGGCGGCAAGGGCAACTTCGGCGTCGTCACCGCCCTCGAGTTCGGCCTCGTCCCGGTGGAGCGGCTGTACGGCGGCGGGCTGTTCTTCGCCGGCGAGGCCGCCGCGGAGGTGCTGCACGCCTGGCGCGAGTGGGCCGCGTCCGCGCCGGAGGACCTCACCTCCTCGCTGGCGCTGCTGCGGCTGCCGGACGTCGAGGCGATCCCGCCCTTCCTGCGCGGCCGGCTGACCGTGCACGTCCGGATCGCCTACCTGGGCTCGGCCGAGGACGGCGAGAAGCTGGTCGGGCCGCTGCGCGCCGCCGGTCCGCTGGTCGTCGACACCCTGGCCGACATGCCGTACACCAGGTGCGGAGAGATCCACAACGACCCCACCGAGCCGATCCCCTACAGCGAGCGGTCGCTGATGCTCCGCGAGCTGGACGACGCGGCCGTGCGCGCGCTGCTGGAGCTGGCGGGTCCGGGCGCCGACTGCATCGACCTGGCCGTGGAGCTGCGGCAGCTGGGCGGCGCGGTCGGCCGGCCGCCGAAGACGCCCAACGCCGTCGACCACCGGGACGCCGCCTTCGCGCTGTCGACCCTCTCGCTCCCCGACAACCGGCCCCCTCTCGTGGTGGACGGAATGGCCGCGTGGGGCACCGGGCGGCGCTATCTCAACTTCCTGGCCAGTCCCGACACCGCGCACCTCGCCGAAAGCGGCTACGAACCGGCCACCTTCGCCCGGCTGGCCGAGATCAAGGCCCGCGTCGATCCGCACAATCTTTTCCGTTTCAACCACAACATCGCGCCGCGTCACCAGCGGGTTTGACGCGAAAGGAGCCGCTCGGCGCGGCCGCGGGCGCGGCACCACCGGCGCGATAGCCCGCCGATACATCCCATTGCAAGGCTGGCCGGGACGAATACCACCGTTTGGTGGTTTGTCAATCGGGAGGACAACAGTGAAACGACGTGACGTGATGAAGGGCATGGCGGGCGCCGTCGCGGTCGCGGCGGCGCCCGCCGCCGTCATCCACGCGGGCAACACCTGGGCCGCCGCGAACGACGACACGGCCGTCACCGGGGCGGCCGGGGAAGAGCCGGCGGACCTGTACACCGAGCAGTACAAGGGCCGCACGATCACCGTGTCGAAGAGCACCGAGAAGGTGCACATCGACGGCAACGAACTGCACCTGATGAAGCTGGGCGAGGGCGCCTACCTCAGCTCGATGTGCCACTACCGGTTCGAACCCACCCCGCTGGCCGCCGGCAGGCAGGCCGTCGACGAACTGCGCGGGGCGAACCTGCTGCCTTCCGGCGGCCACCACCACGCCTGACCGGGCCGCGAGAGAACCGAGAAGGAAGAAGCCGATGGTTCCCGTTCGCAAGAACCACCTCAACATGACCGCCACGGAGAAGAGACGCTTCATCCGTGCGCTGCTGCGGGTCAAGGAGACAGGCGTCTACGACGAGCTGGTCCGGCTCCACATAAAGATCAACTCGGGTGACTACCTGGACAAGGACGGCGGCGTCGGCAAGCGCTGGGGTCACATGAGCCCGGGCCTGTTCCCGTGGCACCGCCAGTACCTGCTGATCCTGGAGCGGGCACTGCAGCGGGTCGACCCCACCGTCACCATCCCGTACTGGGACTGGACCAAGGACCGCAGTCCCGACTCGCCCCTGTGGGCCGACAACTTCATGGGCGGCAACGGCCGTCCCGGCGACGGCATGGTCATGACCGGCCCGTTCGCCCGGTGCAACGGCTGGAAGCTCAACGTCAGCGTGGTGCCGGTCGGCGAGGAGCACCCGGCGTTCAACGGCAACTACACCGCGGACGACCGGGACTACCTGGTCCGCGACTTCGGCACCACCAACCCCGACCTGCCGACGACGAAGGAACTGGAGGACACTCTCGCCATCCCGACGTACGACACGCCGCCCTACAACTACACCTCGGGGTACGGCACCGAGACGCAGTCCCTGCGCAACCACCTGGAGGGGTACGCGAAGTTCCCCCACGAGGCCAACCTCGGCAAGCTGCACGGCGCCGGCCACACCTGGGTGGGCGGCCACATGCTGTACATCGGTTCGCCGAACGACCCCATCTTCTTCATGCACCACTGCTTCCTCGACAAGGCCTGGTCGATCTGGCAGAAGCAGCACCCGGACGTTCCGCAGTACCTGCCGGTGGAAGAGCACCCGGACGTCCCCTCGCTGCACACGAAGCTCGCGCCCTGGTACACGATGACGCCGGCCGATCTGCTGGACCACACGAAGTTCTACCGTTACGAATAGCGTTATCCTGGTACCGGGAACAGCTGGCACAACGAAATTCCTGTGCCGTCCATGACAGTTGCCATCGACATCCCACCGATGCCGGTGGCAACTTCATTGGCACAGTTACCGGCGTTTACACGCCCACGCGTCATTACTCGCACATCACTGCCGGGGGTATGGATATGTGCGCCGACTACGCATTCCGAATACTTGGCCCGCTGTTCGTGGCAAACGGCGGGGAACAGATTGAAATAGGCGGTATCCGTCGCCAGAAGTTATTGGCGGCTCTGCTTCTTCAACCGAATCAGATGGTCAGCCTCGACCGGCTCGTCGATGCCATGTGGGACGACAAGCCGCCCGCGTCCGCCCACGGACAGATCCGCATCTGCGTCTCCGGCCTTCGCCGCCTGCTCAGGGGAGGCGAACGCGACAGTGTGATAGAGACGCACCCCTCCTGCTATCGGATCAGTGTCCGCGACGAGGACTCCCTGGACCTGTTCACGTTCGAGCGGCTGGTCTCCCAGGGACGGGCGATGGTCCGCGACAACCAGCTGGAACGCGCCGAGACGCTGCTGAAGTCCGCGCTCGCGCTGTGGCGCGGACCGGTCGTGGCCGGCCTCGACAGCTCGGCGCTGGCCTCGCTCGTCGTCAAGCTCCACGAGGACCGGCTGACCGTGCAGGAGGAGTACTTCGACGTGGCGCTGAAGCTGGGGCGCCACCAGCAGATCATCGGCGATCTGACTGGTTTCGTCACCGACAACCCCTTCCGGGAACGCGCCTGCGCCCAGCTGATGCTCGCGCTGTACCACTCGGGCCGTCAGGCGGACGCCCTGGAGACGTTCCGCACCATCAGGATGCGGTTCTCCGAGGACCTCGGCATCGAGCCGGCGCGTGACCTGCACGTCCTGCACCAGTCGATCCTGGTCGGCCGGCTCTCCTCGGCGGCCACACGTCCTTCGGACCTACTGACGCCATCCCCCCTGCGCCCGAACGGTCATCAGGGCCGTCCGGCCGGCGTCGCGCTGCTCTCACGGACCTCGCCGAACACCGTCGGCGGCGATCCGATGGAGCAACTGCGACTGGAGAACGACCTGCTCCGCGTGGAACGCGACGGGCTCCGCCGGATCCTGTCCCTGTGGCTGGACCTGAACGACGCCGATGCGGGCCTCGCGGCCTCCTGAACCCGTCGCACCGCGACGCCCCTCCCCCTGGTCCCCGACGGAGCGGACCAGGGGGAGGGGCGTTCTCATGCCGGCGCCGTACGCGTCAGGCTTCCTGCTGCGCCCGGGCGGGCGGGAGCGTCAGGGCGATCAGACCGGCCAGCAGCGGGAGCGCCGCGACGACGGCGAGTGCGCTGGTGAGGTCCATGTGCTCGGAGAAGGTTCCGGCCGCGGCCGAGCCGATACCGCCGCCGACGAAGAACAGCAGGTTGAGCACGCCCATGGCGCCACCGCGCTGAGCGGGCTCGAGCCGGCTGGAGAGCACGGCGGTGGTGAGCACCTGAGTGGCGGCGAAGGTCGCCATGCCCATGGAGGTGCCGATGAGCATGACGACGATGCCGCCGTCGACGAGGCCGACGATGCCGAGGAACACCGCGCAGCTGACGGCGGTCCCGGCGAGCAGCAGGCTGCCGCCCTTGCCGACGGTGAGCTTGCTGGCCACGCGGGCGGCCACGGCGCCGACGACCGCGCCCGGCAGCAGCCAGGCGCCGATCTTGAACACACCCCAGCCGTACTGCAGGGTGAGGATCTGCGGCACCGCGTACATCGCGGCGAACAGGCCGGCGTAACCGCCCACGCCGATCATCGCGGAGGTCAGGAAGGTCCGGTCGGTGGCCAGTTCACGCGGGAGGAACCCGTCGGGCCGCCTGCCGATCTGCATCAGCAGGCCGGCCACCGACACCACGAGGAGCACCGCCAGCCCGATCACCAGCGGGGTGTCGAGGTCGAGGGAGGAGGCCTGGATGAGCAGCAGCAGCGAGGTCGCGCCGGCGCCCAGCAGGACGCCGCCGGTCACGTCGACGGCCTTGCCGTAGCCGGGGCGGGAGGCCGCGAGCTCCAGGCAGAAGGGCACCAGCAGCAGCGAGAGCGCCGGCAGCACCAGGGTCAGCCGCCAGTCCAGCCAGTCCGTCACCATGCCGCCCATGAGGGTGGCGGTGGAGGAGAACAGTGCCATGGAGGCGCCGAAGATGGCCAGGATCTTCGTCCGGTGTTCGGGCGCCGCTCCCGAAGCGAGCGTGAGGGCGCTGGAGGTCATGGCGCCGGAGCCGGCCGCCTGCACGAACCGGCCGGCGATCAGGGTGCCGAAGTCCTGGGCGATCAGGCACAGCACCGCGCCCGCGGCGAGGAACAGGGCGCCGGTGAGAAGGGTGTTGCGCACCCCCCACTTCTCGGAGAGCCGCCCGAAGAACGCGGTGCCCACGCCGAGCGCGAGGGCGTGCGCCGTCAGCACCCAGCCGGCGACGGCCGGGCGGACCTCCATCTCCATGGCGACGTCGGGCAGCGCCACGCCCGCGGCGGTCACTCCGAAGATCACGGGGCCGAAGAGGGCTCCGAGCCTGAGCCCGGTCAAACCCGCACCGGGTGCGGTTCGCGGCGGGGCCTGCACCGCGCTGTTGGTCGTCATCGAGAGTCGTCCCTTCCAGATTTCGTGAGGTGCGCCGAGTCGGCGTCGTCGTGTGGTCGAGGGCTCTTGACGCGGGGCGTTCGGACGGCCCTCACGCGCGGCGAGATGGTGTGGTTGAACCGGAAGAGGTTCTCCGGGTCGTACCGGGCCTTGATCTCGCCCAGCCGCGCGTAGTCGGCGGGCGCGTAGCCCCGGTCGGCCAGCCGGGCGGTGCCCGGTCCGGCGACGAAGTTGAGGTGGTTGCGGCCCGTTGCGCGGTGCGCCATGCCGTCCACGACGTGTTCCGGGCGTCCGCCGGGCAGTCCGAGCGTGGTCAGGCAGTACAGGGCGTCGCGGTGGTCGGCCGCGCCCGGCTCCGCGACCGGCCGGCCGAGCGCACCGCCCATGTGCCGGAGCTCGACCATGACGTCCGTGCAGCCGCTGCCGGGACCGGCGAGGCGGAGCAGGTCGTCGACCGCGTCCGGGCCCAGCTCCCGCAGCATGGCGGAGCGTTGGCCGTAGGGGATGGGGAAGGCCGGATCCTGGTGAATGTCCGCGAAGCGGGTGTACGGCATCTCCCCCAGCGTGTCCGCGAGCGCCGGGGCGACGGTTCGCAGGGGTCTGACCAGTCGCTCCCCCTCGTCGCCCGGGCCGAGGTGGGCGACGCGGACGTGCACCACGAGCCCGCCGCGGAGGAAGGGGGCGATCGGCTCCCGGTCGGGCATTCTCAGCAGCGCCAGCGAGGAGGCTGTCTCCTGGGGCACGTACTCCGTCCACGACCGCCAGGCATGCAGCACCTCGGCGGCGCTGTCGCCGGGGAAGAAGAGGCCGCCGCCGTAGAGCCGGGTGACCGGCACGAGCCCGAACTCCAGGGCCGTCACCACGCCGAAGTTGCCCTTGCCGCCGCGCAGCGCCCAGAAGAGGTCCGGGTGACGCCGCGCGGTGGCGGTGCGGGGCCGTCCGTCGGGGGTGACGATGTCCACCGCCGTGACGTGGTCGGCGGCGAGGCCGTACGCCCGGGACAGCAGTGCCAGTCCGCCGCCCAGGGTGTAGCCGACGACCCCCACCAGCGGTGAGGAGCCGCTCAGCGGGGCGAGTCCGTGGACGGCGGCCGCGTCGACGACCTGCTGCCAGCGCGCACCGGCCTCGGTCCGGGCGACCCGGGCCACCGGGTCGATGGTCACGCCGGTCATCCGGCGGGTGTTGATCAGCAGCCCGGTTCCCTCGGTGACACGCGAGGGACCGTGGCCGGTCGCCTGGACCGCCGTCGGCAGGTCGGTCTCGGCGGCGAAGGCGACGGCCTCGCGCACCTGCGTGGCGTCCTGTGCGCCGAGGACCATCGCGGGCCGGTGCCGCAGGATCCGGTTGTACCCGGCGACCTCGGCCGCGTACCCCTCGTCGCCGGGCCCGAGCACCGGACCGGAAAGGCGGCCGGCAAGCCTTTGCGCGGTTGCCGGTCTGTACATGCGTCAGCCCTCCCAGGCGGAGCCAGTCGGTTCGCTGATCACACTTCCAGCGCCGGCTCGGAGGGCCCATCCCTCTATTGAGGGGAAGTGGGCTGCGGCCCTCTATTGAGGGGAAGTGGGCTGCGGCCCTCTATTGAGGGGAAGTGGGCTGCGGCAGGTCGCCCAGGACGCGGAGCATCTCGACCAGCTGCCTCGTCCGTTCCTCGCCCAGCGACTCCTCCACCCGTGCGTGCAGCCGCTCGGCCTCCTCGACCGCCTCGGTCAGGCGCCGGAGGCCGGCGTCGGTGAGGGCGACGATGCGGCGCCGGCGGTTCGCCGGGTCCATCTCCTTGGTCACCAGGCCGCGCGCCTCCAGGCGGTCCAGCAGGACGGTGAGCGTGGAACGGTCGACGGCGGCCAGGGCCCCCAGCGCGGACTGGTCCAGGCTGCCGTGGTCGTCCAGGGCGAGCAGCACCGCGAACTGAGGGCTGGTCAGGTCGGGCAGGCGCTGCTGCCACAGCGTCGTCCACGCCTGTCCGGCCCGGCGCAGCTGATGCGGCAGCGCCTCTTCCAGTTGTGGCCGGGGTCGAGGGCTTGTGTTCGTCATGACGACCAGTATATTCAGTACAAGGATATTCCGTACACGGAAGATTACGGTGGGGGCAGGATGCGGCTGATCGTGGGAATGACCGGCGCCACCGGCGCGGCGCTGGGCGTTCGACTGCTCACCGAGTTGCGCGGGAACCCGCGGGTGGAGACACATCTGGTGCTCAGCCGCTGGGCGCGCGCGACGGTGGAGCTGGAGACCGGGCTGAGCGCCCGTGAGGTGGCCGCGCTGGCCGACGTCACCTACTCGCCCGACGACCAGGGGGCTGCGATCTCCTCCGGCTCGTTCCCCACCGACGGCATGGTGATCATCCCGTGCAGCATGAAGACGCTGGCCGGCATCCGCGCCGGGTACGCCGAAGGGCTGATGGGGCGCGCCGCCGACGTGACGCTCAAGGAGCGGCGCCGGATGGTCCTGGTGCCGCGGGAGACGCCTCTCAACGAGATCCACCTGGCGAACATGCTGGAACTCGCCCGCATGGGCGTCTCGATCGTGCCGCCCATGCCCGCCTTCTACAACCGGCCGGAGTCGGTCGACGACATCGTCGGCCACATCGTCATGCGGGTCCTCGACCAGTTCGGGCTCGAGTCCGTCGGCGCCCGGCGCTGGGACGGCTTCCCCCGGCCGTCCGCGGGCCGGCCGGGTGTCGCGGCCGACGTCGCCCCCGCGATACGCCCCAACGGCACGAAGCAGAGGAGCGCCCGTTCATGACCAGCCCGACGACCGACCCCACGACCGGTCCCCGGACCGACCCCCCGACCGATTCCCCGACCTGGCCGGTGATCCGGTTCGGCGAGCTGCGCGGTTACCTCGACGCGCTGGAGGCCCTCGGTGACCTGCGGCGCGTCACGCGGCCGGTGAGCGCCGACCTGGAGGCCGCCGCGATCACCCGTCTGTCCTGCGAACGGCAGTCCCCGGCCCCGCTGTTCGAGAACGTGGAGGGCGTCGCGCCCGGCTTCCGGCTGCTCGGGGCGCCCGCCGCGCTCAGCTCCGCCCCCGGCAAGCCGCTGGCCCGGGTCGCCCTGTCCGTCGGTCTGCCCGCCGGGGCCACCGCCGCCGAACTGGTCGACCACCTGGCCCGCACCCGCGACGCGAAGCCCGTGCCCCCTCGGCCGGTCGCGCGGAAGGACGCGCCCTGCAAGCAGAACGTGCTGCTGGGCGACGACGCCACCCTCGACCGCTTCCCGGTGCCCCGGGTCCACGAGTTCGACGGCGGCCCCTACGCCAACACCTGGGGCATCATCGTCGCCAGGACGCCGGACGGCCGGTGGACCAACTGGTCGATCGCCCGGATCATGCTGATCGACGGCAAGCACATGACCGGCCTGGTGATCCCGGCGCAGCACATCGGCATGATCTGGTCGGAGTGGGTGAAGATCGGCGAGCCGATGCCGTACGCGCTGGTGCAGGGCGGCGACCCGGCCATCCCGTTCGTCGGGGGCGTCCCGCTGCCGCCGGGGGTCGACGAGGCCGGCTACATCGGGGCGCTGCACGGCGAGCCGGTCGACGTCGTGCGGTGCGAGACGGTGGACCTGGACGTGCCCGCGGGCGCGGAGATCGTCATCGAAGGGCACCTGTCCGTCGGCCGCGACGCGCGGGAGGGGCCGTTCGGCGAGTTCGCCGGATACGGCTCCACCGAGACGTCGATGCAGCCGGTGTACACGGTCGAGGCCATCACCCACCGCGACGACCCGATCTGGCCACTGGTGGCCGAGGGCCGCCCGGTGGACGAGTTCCACACCGTGACGGGCGTCGGCCAGGCGGCCGAGGTCCTGGCGGAACTCCGCGCGGCCGGGCTGCCGGTCACCACTGCCTGGTCGCCGCTGCGCGCCGCGTCGCACTGGATGGTGGTCACCGTTCCGCAGGACTGGCGGGAGCGGCTGCCCGGCGTCGACTCCGCCGAACTCACGCACCGGATCGGCAAGGTGCTCTCCGAGTCCCACTCGGGCCGCGCCACGGCGGCGACCTTCGTCCTGGACGACGACATCGACCCGGCCGACGACACCGACCTGCTGTGGGCGCTGGCCACCCGGATCCACCCCCTGGTCCGGTCGGAGGCGTGGTACGGCTTCGTCCACCCGCTGCTGAACTGCTACACGCACGAGGAGCGCGCCGCCCAGTCCGGCCCGATCGTCTTCCACGACGGGCTGCTGCCCGCCCCCGGCGAGGGCCGGCTCCCGCACAGTTCCTTCGCCCAGGCGTATCCGGAGCGGATACGCCGCCGGGTTCTCGAGCACTGGGACGACTGACGCCGCGTCCGGACCGGAGCGGGCCGCGGCGCAGGCAGCACGCGCGCCGGGCCCGCCACCCGGACCGGGCGCGGTCTCGGCGAAGGGGCCACTCGATGAAGGGTCTCTTCCGAACCTGGATGGAGCATGTGAACACTGAGCAGCAGCACGAAGGGCTCGCAGCCCTCCCCCGCCGCGCGGCGGCCCGGCACGAGGGCGGCGTCCGATGAGGACCGCCCTGGTCATAGGAGCCGGTCTCATCGGCACGTCCGCGGCACTGACGCTCGCCGGACGCGGCGTCACCGTCCATCTGGCCGACCACGACCCGGACCGGGCCCGGACGGCGGCTGCCCTCGGCGCCGGCAGCGACGAGCCGCCCCTCGGCCCCGTGGACCTCGCGCTCGTCGCCGTGCCGCCCGCGCACACCGCCTCCGTGCTGGCCGGGGCCATGCGCGCGGGGGTGGCGCGCGGGTATGCCGACGTCGCCAGCGTCAAGGGCGGGCCCCGGCGCGAGCTGGAGGACCTGGGGCTCGATCTCGGCTCGTACATCGGCACCCACCCCATGGCGGGCAAGGAGAGCTCCGGCCCGCTCGCGGCGAGCGCCGACCTTTTCGAGGGCCGGCCCTGGGTGCTCACCCCGATGCCGGACACCGACACGGAGGTGCTGAACCTCGCTCTGGAACTGGTCGCGCTCTGCCGCGCCGTGCCCGTGATCATGGACGCCGCCGCCCACGACCGGGCCGTCGCCCTCGTCTCGCACACGCCACAGCTCATCTCCTCGATGGTCGCCGCGCGGCTGCAGGCCGCCGACGAGACGGTGGTGCGGCTGTGCGGCCAGGGCATCCGCGACGTCACCCGGATCGCCGCGTCCGACCCGCGGATGTGGATCGAGATCCTCTCGGCCAACCCGGGCCCCGTCGCGGAGGTGCTCGCGGGGGTGGCGGCGGACCTGGAGGACACCGTCGAGTCGCTGCGCGCCCTGCAGTCCGCCGACGACGCCAAGCGGCGCGGCGGCGCGGCGGGCATCGAGGACGTCCTGCGCCGGGGCAACGCGGGCCGGGTCAGGGTGCCCGGCAAGCACGGAGAGGCGCCCGCCTCCTATGAGACGGTGGCCGTCCTCATCAGCGACCAGCCGGGCGAACTGGCCCGCATCTTCGCCGACGCCGGGCGTGCGGGCGTCAACATCGAGGACGTACGCATCGACCACGCGACCGGCCGGCAGGCGGGCCTGGTCCAGCTGATGGTGAGCCCCGCGGCGGCCCCCGCCCTGAGCGCCGCCCTGAGCGAACGCGGCTGGTCGATCCGCCGTTGACGTCACGCTCGCCACGACGGCGGGCGCACCCCGCCGACCAGGTACGAACGCGGTGACGGACGTGGTCGGTCGCTCGGGCGGGCGGTGGCGGCGTGGACGGTCCCCGTGCTGTCGACCTCGACGCCGAGGCGGTCCAGGCGGGTCGCGTCGCCCGCCTCGCCTTCGATCAGGACGAGCTTGAGCGGGGGCTGCGCGATGGCGAAGTCGGCGTAGCCGTCGCGGAGTTCGGCGGCTCGGCGCCGTAGAGCTTCGTGCAGAGGGAGACGGACTCGGCGAGATCCGGTACCCGGAGGTCGAGTTGTACGCGGGACATGGCGAACCTCCTTGAGTGGGAGCAGGTCAGCAGCCACCGGAGGAGGCCGGGGCGCCGATGCCGATCCGCAGCGTTCGCGGGGCGGCGCAGCAACCGCCGCCGTCGCCGCTCTGCGCGGCGTCGGGCTCGTCGAACAGGCCGGCGCCGCCGCACACGCCGGTCTCCGGCAGGGTCAGCTCCACGCGCTCGGCCGCCTCGTGGTCGCCGGCCAGGGCGGCGGTGATGGAGCGGACCTGCTCGTAGCCGGTCATGGCGAGGAACGTGGGTGCGCGGCCGTAGGACTTCATGCCGGCCAGGTACACGCCCTGCTCCGGGTGGGACAGCTCCTTCACGCCGTGCGGGTAGACCGTGCCACAGGAGTGGACGTTCGGGTCGATCAGCGGGGCGAGCGCGGTCGGGGCCTCGAGGCGCTCGTCGAGGCGGAGGCGGAGCTCGGAGAGGAAGGAGAGGTCGGGGCGGAAACCCGTCAGAACGACGATCTCGTCGACCGGGTCCAGGCGGCGGCCGTCCTCGGCGACGAGGACCAGCCGGCCGCCGTCCCGTTCGACGGCCTCCGTGCGGAATCCGGTGACGGCGCTCGCGTGTCCTGCCTCCACCGCCGCCTTGGCCCGCAGGCCGAGGGCACCACGGGCCGGGAGCTGGTCGGCCTCGCCGCCGCCGTACGTGGCGTCGCCGATGCCCCGGCGCAGGATCCACACCGCGTGCGTGCCCGCCTCCTCCTTCGCCAGGTCGGCCAGCAGGGCGAGGGCGGTGAAGGCGGAGGCGCCGGAGCCGACGACCGCCGTGCGCTTGCCGGCGTAGCGGGCTCGGACGGCCGGGTCCTCCAGGTCCGGGACGCGGTGGGCGATGCGGCCGGCCGCCGTCCTCTCGCCGAGGGCGGGCAGGCCGTTCGCGCCCATCGGGCTGGGCGTGGTCCACGTGCCGGAGGCGTCGATGACGGCCCGGGCGGTGATCCGCTCCTCGCCGCCGTCCGCCGTCGTGATGTGCACGGTGAAGGGCTGTTCCGCACGGCCTGCGTCGACGATCCGGTCGCGTCCGGCGCGGGCCGCACCGGTGACCGTCGCTCCGTAGCGGACCTTGTCGCCGAGGGCGTCGGCGAGTGGCTGGAGGTAGCGTTCGGCCCAGTCGCCGCCGGTCGGGTACGTCGTGCCGTCGGGGCGGACCCAGCCGGTGGGGGCGAGCAGCTTCTCGGCGGCCGGGTCGGTGACCTCGGCCCACGTCGAGAACAGGCGGACGTGCGCCCACTCCCGTACGGCGGTGGCGGCGGACCGGCCGGCCTCCAGCACCAGCGGTTCCAGGCCGCGGTCGACGAGGTGTGCGGCGGCGGCCAGGCCGACCGGGCCGGCTCCGACGACCACTACGGGCAGGTTCTGCGTGTCCATGGCGGCACAACCCTCTGTTTCGATGTTCTTCGATGGCTTGCACTGCCAGCATGACGCCTGCTTCGACAAACGTCAAGATAGACATCCATCGAAGCAGCGACCGCATCCGGGCGCTCTGATTCGACATGTGTCAACATAGACATATGTCGAACGTCAAGGCGCTGCCGCTTCCGGAACCCGAGGCCCCCGACGCCGTGGTGCCGTGCTGCCCGCCCCTGAGCGAGCGTCCTCTCACCGCCGAGGAGGCCGAGCGGACGGCGCGGATGTTCAAGGCGCTCGGGGACCCGGTACGGCTGCGGCTGTTCTCGGCCGTCGCCTCGCACGAGGGCGGCGAGGCATGCGTGTGCGACATCTCCGACGTCGGTGTCTCCCAGCCGACCGTCTCCCACCACCTCAAGAAGCTCAAGGAGGCCGGACTGCTCACCTCGGAGCGGCGCGGCACCTGGGTCTACTACCGCGTCGAACCGTCGGTGCTGGCGGCCATGGGTCAGCTGCTGACCGTCCGGTAGCCCGCTCGGGGCGCAGCCGGTCTCCACCACGTCGACACGCCGTCACGCCTGCCGCGGCTCCGCAGCCGGGCAGGCGCCGACAGCCGTGCCGGTCGTTCCCCGTGCGCGGCGGTCGCGGCAGTGGATCAGTGGTCCCTGCCGGCGGTGGTCACCGCGGACGGGGCGAACTTCCCGCGCCAGGCCAGGGACACGCGGACGAGGCCGATCAGGACGGGGACCTCGATGAGTGGTCCCACGACGCCGGACAGGGCCTGGCCGGAGGTCACGCCGAAGGTGGCGACGGCGACGGCGATCGCCAGCTCGAAGTTGTTGCCGGCGGCGGTGAAGGCGAGGGTGGCCGTGCGGTCGTAGGCGAGACCGATCGCCTTGCCCAGCAGGAAGGTACCGGCCCACATCACGGCGAAGTACACCAGCAGCGGCAGCGCGATGCGTACGACGTCCAGGGGCTGCGAGGTGATGGTCTTCCCCTGCAGGGCGAAGAGGACGACGATCGTGAAGAGCAGGCCGTACAGCGCCCAGGGGCCGATTTTCGGCAGGAACTTCCGCTCGTAGCTCTCGCGGCCCGTCTTCTTCTCGCCGATGCGGCGGGTGAGGAATCCGGCGAGGAGCGGGATGCCGAGGAACACCACGACGTTGAGGGCGATCTTCCACACGGAGACGTCCAGGCCCTGCCCGTCGCCGAGGCCGAGCCACTGGGGCAGCAGGTCGAGGTAGAACCAGCCCAGCAGGCCGAACGCGACGACCTGGAAGACCGAGTTGAGGGCGACCAGGACGGCGGCCGCCTCCCGGTCGCCGCACGCGAGGTCGTTCCAGATGACGACCATGGCGATGCAGCGGGCCAGCCCGACGATGATCAGCCCGGTGCGGTACTCGGGCAGGTCGGGGAGGAAGATCCAGGCCAGCGCGAACATGACGGCCGGGCCGACCAGCCAGTTGACGACCAGCGAGGAGACCATCAGCCTCTTGTCGCCGGTGACCGCGTCGAGCTTGTCGTAGCGGACCTTGGCCAGCACCGGGTACATCATGACCAGCAGACCCAGGGCGATCGGCAGGGAGATGCCGCCGACCTCCAGATGCGCGAGGGCGTCGTTCATGCCGGGAACCAGGCGCCCCAGGCCGAGGCCGACGGCCATGGCGACGAGGATCCAGACGGCGAGGAAGCGGTCGAGCGTCGACAGCTTCGCGACGACGGAGGACTCCTCGGCGGTCGTCGCGGGTGCGTCGGTGCGGGTCATGGACAGGCCCTCTTGTTCTCGGCGGCGCTACGGGCGGACGCGGCCAGGTCGGTGAACCGGCCGGCGAGCGAGGCGATGACGTCCGGACGCAGCCTGTAGTACGTGTAGCGGCCGCACGGCTCCGTCTCCACGACACCTGCCTCGCGCAGCACTCTCAGGTGGTTGGAGAGGTTGGTCTGCCGGGCACCGGTCTCCTCCACGAGGTGGGTGGTGCACAGCGTCTCTTCGGCGAGCAGGGTCACGATGCGCAGCCTGAGCGGGTCCGCCAGAACCCGGATCAGGTCAGCGTCGGCTGACGTCATCACGCGCTGATACTGTCACATCAGTGGTGGCTGACACCACCGGGCGCTGATGTCACTGGCACCTGATGCCGTCGCGAGACAAGAGAGACCTCCTGATGACCGACAAGCCCTCCGTGCTGTTCGTCTGCGTCCACAACGCCGGCCGCTCGCAGATGGCCGCCGCGTGGCTGACCCACCTCGCCGGGGACCGCGTCGAGGTCCGTTCCGCCGGCTCCGACCCCGGCGAGAACGTCAACCCCGCCGCCGTCGAGGCCATGCGCGAGGTCGGCATCGACATCTCCGCCGAGGTGCCCAAGATGCTCACCGTGGACGCGGTCGAGGAGTCCGACGTCTGCGTGACCATGGGCTGCGGCGACACCTGCCCGGTCTTCCCGGGCAAGCGGTACCTGGACTGGCGGCTGGAGGACCCGGCCGGCCAGGGCGTCGAGGCCGTCCGCCCGATCCGCGACGAGATCAGGGTGCTGGTCGAGGGCCTGGTCGAGGAGATCGCGCCGAAGACGCGGTCGTGAGCACGGCGACGGACGTCATCCGGCGGGGCGGACGGCGTTGACGGTCAGTGACCGGCCGTGAGCCGGCCCGCCAGCCGCCCGTGCATGTCGGCGCTGGGCTCGTTGAGCCCGGTGATGGTGACCTTCTTGCCGCGCTGGGCGTACTTGGTCTCGATGGCGTCGAGGGCGGCGACGGAGGAGGCGTCCCAGATGTGGGTGCGGGAGAGGTCGATGACGACGTCGCCGGGGTCGCCCTTGTAGTCGAACCGGTGGACGAGGTCGTTGGAGGAGGCGAAGAAGAGCTCGCCGGTGACCGAGTAGACGACCTGCTTGCCGTCGGGGTCGACGACGCCGGACACGTCGGCCAGGTGGGCCACCCGCTTGGCGAAGATGATCATCGCGGTGACGGAGCCGATGACGACGCCGATGGCCAGGTTCTCGGTGGCGACCACGACGACCACCGTGGCCACCATGACGACGGTCTCGCCCAGCGGCATCCGCTTGAGGGTCCTGGGCTGGATGGAGTGCCAGTCGAACGTGCCGACCGACACCATGACCATGACGGCGACGAGTGCGGCCATGGGGATGTCGGAGACGACCGGGCCGAAGACGATGCACAGCACCATGAGGAAGGAGCCGGCCAGGAAGGTGGACAGGCGGGTACGGGCGCCGGACACCTTCACGTTGATCATGGTCTGGCCGATCATGGCGCAGCCGCCCATGCCCCCGAAGAACCCGGTGACGATGTTGGCGACACCCTGGCCGACGGACTCCCGGGTCTTGTTGGAGCGCGTGTCGGTGAGGTCGTCCACGAGCTTGGCCGTCATCAGGGACTCCATCAGGCCGACCAGCGCCATGGCGAGGGCGTAGGGCGCGACGGTGGTCAGGGTGTCCATGGTGAAGGGGACGTCCGGCAGCCCGGGAACGGGCAGGGACGACGGCAGCTCACCCTTGTCACCCACCGTGGGGACCGCGATGCCGGCCGCGACGGTGATCACGGTCAGCACGACGATGGAGACCAGCGGCGCCGGGACCACCTTGGTGACCTTCGGGAAGAACACCATGAGGGCCAGTCCGCCGACGATGAGCGGGTAGACGGCCCAGGGGACGTCGTGCATCTCCGGCACCTGGGCCATGAAGATCATGACGGCCAGGGCGTTGACGAAGCCGACCATCACCGAGCGGGGCACGAACCGCATCAGCTTGGCCACCCCGAGCGTGCCGAGGATCACCTGGAAGACACCGGCCAGGATGACGGCGGCGACCAGGTAGCCCAGTCCGTGCTCGCGGTTCAGCGGCGCGATGACCAGGGCGACCGCGCCGGTGGCGGCGGAGATCATCGCCTTGCGTCCGCCGACGACCGAGATGACGACCGCCATGGTGAAGGAGGCGAACAGTCCGATGCGGGGGTCGACGCCCGCGATGATCGAGAAGGAGATCGCCTCGGGGATGAGCGCGAGGGCCACGACCAGACCGGCCAGCACCTCGGTGCGCAGGACCTTCGGGGAGGCGAGCCAGTCGGGCTTGGACATGCGGAACCTGGGAGCTGCGGGCAGCGGTGAGGACATGCGACCGTTCCTGTTCAGGCGCACGCGTCCATGGCCGCTGGACACACGCGCGGGGGCGTACGTGGCTCCGCGAAGGCGCGGAATCCCCGGCGGCCCGGCCGCCTCCGCGGGGGCCCTGCCGGACAGGGCGGCGACCCGGTGGCCGCCGGTCAGGCATCATTGCCCGGGAAGTCTTCGGTGCCGTCACAGGCTCCGTCGAGGCGTGCGCTGTGGCGACTGCGCCCTTGCCGTGCACTGACAGGCGGGGACGAGCACGTCCGCGACTCTACCCTGACGTAAGAGCAGAGTGTGAGTCGCGGCTTGTGAGCGCAGGTAAGCAGCACAGGGGTTCCTGTGCATGTTCGCGCCTGGACTGACGCACGTCACTGTTTCGGAATCAGGCGGACGACAGAGGGAGATGGCTCAGCGATGGCGGAAGACCGGCAGATGCAGATCGGCGAGGTGGCCGAGCGAACCGGTTTGTCGTTGCGCACCATCCGGCACTACGAGGAAGTCAGCCTGGTTATTCCCTCGGCCCGCAGCAAGGGCGGCTTCCGGCTGTACACGGCGGCGGACGTCGACCGGCTGATGGTGATCCGCCGCATGAAGCCGCTCGACTTCTCCCTGGAGGAGATGCGCGACCTGCTGGAGATCACAGACCGGCTCGCCGCGGTCGGCGGCGCCCTCACCGGCGAGGAGCGGGAGAGGCTGCGGGAGCGGCTGGATTCCTACCGGGAGGTGGCCGACGCACGCTGCGAGACGCTGCGCGCCCGCCTGTCGATGGCCGAGGATTTCGCCGCGACACTGCGACAGCGGCTCGAACACCGACCCGACGGCAGGACGCCCGGCCCCGGCGACACCCCCGAAGCCGACCGGCCGTAGCCGCCGGGTCCGTAGATCCGATTCACATTCTTCATACTTCGTACGTGATGATTCATGTCGAACCGATGTGAATTCGGGATTGGGTAAGTATCAGAGAAATCGTTCACTCGATTGCCGCGCATCCGACGGAGTGAGTGGACGTTACTTCGGATATGAGCGAGGAAAACGGGGAATTGGTGACGCTTGGCCCGTACATCTACAGGCCTGGCAGAAACCACTGTCCGTCACCGAGCAACGGAACTCTGACCAGAGGCGGGCTCCCCGTCCCACTCCGGGTGACCGAGCCCGTGCTGCAACGCTTCCTGGACGTCATGACCGAGCTGGAGAGCGGCCTCGCCGAGCGGTGGGGCCGGTCCCAGGGGTCCCTCACGTACACCCGGGCGGAGTGACCCGCGCGTCGTGTACGAGGAACAGACTCATCAGCAAACGCCCTACGGCGAGGGCCCGTTCCGTTCGAGCGGCGGCGGCGGCCGGCACCGAGCGCCGGAGGAAGCCCGGCAGCATGACTTCCAGGAAACCCTCGTCCCGCCGGAACCCAACTGGGACCCGGCCGAAGAGCTCGCTTTCCTGCTCCAGGACGCGATGGGACAGCAGCCCATCACCCCGCACGGGACGACGGACACGTCGGCGATCGCTCCCGCGCCGGGCACGCCGCTGAGCAATCTGCAGGAAATCACAGCGGAACTGCCACCGTTGAGAGAGACCCCCGCCAGTCACCGCAAGGTCCGCAAGCCGAAGGTGAGCCGGCTGCGCGCCGCGAGCCTCTTCGTCGCGGCGCTCGCCGCGGTCATCGCGGCCTCCGTGAGCCTGTTCGGCGGCATGGTGGCCTACGAACCGCTGCGCATGGCGGCCGCGACCCGCACCCGTGGCAGCGTCGTGTCGTGGTGGCCGCTGCTGGTCTACGGGCCCTGGCTGGTGGCGTCACTGGCCGTCCTGCGGTCCGCGCTGCACCAACGCCGCGCGGTGCACTCCTGGGCCGTGGTGCTGCTGTTCTCGGGCATCGCGATGATGCTGTGCATCGCCCAGGCGCCCAGGACCCTCAGCGACGGTGCGGCCGCGGCCCTGCCGGGGCTGGCCTCGCTGGTCTGCTTCCAGCAGATCGTCCGCCAGATCACGCTCACCCGTCCGCCCCGGCGGGCGGTGCCGCGGCACCGGCAACGCGCCACGCCTCCTCCGGGCGACGGGGTGGCGGCCGCGGCGGCCTCGGACCCGTTGCCCCTTCCCCAGCAGCGGCGGCATCCCCAGCGCCCGTCCCGGCCGGGCCCCGGGCCCCGGAAGCGGATCTGACCGGATGACGGACCGGGCGACGCGTCACAAGGCCGTGCCGGCGCGGGGTCAGCCCTCGACCAGCGTCACGTTCTGGCCCTGACGCGCGCGGAAGATCGGGAGCGGCAGACCGCCCATGGACCGCAGTTCCAGAAGAGTGGCCTCGGCGTAGGCCGCGCCGGGCTTCAGGGCGTTCGCGGAGGTCGTGTCCGTATTGACCCAGCGGTGCTCCTGGCCGTCGCACACCGCGAGGCTCCCGCCGATGCCGTACCGGACGGACGAGTCGCCCTGGCTGACGGAGGAGCCGACGAAGACCAGGCCGGTCGCGGCGGTGCAGCGGTAGGTCCCGGAGAGGGTGACGGTGCCGTCCGCGGCGATGCGGCCGGTCGGATCCACCGTCAGTGACTCCGTGACGTGGCGGGCGTCGTCGGGGGCCGCGGTCGCGGCGGGGGCGGCCAGCAGGAGCAGGGCGGCGCCGGCGGCCGTGGCGAGGGCTGCGCATCGTGCGGGTCGTGCGGGCATGAGGAACCTCCCGGTCGGTCGGAGACAAGGGTTCCACTGGTACCGGGCGGACCGTCCGGCGGCGGTGACCGTCACCCCTTCGGTGGCGAGTCCGCGTCGGCGGCGGCCTGGGGCCTCGTCGATGGTGCCGGTTCCGCGTCGGCCGTCGTGGAACCGTCGCCGGGTTGTCCGGGTGCTGTCACGCTTGCCGCCGGGGTCTTGGCGATGACTTCCCGTCGGGCGCACGGTCTGTTCATGCGACGGTCCCGACGACGGGACGGTCTCCCGACGTGGAGGTGCGCCATGTGTACCCACCGGCCTTCCTGCCCCGCGGCCGACTCCGCGGCAGCCGGCTTTGCCGCCGCGCGGTCCGTCGTCCCGCACATCGTCGCCGCCCACCCCGGACAGGGGTGGAGCCTGCTGTGCGACGGCAGGATCGTCTTCGACGACACCGGTGAGCTGCTGCCCGACGGCCGGGTCGTCGCGCCGCGCCGGGTTACCGCCGGGCACCTGGCGGTGGCCGCCTGATTTGCTGTCAGGCCAGGCCTGTCCCTTTCCGGCGGTACTCACTCCATGCCGGCGGTACTCACCCCTTCTCGGCGATGAACTCCCGCAGCAGCGAGGCGAGCAGCTCCGGCTGGTCCTCGGGGATCAGCGTCCGGGCGTCCTCGACCTCCACCAGCCGCCCCTGCGGGAGGAGTTCTGCCAGGCGTCGGCCGTGGGCGCGGGGCATCATCAGGTCCTCGGTCGCCCAGACGACGAGCGCGGGCCGGTCGAACCTCCGCAACCCCTGGGCGGCCTCGAGCAGTTCACCGCGGCGGACGTGGGTGCCGTAGTACCGGAAGTCGCGCCGGATCGCCGGGTCGGTGCGCAACGGGCGCAGCCAGCCGTCGACGACCGCGTCCGGCACGGGCCGCTTGGTGAGCGCGCCGATGCCGACGGGCAGCCGGCGCAGCGGTTTCAGCCCCAGGGTGCGGACCAGCAGGGACACGCCGCCGGGTATCCGGCAGGCCACGCCGATCAGCTTTCCGGGCAGTCCCGGCGGGTAGTTGTCGAACGCCTCGCACGCGACGAGCGCCAGCCGCGCGAGGCGCTCCGGGTGCCGGGCCGCCACCGTCTGGGCCCGTCCGCAGTCGTTCTCGACCAGGGTGACGTCCGTGAGGTCGAGGCGGTCGAGGAACTCCGCGATCAGCTCGTTGACGAGGTCCGGGGTGGGCGGCCGGGACATCGGCCGGCGGTGGGCCCCGTAGGGCAGGGTCGGCGCGATCACCCGGTGGTCGGTGCGCAGGTCGGCGACGACCTTGCGCCAGACGGTCGCGTCGTGCACCAGGCCGTGGAGGAGGACGACGACCGGGCCGTCGCCGCCGGTGTCCTCGTACTCGATGGTTCCCGCGCTCAGTTCGATGTCCGGCATACCGGAATGCTAAGGGCCGCGGCGCCGCTACGGCAGTACGGCGAACCCGTCCAGTTCCACCAACGCCCGCTCGTCCCACAGGCGTACGACCTCCACGACCGCCATCGCCGGGTAGTCGCGGCCGGCCAGTTCGCGCCAGGTGCGGCCGAGGTCGGCGGCGTGGGTGCGGTAGGCGGCGACGTCCGTGGCGTAGACGGTGACGCGGGCGAGGTCGGCGGGGGTGCCGCCGGCGGCGCGCAGGGCGGTCAGGAGGTTGGTGAGCGCCAGCTCGAACTGGGCGGGGAGGGTGTCGCCGGTGACCTTGCCGTCGGTGTCGAGGGCGGTCTGGCCGGCCAGGAACACGACGCGGGTGCCGGTGGCGACGACGGCGTGGGAGAAGCCGGTGGGTGGGGAGAGTCCGGGCGGGTTCACCCGCTCGGCGGTCATGACCCGGCCTCCTCGGTCGTCGCGTCCAGCGCTCGGTACAGCTCCTTGGCGATGATGCCGCGCTGGACCTCGCTCGCGCCCTCGTAGACGCGGGGGGCGCGCACGTCGCGGTAGAGGTGTTCGAGGAGGTGGCCGCGGCGCAGGGCGCGGGCGCCGTGCAGCTGGACGGCCTTGTCGACGACGTACTGGGCGGTCTCGGTGGCGAGGAGTTTCGCCATCGCGGCGCGCCGCGGGACGTCCGGTGCGCCCTCGTCGTACGCCGTGGCCGCCGCGTACACCATCAGGCGGGCCGCCTCGGTGCGCAGGGACATCTCGGCGACCTGGTGGGCGACGGTCTGGAGGTCTCGCAGCTTGCCGCCGAAGGCGTCGCGGGCGGCGGTGTGCGCGAGGGTGGCGTCCAGGGCGGCCTGCGCCATGCCGACGGCGAAGGCGCCGACGCTGGGGCGGAACAGGTTGAGGGTGTCCATGGCGACCCGGAACCCTCGGTCCGGCTCGCCGAGCACGTCGTCCCCGGTGACGGGCACGGCGTCGAAGGCGAGGGTGCCGACGGGATGCGGGGAGAGCATGTCGAGGGGCGTGCCGGTGAGGCCGGGACGGTCGGCGGGGACGAGGAAGGCGGTGACGCCTCGGGCGCCGGCGCCGGGGGTGGTGCGGGCGAAGACGGTGTAGAAGTCGGCCTCGGGGGCGTTGGAGATCCAGCACTTCTCGCCGGTGAGCCGCCAGCCGGAGCGGCCGCCGGAGGGCGTGCCCGGCCGCGCGTCCGGGCGGGCGGCCAGCGTGAGCGCCGCCGCGTCCGAGCCGGCGTCGGGCTCGCTGAGGGCGAAGGCGGCCACCGCGCTGCCGTCGCTCACGCGGGGCAGCCAGCGGGCGCGCTGGGCCTCGGTGCCGTGGGCGTGCACCGGGTGGGCGCCGAGGCCCTGGAGGGCGAGGGCGGTCTCCGCCTCCGTGCAGGCGTGGGCGAGGGACTCGCGCATCAGGCACAGGTCGAACGCACCGGAGGTGAACAGGCGGGACAGCAGACCGAGGGCGCCGAGTTCGGCGACGAGGGCGCGGTTGACGCGGCCCGGGTCGCCCTTCTCGGCCAGGGGCCGCAGCCGTTCGGCGGCCAGGGCGCGCAGCTCGGCGCACCAGGCGAGTCGTGCCGGTTCGAGCGAGAATGCGGTCATCGCCGGTCCCTTCCCCTGCTCCCCTGCCCCGTGGGCGGCCACATCCGAGGTTATCGCGGACCGTTGACTGTCGTCACCAACGCGTTACGCTCGTGGCGCGAGCCCACCACGACGCAGGGGGCGAACCGCCATGGCAGTCACGCACCGCGCAGGTCCGCACCGCTCGGCGCACGTCGACACCTTCGCGCGCGAGCAGCTGCCTCCCGCGGACCAGTGGCCCGAGCTCCGCTTCGACCTGCCGGAACTGCGCTACCCCGCCCGGCTGAACTGTGCCGCGGAGCTGCTCACCGGCCCGCCCGACGACCGCCCGGTCTTCCGCACCGCGTCCGGGGACCGCTGGACCTACGGACAGCTGCGGGCCCGCGTCGACCGGCTCGCCCACCTCCTCACCGGCGACCTCGGTGTCGTCCCGGGCAACCGGGTGCTGCTGCGCGGCCCCACCACCCCGTGGCTGGCCGCCTGCTGGCTGGCGGTGCTGAAGGCGGGCGCGGTGGCGGTGACCGTGCTGGCCCAGCAGCGGCCGCACGAGCTGCGCGCCGTCTGCGAGATCGCCCGGGTGCGGTACGCCCTGTGCGACGTCCGGGCCGTCGACGACCTCGCCGAGGCGGAGATCCCGGGGCTGCGCATCACGACGTACGGCGGGGACGCGCCCGACGACCTGCTGACCCGTACGGGGGCGGGCGCGGAGGCACGCAGGGAGGCGGGCGCGGAGGGTGGCGGGGAGACACGTACAGAGGCCGGCACGAAGGCCGGTACGGAGCCCGGTGGGGCGCCCGCCGTGCCGTACCCGGCCGTGGACACCGCGGCCGACGACGTGGCGCTGATCGCCTTCACCTCGGGCACCACGGGGCGCCCCAAGGGCTGCGTGCACTTCCACCGTGACGTGCTGGCGATCGCCGACACCTTCTCCCGGCACGTCCTCAAACCGCGCGCGGACGACGTCTTCGCGGGCAGCCCCCCGCTCGGTTTCACCTTCGGGCTCGGCGGGCTGGTGATCTTCCCGATGCGGGCCGGGGCGAGCGCGCTGCTCCTCGAACAGGCGGGCCCCAGGCAGCTGCTGCCCGCCGTCGCCGAGCACCGGGTGTCGGTGCTGTTCACCGCGCCGACCGCGTACCGGGCGATGCTCGACGAGCTGGACGCGTACGACGTCACGTGTCTGCGGCGCTGCGTCTCGGCGGGCGAGAACCTGCCGGCGGCCACCTGGCGGGCCTGGCAGGAGCGGACCGGCCTGCGCCTCATCAACGGCATCGGCGCCACCGAGCTGCTGCACATCTTCGTCTCCGCGGCGGACGAGGACTCCAGGCCGGGTACGACGGGTGTGCCGGTGCCGGGATGGCAGGCGCGCGTGCAGGACGAGCACGGTGCGCCCGTGCCGGACGGCGAACCCGGACTGCTCGCGGTGCGGGGGCCGGTGGGCTGCCGGTACCTCGCCGATCCGCGGCAGCGGGAGTACGTGCGCGACGGCTGGAACATCACCGGCGACACGTACGTACGCGAACCCGACGGCTACTTCCGCTATGTGGCGCGCGCCGACGACATGATCATCTCCGCCGGGTACAACATCGCCGGGCCGGAGGTGGAGGACGCGCTGCTGCGGCATCCGGACGTGGTGGAGGCGGCGGTGGTGGGCCGGCCCGACCCGGACCGGGGGCAGGTCGTGGTGGCCCATGCCGTACTGAGGGAGGGCGCCGAGCGGGACCCGGACGCGTTGCGCGCGTTCCTCACGGCCGAGCTGGCGCCGTACAAGTGCCCGCGCGAGTTCGTCTTCCCGGACGCGCTGCCGCGCACCGCGACCGGCAAGCTCCAGCGCTACCGGCTCCTGGCCGCCCCCGGGCACGACGCCCGTGGCGGCCGTGCGGGATGACGACAACCTAAGATGATCAACGTGTCCGACCAGCACGCGCAGCACGCCCCGAGATCCCTGATCGTCACGCTCTACGGCGCGTACGGCCGCTTCGCGCCGGGCCCGCTGCCCGTCGCGGAGCTGATCCGGCTGCTCGCCGCGGTCGGGGTGGACGCCCCTTCCGTCCGCTCGTCGGTGTCTCGGCTGAAGCGGCGCGGCCTGCTGCTGCCCGCCCGCACCGCCCGGGGCGCGGCCGGTTACGAACTCTCCGCCGAGGCCCGTCGGCTGCTGGACGACGGAGACCGGCGCATCTACGCCGCGGCGCCCTACGAGGACGAGGGCTGGGTGCTCGCCGTGTTCTCCGTGCCGGAGTCGGAGCGGCAGAAGCGGCACGTGCTCCGTTCCCGCCTGGCCGGACTCGGCTTCGGCACCGCCGCTCCCGGTGTGTGGATCGCCCCGGCCCGCCTGTACGAGGAGACCCGGCACGCGCTGGGCCGCCTGGGTCTCGACTCCTACGTGGACTTCTTCCGCGGTGAGCACCTGGGCTTCACGCCGACCGCCGAGGCCGCGGGGCGCTGGTGGGACCTGGCCGCGATCGCCGAGGAGCACGAGGCGTTCCTCGACCGCCACGCGCGCGTGCTGCGCGACTGGGAGCGCCGGGCGGACACCCCGCCCGAGGAGGCCTACCGCGACTACCTCCTCGCCCTGGACTCCTGGCGCCACCTGCCCTACGCCGACCCCGGGCTGCCCGCCCGGCTGCTGCCCGAGGACTGGCCCGGTACGCGCTCGGCGGCCGTCTTCCGGGCCCTGCACGAGAGGCTGCGCGACGCGGGCGCGGTCTACGCGACGCCGGGAGCACCCCCACCCCGGGCCGGTGACTCGCGCCACACCTCTCCACGATGAGGGAACCCTCAGCCTTCTCAGACCCTCTTCTCAGGTTTCCCGCCTACCGTGCGGACGCATGAGTCTCGCGCGTCACTTGAACCGGGCCCTCACCGTCACCACCGGCCTCCAGGTACGGAGAGCTCCCCGGGCGGCGAAGGGGAAGACCTCCGCCGTGCCGAAACCCGCGGAGCGGCCCGCGGCCGCCTACCGGTGTCCGTCGGCCGAGGAGCTGGCGACCGACCGGCTGCTGAGGCGGCCCGTCTTCGTCATCTCGTCCATCCGCTCCGGCTCCACCCTGCTGCGCATGATGCTGGGCGCCCACCCGCGGCTGCACACCGCGCACGAGCTGCACCTCGGACGGGTGGACGTCATCTGCGACAACTGGCACTCCGAGCACGCCATGAGCGCCCTCGGCCTGGCCCGCGGCGACCTGGAGCACCTGCTCTGGGACCGCGTCATGCACCGTGAACTGGTCAAGGCCGGCAAGGACTTCATCGTCGAGAAGACCCCGGCCAACGCGTACATGTACCGGCGTCTGAAGGACTGCTGGCCCGACGCGCGCTTCGTCTTCCTGCTGCGTCACCCGGAGTCGGTCGCGCGTTCCTGGCACGAGAGCGACCCCGTCAAGCGGCCGTACGACAAGGCCGTCACCGACGTACTGCGCTACATGACGGCCGTCGAGGAGGCCCGCGCCGCCGACACCGAAGGCTTCACCGTGCGCTACGAGGACATCACCGCCGACCCCGAGCGGGAGATGCGCCGCCTGTGCGCGTTCCTCGGCGTCGACTACGCGCCGGCCATGCTGAACTACGGCAGGAAGAGCGGCCGTGAACTGGTCAGGGGGCTCGGTGACTGGCGCGACAACATCCGCACCGGCACCGTGCAGCCCGGGCGCGCGCTGCCGGCGCAGGACGAGATTCCCGAACGGCTGCGCCCGATGTGCGCGACGTGGGGCTACACCTCGGACGCCGCGTCGGGCGCCACGCCGGCCGCCGCGTCCTGACGCCGGGCGTGCAGCGTGAGCCTGGGCTTGGGGGCGTCGGTGCGTCCGGTCACCGGACGCCGGCTGCCCGCCCGGTACGGCGTCGGCCATACGGCACCCGGTCCCTCGTAGCCCTGCTCGGCCGCCGCGTGCAGCGTCCAGTGCGGGTCGTACAGGTGGGGGCGGGCGAGGGCGCACAGGTCGGCGCGGCCGGCCAGGACGAGCGAGTTGACGTCGTCCCAGGAGGAGATCGCGCCGACGGCGATCACCGGGACGCCCGCCTCGTGCCGGATGCGGTCCGCGTACGGCGTCTGGTACGACCGCCCGTACTGTGGCCGCTCGTCGGCCACGACCTGCCCCGTGGAGACGTCGATGGCGTCGGCGCCGTGCGCCGCGAAGGCCCGGGCGATCGCCACGGCCTCCTCGCCGCTCGTACCGCCCTCGGCCCAGTCGGTCGCGGAGACCCGGACGGTCATGGGCCGCTGTGGGGGCCAGACGGCGCGTACGGCGTCGAAGACCTCCAGCGGGAAGCGGAGCCGGTTGTCCAGTGAGCCGCCGTAGGCATCGGTGCGGTGGTTGGTGAGCGGGGAGAGGAAGCCGGAGAGCAGGTAGCCGTGGGCGCAGTGCAGTTCGAGCAGGTCGAAACCGGCCCGGGCGGCCCGCGCGGCGGCGGCCGCGAACTGCTCCCGGACGTCCGCCATCCCGTCCCGGGTCAGCTCGCGCGGTGTCCGGCTGCCCGGGCCGTAGGGCAGCGGAGAGGGGGCGACCAGGGGCCAGTTGCCCTCGGGGAGCGGTTCGTCGATGCCCTCCCACATCAGCCGGGTCGAGCCCTTGCGTCCGCTGTGCCCGAGCTGCACGCCGATCGCGGTACCGGGCGCCCGCTCGTGCACGAAGTCCGTGATCCGCCGCCACGCCTGGCACTGACGGTCGGTGTACAGGCCGGCGCAGCCGGGGGTGATGCGGCCCTCCTCGCTGACGCAGACCATCTCGGTCATCACGAGTCCGGCGCCGCCGAGCGCCCTGGCTCCCAGGTGGACCAGGTGGAAGTCGCCGGGAACGCCGTCGGTGGCCGAGTACATGTCCATCGGGGAGACGACGACGCGGTTGCGCACGGTCAGGCCGCGCAGCCGGAACGGGGTGAACATCGGGGGCGTGCCGGGCGGGCAGCCGAACTCGCGCTCGACGGATCCGGTGAAGCGGGCGTCGCGCAGCCGCAGGTTGCCGTGGGTGACGCGGCGGCTGCGGGTGAGCAGGTTGAAGGCGAAACGGCGGGGCGGCTGGTCGAGGTACCGGGACAGGTCCTCGAACCACTCCAGGCTGGCCCGGGCCGCCCGCTGGGTGGAGGCGACGACGGGGCGCCGCTCCTCCTCGTAGGCGGTCAGCGCCTGTTCGAGGGTGGGCTGTTCCTCCAGGCAGGCGGCGAGCGCGAGGGCGTCCTCGACGGCGAGCTTGGTGCCGGAGCCGATGGAGAAGTGGGCGGTGTGGGCGGCGTCGCCGAGGAGTACGACGTTGCCGTGCGACCAGCGTTCGTTGACGACCGTGCGGAAGGTGGTCCACGCCGACTTGTTGGACCGCAGCGGCCGGCCGCCGAGGGCGTCGGTGAAGATCTCGGCGCAGCGGGCGGTGGACTCGGCTTCGTCCAGCTCGTCGAAGCCGGCCGCCCGCCAGACCTCCTCGCGCATCTCGACGATGACGGTGGAGGCGGATCGGTTCTGCGGCCCGGAGGGCCTCGTCGAGGGGTGGCGGTCGGGTGACGGGCGGGCGTACGGATAGCCGTGCAGCTGCATCACGCCGTGCTCGGTCTCGACGATCTCGAAGCGGAAGGCGTCGAAGGCGAAGTCGGCGGCCAGCCAGATGTAGCGGCAGCGGTGGGCGGTGAGGTGGGGGCGGAACACGTCGCGGTAGGTGTCGCGGGTGGTGCTGTGCACCCCGTCGGCGGCGACGACGAGGTCGTACGTCTCCGAGAGCCGGGCCGGGTCCGGGGCCTCGGTACCGAAGCGCAGTCGGACGCCGAGGGCGTGGCAGCGGTCGTGCAGGATCTCCAGGAGGCGGCGGCGGCCGAGGGCGGCGAAGCGGTGCCCCGAGGAGGTGTGGCGGGTGCCCCGGTGGACGATGTCGATGTCGTCCCAGCGGACGAAGTCGGCCTGGAGCGCCTCGTGGACGACCGGATCGGCGTGTTCGATGCCGCCGAGGGTCTCGTCGGAGAGGACCACGCCGAAGCCGAAGGTGTCGTCGGGGGCGTTGCGTTCCCAGACGGTGACCTGGCGGTCGGGGGCGAGGCGTTTGAGGAGGGCGGCGGTGTAGAGGCCGCCGGGGCCGCCGCCGATGATCGCCGCGTGCAGGGGGCGGCTCCTCGTCGTCGCGGGCGGCCGCGGCGCCGTCGTGGCCGCCCGCGCCCCGCGGCCCGGCCGCTGATCGACACGGCCCCGCGCCCCCGAGGCCGGCACGCTCCCCCGCGCCGCGGGCATGCCCCTACCTCCCTCGCCACTTCGGGGGGCGCTTCTCCGTGAAGGACGCGTGGAACTCGGCGTAGTCCTCCCCGTTCATCAGGAGCGCCTGGGTCGAGGCGTCCAGCTCCACCGCTGCCGCGAGCGGCATGTCCAGCTCCGCCGTGAGGAGGGCCTTGGTCTGGGCGTACGCGAGTGCCGGGCCGTCGGCGAGGCGGCGGGCGAGTGACCTGGCGGCCTCGTCGGCGCGGCCCTCGTCGGTCAGCTCGCTGATCAGGCCGATCCGCTCGGCCTCGGGCGCCCGGACCGGTTCGCCGAGCATCAGCAGCCGGGTGGCGTGGCCGAGGCCGACGACGCGGGGCAGCAGGTAGGCGGCGCCCATGTCGCCGCCGGAGAGGCCGACGCGGGTGAAGAGGAAGACGAAGCGGGCGGACGGGTCGGCGACGCGGAAGTCGGCGGCCAGGGCGAGGACCGCGCCCGCCCCGGCCGCGACGCCGTGCAGGGCGGCGACCACCGGGAAGGGGCACTCCCGTACGGCCCGCACCACCTGGCCGGTCATCCGGTTGAAGTCCAGCAGTCGGGCGGTGTCCATGGACAGGGTCGCGCCGATGATCTCGTCGACGTCGCCGCCCGAGCAGAAGCCGCGCCCCTCGCCGGTCAGCACGAGGGCCCGCACGGACCGCTCCCGGGACAGCTCCGCGAGCAGGTCGCGCAGGTCGGCGTAGGTCTCGAAGGTCAGCGCGTTGAGCTTGTCGGGCCGGGCGAGGGTGACGGTGGCGACGCCGTCGGTGAGATCGACGCGCAGGTGCCGCCACTCGGGGGTGGGGGCGGCGGAGCCGGTGAAGGGACTCATGACATGCGAAGCTATCACCGCTTCGTGACTGTCGTCACGGGTGCGCGACAACATGCCCGGCATCGGGCCGAAGGTCCCGGGCGGCGCCCGTCGAACGGCTCTGCCGGGCGGCGCCGTACCATTCATAAGGTTGAAAGCCGGACAGGACCGCCTGCTCCACGAAACGGACCCAGCCGTGCACGATCACCCCTCAGCCCCCGCCTCCTGGCGCATCGCACTGCCGCACTCCGCCGCGGCCGTGCCGGTGGCCCGTGCCCTGGTCCGAACGGCACTGGCCGAACTGGAGCACACGGCCGACGGCGACACGGCGGAACTGCTCACGGCGGAGCTGGTCGCCAACGCCGTCGAGCACACCTCCGGCGGATCGCCGATCGAGCTGGTGGTGGAGCTGATGGCGACCGGCTGCCAGGTCGAGGTGCACGACCCGGACCCGGAACCGCCCGGTGACCTCACCCGTCCCGGTGTGGAGCCGCCCGACCCCTGGCAGGAGCACGGGCGCGGTCTGCTGCTGATCCGCGCCCTGAGCTCGTCCTGCGGTCACCGGCCCACCGGGTCCGGCAAGGCGGTCTGGTTCAGGCTCCCTGCGGTACCCGCTCAGCGTCGCCCTTCGCCGTGACCTCCGCCCCGGCCTGGGCGAGGCGGGAGTGCCGGCGCCCGTAGGCCGCGTACACCAGCAGGCCCACCGCGAGGAACACCGCGAACTGCAGCCAGGTCGCCGCGCCCGTCTCGTAGATCAGGTACAGGCAGAAACCCACCCCGAGCAGCGGCGTCACCGGGTACAGCGGCACGCGGAAGGTGCGGGCGAGGCCCGGCTCGCGGCGGCGCAGCGCGATCACGGCGACGTTGACGGCGGCCATGGTCGCGAGGGTTCCGATGGTGCACAGGTTGACCACCGCGTCCAGGGGGGCGAAGGCGGCCGGCAGTGCGAAGACCGCGCCGACGATCAGCGTGCCGGCGACGGGGGTCGCCGTACGCGGCGAGACCTTCTCGAAGACCCGCGGGATCAGTCCGTCGCGGGACATCGACATGAGGATGCGGGTCTGGCCGTACATCACGGCGAGGACCACCGAGGCGATGGCCACGACCGCTCCGAACGCGACGACACCGCCGCCGATCGTGGAGCCGGTGACCTCGTTGACGACGTACGACAGCGCGGCGGGCCGGTCGCCGACCGCGTCGCCGCCGATGGCGCCGATCGCGGCGACGGCGACCGCGCAGTAGAGCAGGGTGACCAGGCCGATGCAGACCAGGATCGCGATGGGGATGTCCCGGCGCGGGTTCTTGGCCTCCTCGCCGGCCGTGGTGATCGCGTCGAAGCCGATGTACGAGAAGAAGGCGGCCGTGGTGCCGGCGCCGATGCCGCCGAGGCCGGCCGGGGAGAACGGGGTGAGGTTGCCGTCCTGGAAGGCGTAGAAGCCGACGGCGCAGAAGGCGACGAGAACGGCCAGCTTGAGGACGGCCATCGCCGCGGTGGCCCGGGCGCTCTCCCGCACGCCGCGCACCAGCAGCACGCAGGCCAGGGCGATGACGATCACGGCCGGCAGGTTGAGGACGCCGCCGTCGCCGGGGCCCGCGGAGAGCGCGTGCGGCAGCTGGAGGCCGAGGACGCTGTCGAGCAGCTCGTTGACGTACTGGCTCCAGCCGACCGCGACCGCGGAGACCGAGACGCCGTACTCCAGGAGCAGGCACCAGCCGACCAGGAAGGCGGTCCGCTCGCCGAGTCCGGCGTAGGCGAAGGAGTACGAGGAGCCGGAGACCGGGATCGCGCCGCCCAGCTCGGCGAAGGCGAACGCGGTGAAGACACAGGTGATCGCCGCCAGCACGAAGGAGACGACAACGGCCGGGCCGGCCTCGGCGACCGAGTCGGACAGGCCGACGAAGATGCCGGTGCCGACGATCGCGCCGACGCCGAAGCAGACCAGCTGGAACAGCCCCATCGTGCGCTTCAGGCCATGGCCTTCACGGTCGGCGCCGGACTCGGCGACGAGGAGGTGGGGGGATTTGACGCGGGAAGCGGGCATTGCGGGTGGTGCTCGTTTCTGGTGGTGCGGGGGGCGCGACGGTGGTCGCGGCCGGCGGCGCCGGAAGGGGTGGCTCCGGGGCCGCCGGTCAGAATAACGGGACTGGTCCCGGCGGTGGTCCTTGCCGGTCAGCCCAGGGTGGCGACCAGGACCGCCTTGATGGTGTGCAGACGGTTCTCCGCCTCGTCGAAGACGACCGAGTGCGGGGACTCGAAGACCTCGTCCGTGACCTCCAGGGAGTCGAGGCCGTGCGCCTCGAAGATCTCCTGGCCGACCTTGGTGCCCAGGTCGTGGAAGGCGGGCAGGCAGTGCAGGAACTTGACGTCCGGGTTGCCGGTGGCGCGCAGCACGTCCATGGTCACGGCGTACGGGGCGAGGGACTTGATCCGCTCGTTCCAGACCTCCTTGGGCTCGCCCATGGAGACCCAGACGTCCGTGACGACGAAGTCGGCCCCGCGCACACCCTCGTCCAGGGTCTCGGTGAGCGTGATGCGCGCCCCGCTCGACCCGGCGAGCTCCTTCGCCCGGTCGACGACCTCCTGGGCGGGCCAGTAGGACTTCGGGGCGACGATGCGTACGTCCATGCCGAGCAGGGCGCCGGTGACCAGGTAGGAGTTGCCCATGTTGAAGCGGGCGTCACCGAGGTAGGCGAAGGCGATCTCACCCAGGGGCCGGTCGCTGTGCTCGGTCATCGTCAGCACGTCGGCGAGCATCTGGGTGGGGTGCCAGTCATCGGTCAGGCCGTTGTAGACGGGCACGCCGGCGAAGGCCGCCAGCTCCTCGACCTTCCGCTGGCTGTCGCCCCGGTACTCGATCCCGTCGAACATGCGGCCGAGCACGCGCGCGGTGTCCTTCACGGACTCCTTGTGGCCGATCTGCGAGCCGGCGGGATCCAGGTACGTCGTCGACGCGCCCTGGTCGGCGGCGGCGACCTCGAACGCGCACCGGGTGCGCGTCGACGTCTTCTCGAAGATCAGGGCGATGTTCTTCCCCCGCAGATACCGTGTCTCGGCCCCGGCCTTCTTGGCGGCCTTCAGCTCCGCGGCCAACTCGACCAGGCCGCGGAACTCCTCCGCGGTGAAGTCGAGCTCCTTGAGGAAGTGGCGGCCGGCGAGGGCGGTCGGGACTGTCGCCATGAGGGCGCTCCAGGGGTACGGGGACGGGTCTCCGTGGAATTGTATACGAGACTTTGAATTCTTATACGGCCCGGCTCATACGGCTCCCCGCTCCACCGGGCAGCTCATGCAGCGCGGTCCGCCCCGGCCCCGGCCCAGCTCGCTGCCCGGGATCTCGATCACCTCGAGGCCCTGCTTGCGCAGGTGGGTGTTGGTGGTGGAGTTGCGTTCGTAGGCGACGACGACGCCCGGCTCGACAGCGAGGACGTTGCAGCCGTCGTCCCACTGTTCGCGTTCGGCGGCGTGAACGTCCTGGGTCGCCGTGAGTACGCGGATCTCGTTCAGCCCGAGCGCCGCCGCCATCGCACGGTGCATGTGCTCCGGCGGATGGTCGGTGACCTTCAGCTCCTTCTCGCCCACGCCCGGCTCGATGGTGTAGGAGCGGAGCATGCCGAGCCCGGCGTACTGGGTGAAGGTGTCACCGTCGACCATCGTCATCACGGTGTCGAGGTGCATGAAGGCCCGCCGCTTGGGCATGTCGAGGGCCACGATGGTGCGCGCGGAGCCCGCCGCGAACAGCTTGTACGCGAGCATCTCGACGGCCTGGGGCGTGGTCCGCTCGCTCATGCCGATGAGCACGGCGCCGTTGCCGATGACGAGGACGTCGCCGCCCTCGATGGTGGAGGGGTAGTCGGCCTGCCCCTCGGACCAGAGGTGGAACGTCTCGTCGCGGAACATCGGGTGGTGCCGGTAGATCGCCTCGAAGTGGACCGTCTCGCGCTGCCGGGCGGGCCAGCGCATGGCGTTGATGGAGACGCCGTCGTAGATCCAGGCCGAGGTGTCCCGGGTGAAAAGGTGGTTGGGCAGCGGTCCGAGCACGAAGTCGTCCAGCTCCATGGCGTGGAACCGCACGGAGGTCGGCTCCGGGTGCGCGTCCAGGAACTCGCGCTTGGTCATGCCGCCGACCAGGACCTCGGCGAGCTCGCGGGCGGGCAGGGTCTCGAAGGCGGCCCGGAGGTGGTCCGTGGCCAGCACTCCGTACTCCTTCTCGTCGAAGACCCGGTCCAGGACGAGCCGGCGGGCCGCCGGAAGGTCCAGGGTCTCGGTGAGCAGGTCACCGAAGAGGTGCACGGCGACCCCGCGGTCGCGGAGCACGTCGGCGAACCCGTCGTGCTCCGCGCGCGCCCGGCGCACCCACAGCACGTCGTCGAAGAGAAGGGCGTCCTTGTTGCTGGGGGTGAGCCTTTTGAGCTCGAGATCCGGCCGGTGCAGGATGACGCGGGCGAGCCGCCCGGCTTCGGAGTCGACTTGGAATCCCATGCCTCCATCCTGACCATTCGGGCGCCTGTTCACCCCCGCTCGCGCGGGCCCGTGCACGGCTTACCCGCCGCCCCCGGCCGCGTCACTCCGCGGGGAAGCGCCCCGCGAGCGCAGAGAAGCCCGGTTCGCGCACCGTCGTGCCCTGCATGAAGACGACCGCCGTCGTGTGCCCCTCGTGCTCTGGCGAAGACCGGTGTACGACCTTCGATGCGACGCCGGACCACTCCCATCCTGGACAGGTTGACCTCGACCGGACCTCGACCGGACACCGACCCGCCATCGATCCGGACTGTCGACCGGACATCGACCGACCCGAGCATGCGGAGACTCAGTTGAGCCCTGACACGATGATCGCCCACTTCGTGGGTGCGTCGGCTCTGATCGTGGTGGCCGCGCACGCGGGCGGCCGGCTCGCCCGGCGGCTGAGACAGCCGTACATCGTGGGCCAGCTGACGACGGGCATCGCGCTCGGCCCGTCCCTGCTGGGCAGCGTGGCCCCGGACCTGTACGAGTCCCTCTTCCCGGCGGCGATCGGCCCGGCGCTGACCGGGTTCGCGCAGTTCTCCCTGGTGGTGTTCCTGTTCGCGGTGGGGTACGAGCTGGACCTGAAGGTCCTCGGCGACCGGGCGCGTACGTCGGTGACCGTGGCGCTGGCCTCGTTCGTGGTGCCGATGGCCGTGGGGAGCGGCTGCGCGCTGGTCTTCCGTGACCCGTTGCGGGACCTGGGCATGCCGCGCGACCTCTCCCCCGCCATGGTGGTGTTCGCGGGCGTCGCCCTGTCGATAACGGCGGTGCCCGTGCTGACGGCCATCGTGCGGGAGAACGGGCTGTCCCGTTCGGTGCCGGGGGTGGTGGCGGTCTCCGCCGCGGGAGTGCTGGACGCGGTGTGCTGGACGGTGCTGGCGGCGGCGCTGCTGGACACCGGTGACGCCCGGGCGGCGCTCGACTGGCCGTGGCGGGTGGCGCTCGCCGTCGGCTTCGTCACCGTGATGGCGCTGGCGGCCCGGCCGGTGCTGCGCCGGCTGCTGTGGCGGACGCGTCTGGAGCCCTCGCTACGGCTGGCGCTGCTCATCGGCTTCGCCCTGGGGTCGGCGTGGGTCACGCACTCCCTCGGACTGCACGTCATCTTCGGGGCGCTGCTCGCCGGCGTGGTGGTGCCGCGCGAGGAGAACGGCACGCTTGACCCGGACCTGCTGAGGCCCCTGCACGAGGTCGGTTCCCTGCTGCTGCCGTTCTTCTTCGTGCTCTCCGGGCAGTCCGTGACCCTGAACAGCATGACCGGCACCGGCTGGGCCGCCCTGCTGGTGGTGACGCTGCTGGCGGTCGCGACGAAGATCGGCAGCGGGACGGTGGCGGCCCGGCTCGGCGGGCTGGACCGGCACGACGCGCGCACCGTCGGTGTGCTGCTCAGCGCCCGGGGCCTCACCGAGCTGATCGCCCTGAACGCCGGTCTGGAAGCCGGCCTGCTGAGCACCCCGCTCTACACGGTCCTGGTCTTCATGGCCCTGGCCACCACGCTGCTCACCCAGCCGCTCCTGCTGCTGACCCGCGGGCCGGCCGCACGGGACCGTCCCGCGGCCCCGGCTCCGGACACCGCTGTGAAGCCGTACGCCGGCGGCTGACGCGGGAGTGGAACGCCGACGGCCGTGGCTCCGGGCCCCGGCCGCACTCGACTCGCCGTCCGCGCCGGGCCGGGCCGGGCCGGGCCAGGGTCACAGCCGCGGGTCCACCGGCTCCGACTCCAGCGCCAGCACGCCGAACACCGCCTCGTGCACCCGCCACAGCGGCTCGCCGTCCGCGAGGCGGTCCAGGGCCTCCAGGCCGAGGGCGTACTCGCGGATCGCCAAGGACCGCTTGTGGTTCAGGAACCGCTGCCGCAGCCGGGCGAGGTTGTCCGGACGCGTGTACTCGGGGCCGTAGATGATCCGCAGGTACTCGCGGCCGCGGCACTTGATGCCGGGCTGCACCAGGCGGCCCTTCGCGTCGCGGACGACGGCGCCGACCGGCTTGACCACCATGCCCTCGCCGCCGCGGCCGGTCATCTCCAGCCACCAGTCGACGCCCGCCGACACCGACTCGGGGACGCCGGTGTCGACGTACAGCCGCCGGGTGGTCACGAGCAGGCCGCTGCCGTCGTGCTCGACGAGCCGGTCGATGAGGCCGAGCTGCTCGTCGTGCGGCAGTGCGGCCAGGCTGCGGCCCTGGGCGGCCAGGATCTGGAACGGGGCGATGCGGACGCCGTCCAGGCCGTCGGTGGTCCAGCAGTAGCGGCGGTAGGCGTCCGTGAACGCGGCGGCGTCGGCGGCCCGGGCGCGCTGGCGGTCGAGGAGGTCCGCGACGCCGACGCCGCGTGCGGCGGCGCCCTCCAGCGCGGCCAGCGCGGCCGGGAACACCGCACCGGAGGCGGCGCCCACGGCGGCGTACTGGGAGCGCAGGAGGCCCGAGGCCTTCAGGGACCAGGGCATCAGCTCGGCGTCCAGCAGCAGCCAGTCGGTGGACAGTTCGTCCCACAGGCCGGCCTCGCCGATGGCGGTGCGCAGCCGGTCGAGAACCGCCTCGGTGAGCGTCGCGTCCTCGAGGAACGGTCGGCCGGTACGGGTGTACAGGGACCCCGTGGGGCCTCCCCCGCTCTCGGCCGCGCTCGAGCGGGAGGTGCCCCCGACACCGAAACGGGCACGTGCCGCCTCCGCGTCGCGGCAGACCAGCACCACGGCCCGCGAGCCCATGTGCTTCTCCTCGCACACGACCCGCTCCACACCGTCCGCCGCGTACTGCGCGAAGGCCTCCCGCGGGTGCTCCAGGTAGCCGTCCACCCGCGAGGTGGCGGTCGGCGCCATGGTCGGCGGGAGGTACGGCAGCAGACGCGGGTCGGTGGCGAAGCGGCTCATGACCTCCAGGGCCGCCGCCCCGTTCTCCTCGCGCACGGTGATCCGGCCGGCGTGCCGGGTCTCCACCACCCGGCGGCCGTGCACGTCGGCCAGGTCCAGCGGGCGGCCGTCTCGCCCGCCGGGCGCCTCGGTGCGCAGCGGCTTGGCCGGCTCGTACCAGACCCGCTCTGCCGGTACGTCGACCAGTTCGCGCTCCGGCCAGCGCAGCGCGGTGAGCCTGCCGCCGAAGACGGCGCCGGTGTCCAGGCAGATGGTGTTGTTGAGCCAGGTGGCCTCGGGGACCGGGGTGTGGCCGTAGACGACGGCGGCGCGGCCCCGGTAGTCCTCCGCCCACGGGTAGCGCACGGGCAGGCCGAACTCGTCGGTCTCCCCGGTGGTGTCGCCGTACAGGGCGTGGGAGCGGACCCGGCCGGAGGTGCGGCCGTGGTACTTCTCCGGCAGCCCGGCGTGGCAGACCACGAGCCTGCCGCCGTCGAGGACGTAGTGGCTGACCAGGCCGTCGATGAACTCCCGCACCTCGGCGCGGAACTCCTCGCTCTCGCCGTCCATCTGCTCGATGGTCTCGGCGAGTCCGTGGGTGTGCTGCACCTTGCGGCCCTTGAGGTGGCGGCCGTACTTGTTCTCGTGGTTGCCCGGCACGCAGAGGGCGTCGCCCGACTTCACCATCGACATCACGCGGCGCAGTACGCCGGGGCTGTCCGGGCCGCGGTCGACCAGGTCGCCGACGAAGACGGCGGTGCGGCCGTCGGGGTGGACGCCGTCGGTGTAGCCCAGTTTCCCGAGCAGCGACTCCAGTTCGGCGGCGCAGCCGTGGATGTCGCCGACGATGTCGAAGGGGCCGGTGAGGTGGGTGAGGTCGTTGAAGCGCTTCTCGGTGACGACGGTGGCGTGCTCGGTCTCCGCCACGCCGCGCAGCACGTGCACCTTGCGGAAGCCCTCGCGCTCCAGGTGGCGCAGGGAGCGGCGGAGTTCGCGGGTGTGGCGCTGGATGACCCGGCGGGGCATGTCGGCCCGGTCGGTGCGGGTGGCGTTGCGCTCGGCGCACACCTCTTCGGGGACGTCGAGGACGATGGCGACGGGCAGCACGTCGTGCTTCCTGGCCAGCTCGATCAGCTGACGCCGGGCGTCCTGCTGCACGTTCGTCGCGTCGACGACGGTGCGGCGCCCGGCGGCGAGCCGCTTGCCCGCGATGTAGTGCAGGACGTCGAAGGCGTCACGGCTCGCGCTCTGGTCGTTCTCGTCGTCGGCGACCAGGCCCCGGCAGAAGTCGGAGGAGATGACCTCGGTGGGCTTGAAGTGGCGCCGCGCGAAGGTGGACTTGCCGGAACCGGAGGCGCCGATCAGTACGACGAGGGAGAGGTCGGTGACCGGCAGGGCGCGGGCCCGCACGGGGGTGCCGGAGGTGTCAGGGATGCCGGGTGTGCCGGAGGTGTCGGTGGTGTCAGGGGTGCCGGAGGTGCCGGGTGTGCCGGGTGTGCCGGGTGTGCCGGAGGTGCCGGAGGTGTTCATGCGGCCTTCGGCTCCTTCTGGTTCTCGTTCGCGGTCTGGGTGAACACGGCCATCTGGGTGGGCGGGCCCACCTCGGCGTCGTCGGGGCCGACGGGGCGGAACTCCACGGTGTAGCCGTGCCGTTCGGCCACCGTCTCCGCCCAGGTGCGGAACTCCTCGCGCGTCCACTCGAAGCGGTGGTCGCGATGGCGGACGTGGCCGGCCGGGAGGGTCTCCCAGCGCACGTTGTACTCGACGTTCGGCGTGGTGACGACCACGGTGCGCGGGCGGGCCGATCCGAACACGGCGTACTCCAGGGCGGGCAGCCTGGGCAGGTCGAGGTGCTCGATGACCTCGCTGAGCACGGCGGCGTCGTAGCCCCCCAGGCGCTTGTCGGTGTAGGCGAGGGAGCCCTGGAAGAGGCTGACGCGCGCGGCCTGCCGCTCGCCCAAGCGGTCCAGTTTGAGCCGCCGGGAGGCGATGGTGAGGGCGCGCACCGACACGTCCACGCCGACGATCTCGGTGAAGCGCGGGTCCTTCAGCAACTCCCGCACCAGGTGCCCCTCACCGCAGCCGAGGTCGAGGACACGGGCGGCGCCGTTGTCCCGGAGGGCGGTGAGGATCGCCTCGCGACGGTGCACGGCGAGCGGCGTGGGCTTCTCCTCGGCCTCGGGCGCCACCTCCTGAGCGACCGCGTTGTCGATCTCCCCGACGTCGCTGTCGTCGCTCTCCGCCAGCCGGATCAGCTCCAGCCGGTCCATCGCCTCACGGGTCAGGGACCAGCGGCGGGACAGGTAGCGGCTGGTGATCAGCTTGTGCTCCGGGTGGCCGGGCAGCCAGCCCTCGCCGGCCCGCAGCAGCTTGTCGACCTCGTCCGGGGAGACCCAGTAGTGCTTGGCGTCGTCGAGCACCGGGAGGAGGACGTACAGGTGCCGCAGGGCCTCGGCGAGGGTGAGGGCAGCGGACTCCAGGACGAGGCGGACGTAGCGCGAGTCGCCCCACTCGGGGAACTCGGTGTCCAGCGGGACGGCCTCGACGGTGACCGTCCAGCCCAGCGGCTCGAAGAGGCGCCGTACGAGGCCGGGGCCGCCGCGAGCGGGCAGTGCCGGGACCTCGACGCGCAGCGGCAACGGCTCGGCGGCACGCTCCGGGCGGGCTGTGCACACGCCGCGCATCGCGCTGGAGAAGACGTTGCTCAGCGCGACGGCGAGCAGGGACGAGGCCGCGTACGGGCGGTCGTTGACGTACTGCGCGAGTGCCGCGTCGGGGGCGCCGCCGCGGCCCTTGCCCTTGCCGCGCCTGACCAGCGCCACCGCGTCGACCTCCAGCAGCAGCGCCGCCGTGCAGCGCTGCTCCTCCGCCTCGGGGTAGAGCACGTGGGCCGTACCGAAGGAGGTGGAGAACGCCTGCGCCTTGTCCGGATGCTTGTGCAGCAGGAAGCCGAGGTCGGTCGCGGGGTGTTCGGGAGTACCGGTGGTGGTGATGGTCAGGAACATGCGGAGGGCCTCTCCGGCCGGTGGACGCTGACGAGGTGCCGTACGCGCGGGAGCCCCCAGGGCGTTGATCCTGGGGGCTCCGGCAGGACGACGGTCATACCATCGCACGGGACGGGTGACCGGCGCCTTCGGTTATCGGACGGGCGGTCTCATGCCAGCTGGGACTGGACCTGGGAGGAGATCAGCTCCAGGTGGTCCAGGTCGTCGAGGTCGAGGATCTGGAGGTAGACGCGCTGCGCGCCGGCCTCGGCGTAGCGGCCGATCTTCTCGACGACCTCCGCCGGGGAGCCCGCCAGGCCGTTGGCCTTCAGCTCGTCCACCTCACGGCCGATCACGGCGGCCCGGCGGGCCACCTCGGCGTCGTCCTTGCCGACGCAGACGACGAGGGCGTTGGAGTAGGTCAGCGCGTCGGCCCCGCGGCCGGCCTCCTCGGCGGCGGCCCGCACCCTGCCGAACTGGCGCTCGGTGTCCTCGACCGAGGCGAACGGGATGTTGAACTCGTCGGCGTACTGGGCTGCCAGGCGCGGGGTGCGGGTGGCACCGTGGCCGCCGATGAGTACGGGCACCTTCGCCTGCGCGGGCTTGGGCAGCGCGGGCGACTCGGTGAGGTCGTAGAACTTGCCGTGGAAGTCGAAGGTCTTGCCGGTCTCCGTGGCCCACAGACCGGTGACGATCTCCAGCTGCTCCTCCAGGCGGGCGAACTTCTCCTTCGGGAAGGGGATGCCGTACGCCTTGTGCTCCTCCTCGAACCAGCCGGCGCCGAGGCCCAGCTCGACGCGGCCGCCGGACATCTGGTCGACCTGTGCGACCTGGATGGCGAGGACGCCGGGCAGCCGGAAGGTGCCGGCGGTCATCAGGGTGCCGAGCCGGATGCGCTTGGTCTCGCGGGCGAGGCCGGCCAGGGTGATCCAGGCGTCGGTGGGGCCGGGGAGGCCGTCGACGGAGCCCATGCGGAGGTAGTGGTCGCTGCGGAAGAAGGCGTCGAAGCCGAGGTCCTCGGTGGCCTTGGCGACGGTGAGCAAGGTGTCGTAGGTGGCCCCCTGCTGGGGCTCGGTGAAGATGCGGAGATCCATGTCTCCATCCTGCCTGCTCGGCGCGGACGCGCCGCACAGGCTCCGGGCGGCCCGGCGCGTTCCCGGGCGCTGCGGTGAGCGGGGGTGCCGGCCGGCGGCTCGTGGTGTCACGGCTAGCCCGCCTCCCGCTCCGGTAACTCCGCGTCCCGGTCGGCCAGTCTGCGCAGCATCTCCAGGACGCGGTCCCGCGACTCGTCCGCCGCGTCGATGGCCTCCATGCACTGCCAGTACGTGGCCTCGTCGTCCGCGGCGCTGGCGATGCCGACGAGGGCGATACCGGTCTCGCCGAGCAGGGTGCCCAGGCGCATCAATGCCTGGCGGGCGTCGCCCAGTTCGGTGAGCTGGGCGGCGCGCAGCTCACCGGGGGCCAGCTCCGGGGTGTGCAGCACTCCGCAGCCGCGGCCCGCGAGCTCGGCCAGTCCCAGTGCTTCGCCGCGCAGTTCCGGTGGTCCGAAGACCGCCAGCCGGCTGCCGATCGCCTGTGCCAGGGCCTGCACCTGCCACACCTCGGCCAGGATGTCCGGCGCCTCGCCGCCGGCCGCCAGGGCACGCCCACTCGCCACGATGAGCCGCACAGCGTCCATGCACTGCCCCCGTCCGTCTCCGACGCGCCCGCGACGCGTCCGCCCGAACTCCATTGTTCACTACCCAGAGTGAAGGCATGTGGGGCGAAAAGCCAGAGGAAGACGGAAATCTTCGGACACCATGTTGATTTCGGGCCCGGCTTTGACTGCGGAGCGTGATAACGGAGTTCGCGACTCCTGCGCGCTCAGCCCTCAGGCCCCCGCGCTCAGCCCTCCGGCCCTCCGCGCTCAGCCCTGCCGGTCTGCCGCGCTCAGCCCTGCCGGTCCTCCGCACTCAGCCCTCCGGCTCGCCCCGCGCGGGGAACCTGAGCTCGTTCCGCTCGATCTTCGCCTCCAGCGCGGCCAGCGGGTCGACACCGAGCACCTCGCAGAACTGGAGCAGATACGCCAGTACGTCGGCGACCTCGTCCCGGACCCGGTGTGCGGTGTCCGGGTCGGCCATGACGCGGGCCGACTGCTCGGGTGTCAACCACTGGAAGATCTCGACGAGTTCGGAAGCCTCCACGCTGAGTGCGGCGACGAGGTTCTTGGGGGTGTGGTACGGCTGCCAGTTCCGTGCGGCGGCGAACTCGGCCAGTCTGCGCTGCAACGCCGCGAGGTCGGGATGATCGGTCACGGGACCAGGTGTACCACCGTGACGCCGTCCGCCCCGTCGGCACCCGGCTCCCTGTCCGCGCCCGCCTCCCCGGCGGCACCGGCGGCACCGGCCGCCCCGGTCACCCACGACGCGTCGGCGACCGCCGCGACGAGACGGATGTGTCCGCGGTCGCACATCCGGGCCGCCAGCCGGAGCAGTTCCACGCGCTGCCGCACGTCCAGGCCGCGGTCGAAACCGTCGGCGAGGACGGTGAGCGTCTGCAACGCGGCGGGCACCTCGCCGGCCGGGTCGACCTCCAGCACGCCGGGGCCGGTGAACAGCACCAGCGCGAGGGCGAGGTAGCGCAGTTCGCCGTGGCCGAGCCGGGCGAGGCCGGTGCGGGTGCCGTCGCCCCGGTCCAGCAGCGCGCGGACCGCACCGCCGACGGCCGGCTCGGCCAGGACGTCCGCGACGGGGCCCGCGCATCCGGCGCGTACCGCCCCGACGAACTGCGCGTGCCGCCTCCCGCACTCGGCGCGGGTGCGCCACAGCACGTCGGCGAGGTTGTCGCAGCCCCCGAGCAGGCGCCCGGAGCCGGTGGGCACGGGCTCCCGCATCCGGCCGGGCCGCGGATCGCAGGCGAAGACGGAACGCAGCGCGACCACCATCTGTTCGGCCGCGGCCAGTACCCTGCGCTGCCCGTCCGTCTTGCCGGCCACCCGCAGCGGCAGCAGGGGGGTGCCGAGCCGGTCGTCCGGCAGCGGGGCTCGGGTCACGGGCGCCGACCCGGCCGTGTGCCAGGCCGCCTGCACGGCACGGCGGCCGGGGTCGCGCAGGGCGGTCTCCAGCAGTACGACGCCGTCCGCCGTCAGCCGCTCCCCCACGATGCGCAGCTCGGGCTCGGCCTGCACGGCGACGTCCAGGTGCACCGGGCCCGCGGGTCCGTCGGCCGTGCAGCCGATGCGGAAACCGCGACGGTGCTGGGCGTCGGGCCGGGCCCGCTCGGGCACCCGGGCGACCGGGTCGGGGAAGACCGCGCCGAGCTCGGCGCCGCCCCCGAGCCGGGCCAGTGCCTCGTACGCCGCGAGCGCGCTGGTCTTCCCGCAGCCGCTGGGCCCGGCGAGCACGGTGAGCGGCCCGAGCCGCAGCACGGCGCGCCGGTGCCCGGCGAAGGCATGCAGCCTCAGCTCCGTGATGTGGGGCCGGTCCGGGCGGGGCGCGGCCAACACCGTCGGCACGGGTGCCATCGGCGCAGGTGACATTGACACAGGTGACATTGACGCAGGTGACGCGGCCATGTGCGGACCGTAGAACCCCACCGGACGCCGAACCGTTTTGCCCGTCCCGCGTTCCTACGATCGGGGGACGGGGCCGTCAGGGCCGGCAGGCCCCGTCATCCCCCGGGAGCCCGCCGGAAGGCCCGTCACACCCCGGAGGGCCGGCCGGCAGGCTCCGTCAGATCCCGGGAACCTCCGCCGCGCTCTCCATCAGCCCGTTCACCTCGGTCCCGGCGGGGGTGAGCAGGAAGACGTTGCGGTCGACGCGGTGCATGCCGCTGGCCAGGCCGAAGACCACACCCGTACTGAAGTCCAGGACCCGCTTGGCGACGTCGGTCTCGGCGCTGGTCAGGTCCAGGAGGACCGGAATGCCCGCCATCAGGATCTCCGCGACCTCGCGGGCGTCCGCGAACACGTTGACCCGCAGGACGACGAAACGACGGCGCGTCTCCGTCTCCGCCTCCGGCATCGCCCGGTGGCCGACCGCGGACGGCCATGCGTCGCGCCCGCGCAACGGAACGACCTGGGCGAGCCCTTCCCACTGCTCATCGGTGACGTCGTGACTGTTCACCGGCTCCCCCGATTTCACTCGCCTTCATTGCCTGCACCAGCCAATTCTTACGCCAAGTCACCCGTTCGGCCCAACAGCGACACGGTTCGCGACGCTCCGTATCCGGTGATTGTCCCCGTGGCGGCCGGGGTACCCAGCGACGCCGCTCCGCGCGCGGGCGCCGTTGACACGCCGGCCCCCGGTACGGAGAGCCCATGGGTGCGCTGGATCCGCCCCGACCCGTCACTCGCGAAGGGGCGCCGCCGCCGTGGGCACGGCGGCGGCGCCGGCGTGAGGGCTGCACCGCCGCCGAGGCGCCGAGGCGCTGAGCGGGGCGGCGGACAGCAGGCGGCGGGCGGCGCTCAGGTCCGCCGGTCCGCCCGGTCCGCCCGGCCCGCCTGGTCCTGGCGGCTGGCCAGTGCCCAGATCACGAACACGTCGATCGCCATCATGATCACGGCCCAGACGGGTGCGTACGGCAGGAAAAGGAACTGGGCCACGAGGCTCAGCGAGGCCAGGAGGATGCCCGCGAAGCGCGCCCAGGCCATGTCCTTGAGCAGGCCGTAGCCGGTGACGAGCACCAGGGCGCCCAGGATGACGTGGATGATGCCCCAGCCGGTGAGGCTGAGTTCGTAGACGTAGCTGCCGACGCGGGCGTACACGTCGTCCTCGGCGATGGCCGCGATGCCCTGCAGGACGGCGAGGGCGCCGTTCAGCAGCAGCAGTACGCCCGCGAAGACGACCCCGCCGGTCACCCAGCCACTGGTGCGGTCCGCCGACCGCGGGGGCCACGGGCCGTCGGCGCCCTGGGAGGGCCTGCCGGGAGATGGTGCGGCGTGCTGGCTCATGAGCGGAGTCCTTTCTGCGTGTCCCCCGTACGGGCCTCGGCCCACCGGCACCCCGAGGCGCCGACAGGTCACTCCGAGCCTGGGGGCGGCCGCCGCACGGGGCCATGCGGGTCCGCCGAACGGGTGAACCGGATCTCCACCGCGACCGCACTGCCCGGCCCCCGGAGCGCGGCCGTGCGCGTGCGGTCCTCCCGCGCCTCCCGTTTACTGAAGCGCACATGCGAACGCGCGCTGCGCAGGCGGACGGAGGAGAACCCGTGACCTCTGGGCCCGCACCGGCGAACGCGGTGCCGGCGGGGGCCGAGCAGTCCCTGCGGCGCACCCTGCTCGGCCCCGGCTATCTGCGGCTGTTGGCGCTGTGTGCACTGCTGGGCGTTCCCATCGCGCTGGCCTGCTTCTTCTTCGTGGGCCTCCAGCACCGGTTCCAGCACTGGGTGTGGACGTCGCTGCCCGAGGCGGCCGGGTACGACGCCCCGCCCTGGTGGTGGCCGCTGCCCGCGCTGGTGCTGGCCGGGCTGATCCTGGCGCCGATCGTGACCCGGATGCCGGGCGGCGGCGGTCACCTGCCGGTGAACGGGCTGGGCGGCGCGCCCGTCGGCCCTCGCGCGTTGCCCGGCGCCGCCCTGGCGGCGCTCGCCACGCTGCCGCTCGGTGTGGTGCTGGGACCGGAGGCTCCCCTGATGGCCGTCGGCAGCGGGCTCGCCCTGCTGGCGGTGCGGCGGGCGGGCGCGGCCGGGGACCCGCGGGCGAGCGCGATCCTGGCCACGGCCGGTTCCACCGCCGCGATCTCCACCATCCTCGGCGGCCCGGTTCCGGCGGCGGTGCTGGTCATCGAGGGAGCCGGGCTCGGCGGGGCGCACTTGGCGGCGCTGCTGCTGCCCTGTCTGCTGGCCAGCGCGGCGGGCGCGCTGGTCTTCACCGGGTTCGGGGAGTGGACCGGCCTCAGGATCGGCGCGCTGGCCCTGCAGGACGTGCCGCCGGGCGCCAACCCGGACGCGGGCGACTTCCTGTGGGGCGTCCCCACAGCGGCGCTGATCGCGGTGCTGATCACGCTGTGCCGCGGGCTGGGCCACCGGACCGGTTCCTGGACACGACACCACACGGCCGTCCGCACCGTCGCCTGTGCCACGGCGGTCGGCGTCTGCCTCGCCGCGTACGCGCTGATCACCGGCCGCTCCCCGGCGGAGGCGGCCCTGTCCGGTCAGGCGGCCCTCGCCCAGCTCGCCGCGCACCCGCATGCCTGGTCCGTGGGCGCGCTGGTCGCGCTCGTCGCCTGCAAGGGGCTGGCGTGGGGCATCGCGCTGGGCAGCCTGCGCGGCGGTCCGATCTTCCCGGCCGTACTGCTGGGCACGGCGACGGCGATGGCCTGCTCCGGCCTCCCCGGCTTCGGCGTGACCCCGGCCCTCGCCCTCGGTATCTCCGCCGCGGCGGCCGCGGTGACCGGGCTGCCGCTGGCCAGCGCGGTGCTGGCGGTGCTGCTGGTCGGCGGGGAGGCGTACGATCAGATGCCGCTGATCGTCACCGCGTCGGTGGTCGCCTTCGTCGTCACCCAGCTGGTGCGCCGGACGGAGCCCGACGCGGCGGACGGCCCGGGGCCGGGAGGGTGACGGAGCGCCGGGCCGGCACCCCTCGGACGGGCCGCATCCGTCCGCGTACCGGCCGTCGTACGGTCCTGCCCTGGCTCGGGCGGGCCGGCTCCGCGGTGGCCGTGATCGTGGCCTACTTCCTGCTCCCCCTCGACCAGCTGGGCCCCGGGCGCCCCGGGCTGAGCTGGCTGCTGTTCGCCTCGGTGCTGATCGTCGTGGCCGCGCTGCTGCTCCGCGCGGTCCGCGACGTCCTCGTCGACCGTCCGGACGCCCGGCCCGGCGTGCTCATCACGCTGCTGATCGTCCTGACCGTGCACGTGTTCGCCGCCGGCTACTACGCCCTCGCCAAGCAGCCGGGCGAGTTCACCGGCCTGCGCACCCGCGTCGATGCCCTGTACTTCACCGTGGTCACGCTCGCGACCGTCGGCTACGGCGACATCACCCCGCGGGGCCAGGCGGCGCGGACCGTCACCGTCCTGCAGATCCTCTACACCTTCGTGTTCCTCACCGCCGCCGCGACCGCACTGACCCGACGGATGCGCGACATGGTGGTCCGGCGGATGGAGCGGGACCGGCACGGATGACGAAGCGGCACCGACGACCCGGGGCCTCCTCGTCACCACCCCCGCGAGAGCACTGCTGTCGCACCGCCTTGGTGAACGGGGAACCGGTGTGATGCCGGTGCGGCCCTCGCCACCGTGAATCGGGGAGTCCGGTTCCGGCCCTCACGGGCAGCCACTGGGTCCTGGGTCGCGGTCGGGGCGTCCCGGGCTCACCGCGCCGAGTCGCTGTGCTCCGCCTCCCGGGCCTCGGCCGGCTTCTCCTCGGCCCGCCGCCGGGCGCGGCGGCCCGGCAGGACGGCGAGGACGATCAGGGTGCCGGCGGCCATGATGACCCCGCCGACGAGGCTGGTCGTGGCGACGCCGTGGGCGAAGGACTGGTTCACGGCGTCGGCCAGGGCCTCGGCCTGCCGGGGTCCGGCGGCGGGGTTCGTCGCGAGCCGCTCGGCGACGGTCAGCCCGCCGCCGACCGAGTCCTGGGCGGCGTCCAGTGCGGCGGCCGGGAGCCGGTCTCCCACCAGGCCGGCCAGTTCGTCGCGGTAGGCGGTGCCGAGCAGGGAGCCCAGGACGGCGATGCCGAGCGAGCCGCCGAGTTCCAGCGCGGTGTCGTTGGCGCCGCCGCCGACGCCCAGTTCACTCTCCGGGAAGGAGCCCATGATGGTGTCGGTGGCCGGTGACACGCTCAGCCCGATCGCGAGGCCGAGCAGCAGCATCGGCGCCAGGAAGTCGGCGTACGTGGAGTCCTTCTCGATGAGGACCAGCAGGAAGACACCGACGGTGCCGATCACCATGCCGGAGCCCACCATCGCCCTCACGCCCAGCTTCGGGGTCAGCTTTCCGGTGACCGCGGCGCCGACGAACACGGCGCCGGCCAGCGGCAGCAGCCGTACGCCGGTCTCCAAGGCGCCGTAGCCGAGCACGAACTGCAGGAACTGGGTGGCGTAGTAGATGGCGCCGTAGGTGCCGAAGAAGAAGAACAGCACCGCCAGCATGGAGCCGCTGAAGGGCCGCAGCAGGAACCTGCGCACGTCCAGCATGGGGTGCGGGTGGCGCAGCTCCCAGGCCACGAAGGCCATCAGGCCGACGACCGCGACGACGGCCGCGGCGACCGGGCCGGCGCCCCAGCCGAAGTGCGGGCCCTCGATGGTCGCGTAGACCAGGCTGCCGACGGAGACGATGGAGAGCAGGCCGCCCACGTAGTCGATCCGGCCCGTGCCGGCCGCCCTGGACGGCGGGACGAGGACGAGCGCTCCGACGACGGCGGCGGCCGCGATGGGGACGTTGACCAGGAAGGTGGAGCCCCAGGCGTGGTCCTCCAGGAGCCATCCGGCGACCAGCGGACCGACCGCGATGGCGAGGCCGGAGGTGGCGGTCCAGGCCGTGATGGCGCGGGCCCGCTCCCCCTTCGGGAAGACCGCGACCAGCAGGGACAGCGTGGCCGGCATGACGACGGCGGCGCCGACGCCCATGACCGCCCGGGCCGCGATGACCAGTCCGGTCTCGTCCACCAGGCTGCCCGTCACCGAACCGCCCGCGAAGATCACCAGGCCGGTGATCAGGGCGCCGCGGCGGCTGTACTTGTCGCCGATCGAGCCGAGCACCAGCATCAGCGCGGCGTACGGGACGGTGTAGCCGTCGATGACCCACTGCAGGTCGCTGCTGCTCAACCCCAGGTCGGTCGTCATGTCCGGCGCGGCCACGATGAGGGACGTGTTGGCCATGACGACGATCAGCAGGCTCAGGCACAGCACGAGGAGCGCCCACCAGCGCCGTGCGTACGGCCCGGTCATCTTCTCGACGGGTGTGGTGGCCAGGAGGGGCATGGAGGGCTCCAGGGAAACCAGGGAGACGAGGGCACGCTAATTGCCCATTGATGTGCAGACTCATGGCAGAGTAGTTTGTTGCACAGTGACGTGCAAATATCTCGCCCGCCTGCCGCAGACGGTTCCCTTCCCCGATCGAGGTACCGACGTGACCACCGCACGCGGTCGCATCCTGCGCGCGACCGAACGCGAAATGGTCCTCGCGATCCCGACAGCAGCCTCACGGCGATCGCCGCGGCGGCCGGCGTGGCGCGCCGCACCCTCCACGGCCACTTCACCGGCCGGGACGCGCTGGTCGGAGGGCCCGTCGAGGAGGCCGCGGCGGCGGTACGGCGGGGGCCGCGGGAGCGGGAGCGGCCGCGGACGCCCCGGCCCCGGCCCGGACGACGGCACGGGCGCCGCCGTGACTGGCCGCGCTGGTCACCGCCGGGGTGGGGGCGGCGCTGCGACGGGGGCGGTGCGCGACCTGCGCGACCTGCGCGGAGCCGGGTGGGCGCTACATGGGGCAGTGCCCGTCGTACGGCGGTGCGGGCGGCGCCTCACTCGTCCGGGACGGCCTCCGCGGTCACCGTCGGGGCCACGTCCGCGACCACGGCCCGGGCCCGCCGCTCCGGGACGCCGGCCGCGATGAGCTGGGCGACCGCGACCCGGGTGCCGTCGTCCTCCAGCGCGCCGGTGTTGACCTGCTCCAGCAGCGCGACGGTCATCGCCTCCAGCCCGGCGCTCAGCACGGCGGGCGGCAGGTGGCCGGGGAACACGCCGTCCCGCTGCCCCCGCTCCAGGATGGCGGTGACCTCGGCGCGGGCCGGGGCGAGGATCTCGGCCACGCGCTCCACGCCCAGGTCGTGGCGGGCCAGCGCCAGGAGCATCCGGTAGCGGTCGCCCACGGGCCACATCAGCAGCGTGAAGTGGGCGAGCGCACGCTCGGCCGGTTCCGCCGGCCCGACCCGCTCCGCCCCGGCGGCCATGGCACCGCGCAGCACCTCGGAGGCCTCCTCGGCGAGAGCCTCCAGCAGCGCCGAGCGCCCCGGGAAGTGACCGAAGAGGGTACGCCGTACGACACCGGCGGCCCGGGCGAGCTCCTCGAGAGTGGTGTCCGGATTGCGTCCCAGCTCCCGGCGGGCCGTGGCCAGGATGCGCGCCCGGTTGGACCGCGCGTTGCGTCGCTGCGGCTCACGGGCGACGGGCTTGGTCACGGGAACCTCTGGGCGGGAAGACGGGGCTGCGGGGGCGTCCATTCTGGCACGGGGCCCCCGGCACGGCCCGACCGGTAGCGCGCCCTCCCCGCACCGGAATGACACCATCCGCCGCCGACGGCTGCACGGTCGACGCCTGCACGGTCGGCGGCTGCACAAACGATGCCTGCACCGTTGACGGCTGCACGGTCGGCGGCTGCACGGTCGGCGGCTGCGCGACCGATGCCCGCACGGCCGGCGGCACCGCCGACCGGCTACCCGCGCCCGGACTGCCCGCGCCCGGCCGGATCCGCACCCCCGGCAGCCCGCCGTACGGCGGCGAGCGCGGCGAGCACCGTCCCCACGGCCACGACCAGCAGCCCGCGCAGCCACACCTCGGCCTCGATCTGCGTGGCGAGCGCGACGCAGGACGCGGCGCCCAGCACGGGGAGCACGGTCGGGGCGCGGAAGTGGTCGGCCTCGCCCGGGTCGCGGCGCAGCACGAGCACGGCCGTGTTGACCATGAGGAAGACGACGAGCAGCAGCAGGACCAGGGTGGACGCCAGGGTGGCGACACTGCCGGTCAGCGCGAGGAGCATCGACAGCAGGGTCGTGACCGCGATCGCGGCCCACGGCGTACGGCGGCCGGGCAGCACCCGGGTCAGCGCGGCGGGCAGCAGCCCGTCCCGGGCCATGCCGTAGGCCAGGCGGGAGGACATGATGCCGGTGAGCAGCGCGCCGTTCGCCACGGCGACCAGCGCGATGGCGCTGAACAGCCGGGTCGGCACGCCGCCGGCCGCCTCGACGACCTCCAGCAGCGGTCCGCTCGACCCGGCCAGCCGGGCCGTCGGCACGGCCACGGACGCGGCGAGGCCCACCAGCACGTACACGGCGCCCGCGGTGGCGAGGGCACCGAACAGGGCGCGCGGGTAGGAGCGCCGGGGGTCGCGGGTCTCCTCGGCGACGTTCACCGACGTCTCGAAGCCGACGAAGGAGTAGTACGCCAGCACGGACCCGCTCAGTACGGCCGCGGCTGCTCCCTTCTCCGGCGTACCGAGCCGCCCGAGCCGCGCCACGTCGCCGTCGCCGCGCAGCAGCAGCCAGACGCCGAGGACGACGATGACGAGGAGGCCGCCCACCTCGACGACGGTGGCGACGACGTTGGCACGGGTCGACTCCTTGATGCCCCGCGCGTTGAGCAGCGCGAGCAGGGCGAGGAACAGCACGGCGACGAGCCCGACCGGCAGCGTCACGAAGGCGGACAGGTAGTCGCCCCCGAAGCCGCGGGCCAGCGCGGCCACGGAGACGATGCCGGCGGCGAGCATGCAGAAGCCCGCGACGAAACCGGCGAACGGCCCGAAGGCACGGGTGGCGTAGTGGGAGGCTCCGCCCGCCCGCGGGTACTTCGTGGCCAGCTCGGCGTAGGAGGCGGCGGTCAGCATCGCCAGCAGCAGGGCGACGACCAGCGGCACCCACACCGCTCCCCCGGCGTCGGCGGCCACCTGCCCCACCAGGACGTACACCCCGGCGCCGAGCACGTCGCCCAGGATGAAGAAGTACAGCAAAGGGGTGGTCAGCGCCCGCTTGAGCGCCGGGCCGCCCCGCGCGTCCGCCGACGGCTGCTTTTCGAGTCTCGCCATGGCGCATCAGGTTTCCCGCAGGTCGGGAAACACGCCATGGTCATGCTTTCCGCCACGCCGGGAAAGCGCTCGGGTGGGTGGCCACATGCCACCCACCCGATGCGTCGGCGCGTCCTCAGCTCTGCGGACGGCTGCCGTGGTTCGCGCCGTTCTTGCGGCGAGCCTTCTTCTTGCGACGTCGCTTCGAGGACATCGAACCCTCCTCTTCCTGTGCTTTCACGTACTCGTCCACCGGATTGTGGCCCCGGAGGCCAGGGAGCGCATTTCCCACCGGCGCGACGGCAAACACCCGACATCAAATGCACACGGGTGGCGTACGTCACGGAACGCGGCAGCCGTTCACCGGCGCGCCGGTTCCCGCCCGACCCTGGTCAGCGTGGCTCGACCGAGCCGTGGGGAAGGACCAGTGCCGAGTCCGCGTGGAGTGTGATGCGCACCGGTGTGAAGGTGGTGGCGTCCACCGGTGAGTCCCCGGTGCCGGGGTTGCGGGCATAGCGCGGGTGGGCGCCGCCGCTGATCTGCCAGCGTATGCGGTGCCCGGCGGCGAAGCGGTGGGCGGTGGTGCTCATGGGAACGGTGACCCGCGTGGGTGTGTCTCCCGTGGTCCGCAGCCGGCCGAGTCCGTCACAGACGTTGACGGAGCGGCCCTGTGCGTCCACGTCGCACAGGCGGGTGAAGACGTCGGCGTGCCCGGTGTCCGTGGAGACGCTCAGCCGTGCGCAGACCGGGCCGGCGATGTCCACGGGCTCGGTCAGTGGCGGGCCGGTGAACGTCAGGACGTCGTCCCGGGCCTCCAGGGTGCTGTTGTCGCGCGGGCCGGCGGTGCGGGAGAGCAGCGGGCCGCCGAGGGACGGGGTGGGGTCGGCCGGGTCGTAGCGGAACGTCGTCAGGGGTGCGGAGTCCGTGGGGGTCTGCCGGGTCAGGTGTCCGTCCGGGGTGGGGTGCCACGGCGTGGGGGTGTGCGGCGGCGGCCAGTCGTCGAGGTCCCGCCAGGCGTTCTCGCCGCCGATGTGCGCGCGCACCGCGGTGGGACGCAGGCCGGAGCGGTCGCCGTCCAGGTGGGCGCGCAGCCAGGCGAGGCTTTCGGCGAACACCTCGGGCCAGCCCTGCTGCAGGGCGGAGGTGTGGGTCCAGGGACCGGCGAGCAGGGCCGTCTCGCCTCCGGCCCGGCGCAGCCGCTGGTACTGCTCGAAGGTCTGGTCGGCCAGCGCGTCGTGCCATCCGGTGATCAGAGCCGTGGGCACGCGGAGCCGCTCCGCCGGCTCCGCCAAAGACGCGCCGTGCCAGTAGGTGTCCTCGGCGTCCGGGTGTGTCATCACGTCGTCCAGCCAGGGCACTTCGCCGCCGAGGGCCGACACGTACGCCCCCCGCAGGGGCCGCGCGGTGGTGACGGCGCGCAGCCGGCGTCGCAGGCGCAGTGCCGCCTTCACGAACGGCCCCGTGCCCTGGTGCTGGTAGGTCATGCCCGAGCCGACGGCGAGGGTGTTCTCCAGCAGCAGTGTGCCGCCGGAGTGGAACAGGGCGTGGGGGTCGTGCAGGCCCACCTGGACCACCATCGCCTTCAGCTCCGGCGGCGGGTCCAGGGCCAGGGCCCACTGCACGTAACCCAGGTAGCTGGGGCCGACGGTCCCCAGGGTTCCGTCGAACCAGGGCTGCTCGCGCAGCCAGGACACCGTGGCCAGGCCGTCGGCGGCCTCGTTGCGCCACAGGTGGAACGCACCGCCCGAGCCGCCGGTGCCGCGGCAGCTCTGGAGGACCACGTGAAAGCCCTGTTCGGCGAAGAGCAGGCCGTACTGGGGCGACCACGGCAGGCCCCGGCCGTACGGCGAGCGGACCAGGAGGGTGGGGAAGTCGCCCTCGCCGCGCGGGAAGTAGTGGTCGGTGATCAACGGGCTGCCGTCGGCGGCCGGCACCACCAGTCCCGGCTCCCAGCCGGCGTCGTACCGCTTCGCCGGCAGGTTCCGCCAGATCGCCCTCATCATCCGTGAGGACAGCGGTGGTCTGCCGGTGGGTGGCGCCCATGCCGGTCCGGCCACGGTGTCGGGCGTGCGTGATGGCATCGTTCCCCTCCTTCATTCCGTACGGTGTACGAGAATAGGGGATGCTTGGATGACCTCCGCAAGAGCCGTCTCGACAACCAGGCGAAGGAGCGCGACAGCGTGCCCCGTGACGTGAGGCCCGGCGCCGCAGGCGTCGACCCCGAACAGCTCTGGCTGCCTCCCGCCGAGCCCCGCAAGGGCCGCAGGCCCTCGTTCAGCCGGGAGGAGATCACCGTGGCGGCCGTCGCCCTGGCGGACACCGAAGGGCTCGAAGCGGTCACCATCCGGCGGGTGGCCGCCGCGGTCGGCGCCGGCGCCATGTCGCTCTACAGCTACGCGCCGGACAAGGAGACCCTGCTGGAGCTGATGGTCGACCACGTCAGCGGCGAACTGACCGTCACCGACCCGCCCAGCGGCGACTGGCGTGCCGACCTGAAGACCATCGCCCACCTGCAGCGCGCCCACATGCTGCGCCACCCCTGGCTGTCCTCCGCCCTGTCCACCCGTCGCGTCCCGGGCCCCAACACGCTGGCGTTCCTGGAACACGCGCTCGCCGCCTTGCGGCCCACCGGGCTGGACGGTGCGGCGAAGCTGGAGGTCTTCGCCCAGCTCACCGCGTTCGTGGCCGGACACGTCGCCCATGAGGTCGCGCAGGCCGCGGTCGCGCAGTCCCCGGACCGGGCCGCGGCGGAGGCCCGCTACCTCGCCACCGTCGCCGCCGACGGCCGCCACCCGGAACTCGCCAGAGCCCTCTCCGCCCCCGGCCGCGTCCTCACCCCCGAAGCCACCTTCACCCGGTTCCTCAACCGCCTGATCGACGGCCTCGACACCGACTGATCCCCCTCGCCCACGCCGAGCCGAGAACTCGCGTGAGCGCGGCGCGGGGCCCTACGTGAGGGAGTCGAGGTCGATCGCCTCGGCCATGGCCCGGTATCCGGCGGGGCTGGGGTGCAGGTGGTCGCCCATGTGCAGCCCGTCCGGCAACCGGCCGGTGCCCTCCGGGTCGAGGGCGCGGTCGAAGTCGGTCACGGCGTCGTACTCCCCGCCGGTGCGGATCCATCCGTTGACCTCGTCGCGGATCGCCTCGCCGTCGGCGGTCCAGTTCGCCGATCCTCCCCAGGGCAGCAGGGTGGCCCCGACCGCCCTGACTCCTCGGGCGTGCGCGGCACGGATCAGCGTCCGGTGGCCGGCGATGAGGCGCTCCGCCGTCACCGGCGGGTCGTCGCTGTCCACCCCGCACATCCGGTCGTCGCCCAGTTGTATGTCGTTGATGCCGATCAGGACGATCGCGGTGCCGGCCCGGGGCTGTTCGAGCACGTCGCGGGCGAACCGGGAGACTCCCGCGTCGCCGCCGCAGGCCGAGTCGGTGAGCAGTTTGTTGGATCCGATCCCGGCGTTCAGCACCGGGCGGACCCGGCCCGCCCGCAGGAGCCGCTCGGCGAGCACGTCGGGCCAGCGGTCGTCGCCGTCGACGGTGGCCCCGAACCCGTCGGTGATCGAATCACCGAACGTCACGACGGCGTCCGGCCGGGGGCCGGCATCGGCGACCTCCACGCCCTCCAGGTAGTACCAGGACCCGAAACCGGGCTCGACACTCTCGGTGAAGGCGGTCGGCGCGGCGTCCCGGTGGTGGTCGCCCCCGGCACGGTAGGAGGTGGTCATCGAGACCTGGTGGTAGCTGGCCGGTCCGGTGGCGTCCTTGAAATAGAGGGTGATCGCGAGCCGCTCCCGCGGGTCGGTGGGGAAGGTGATCGGATCGCTGACGATCCCGCCCCGGGCGGGCACGGTGGCCGAGACCGAGCCCGCGAACCGCAGGGTGCGGATCGTGCCGGGCCGCACGGCCGCGCCGCCGGCGGCCCGCCCGACGCCGGCTCCGGCCAGGCGCAGCGGTGAGTCGCCGTAGGCGTTCGACAACCGGATCCGCAGCTTCGAGCCGCCCGTGTTGACCCGGATCACCTGGCGCACGGACTGGTCCTCGAAGCCCCGCTCGGCCCAGGTCGGGAACCAGGGGGAGCCGGAGGGGCGCATGATCGCCGCCGTCCAGGCCCCGTCCCACCGGTCGGAGGCGAGGGCGCCGGTACTCGCGGGCAGGGCCGCGGTGCGGGAGGCGGCGCCGGGGGTGACGCGGTTGGCGGTGTGGGCGGTGGTGGTGGAAGAGGAGGCCATGGGGGCGTTCCTTGTCGTGAGTGACGATCGGACGGTGACGGGTCCGGCGACCGGGGTCCCGCTGGCGGCGCGGGGCCGGTGACGCGGGAGGAATGCGAGGGCGGGCGGGCTCCCCGCGAGGGCGAACGCGGCGGCGGCTAGCAGGCCGGCGCGGTGGCCCTCGCGGGGAGCACTACGGCCGTCGCGCTGTGGGCGGGGCCGGGCGTACGAGCCGTGGGCACCGCGACGACGACGGACAGGCCGGGGAATCCGCCGAAATGCCGGCGGCCGGAACCGGGACGGGAATCGGGGCGGACTTCCGTCCCGGGGCCGGCCGGTTCTCACGGGGTCTGCTCGGCCTTCGCCGGACGCCACTGCTCGGCCGGCGAGACACCGGGCAGCGGCCGGCCGATCAGCGCGAGCGGGATGAAGAAGTTGACCTGCCCGATCACCATGGCGAGTGTGGCCAGCGCCGTGGCGTCGTAGTGCTCGGCCGCCCGCGCGTACAGCTCGTCGGGAACACGCTCCCCGTGCGGCCCGGGTGTGAGCACGGCCTCCACCAGCTCCAGCGCCACCCGCTCGGCCTCGGTGAAGTAGGGGGCGTCCTTCCAGGAGGCCACAGCGGTGATCTTCTCCTCCGGCACCTTCGCGCGACGCAGGCTGCCGGTGTGCATCACCGTCAGGTAGGTGTTCTCGACGATCTGCCCGGCACGCAGGTGGACCAGGCCGACGGTGCTCCTCGGCACCGGCCCGCCACCGGCGATCTTGAACAGGGCGGCGCTGACGTCACCGAGCTGGGGGACCAACCGCTGCGGGTCGGAGAACCGGGAGACGGGGGCGTCCAGGTGGTTGGAAGTCGCGCTGGCGTTCACGATGGGTGTCCCTTCGGGAATGCGGGGCTTTCGCGCCCGCTTGATCTGCTGGTTCACCTCACTGACGACACCGGGCGAGCAAAGGTGACCGGCTGGACCGGATTTCTCGCCGGGATTCTCCGCCCGGGTCTGCCGCCCCTGGCCCACTACGCACGCCGGCCCCCTTCCGATGGCCGGCGGTCATCGGAAGGGGGCCGCATCCGGCGAGATCAGCCCTCGGCGGAGTCGAGGTCGAGCCGTGCCAGGCGTTCGGGGTCGGAGAGGACGTCGATGGCGGCGATCCTGCCGTCCGCGACGGTGAAACTCATGACGGACAGCAGCTCGCCGTCGACGGTGTTGACCAGGCCGGCAAGGCCGTTGACCAGCGCGGGGTGTGTGGTGGCGGCGGTGGCCATGCGCTGGAACGTGGCGGCCTGACCGGCCACGGCGGCGGCGCCGCGCAGGACCCGCATGCCTCCGGTGAGGACTCCGCCGTCCGCGCGCAGCACGACGTCCGGATCGAGGAGGGACAGCAACCCTTCGAAGTCGCCGCCCCGTGCGGCGGCCAGGAAGGCGTCCACCACCCGGCGCTGGTCGGCCGGGTCCGGGTCCGGTGGCGGCGTCGCGCCGCGGACCCGCTGCCGCGCCCTGCTGGCGAGCTTCTTCGCCGTGGCGGGCGTGCGGTCGACGATCGGAGCGATCTGCTCGAACGGCAGGCCGAACAGGTCGTGCAGGACGAACGCCAGCCGTTCCGCCGGAGTGAGCGATTCCAGCACCACGAGCAGCGCCAGCCCGACCGAGTCGGCCATCAGCGCCTGCTCTTCAGGACCGGTCCCGTCCGCACGGCTGACCACCGGGTCGGGCAGCCGCGCTTCCAGGGGCTCCTCTCCCCGACGCCGCCGCGCACGGAGCATGTCGAGGCAGACCCGGCCGACCACGGTGGTCAGCCAACCGCCGAGATTGTCGATCCGGCGATCCCCCGACCGGGTCAGCCGCAGCCACGTCTCCTGCGTGGCGTCATCCGCCTCGGCCAGCGAACCGAGCATGCGGTACGCGACCGCCTTCAGGTGAGGACGGTGCTCCTCGAACTGAACGGCGAGGAATTCAGAGGGATTCACGGTCACGCGGTCCTTCCCACGAACGATGTCGTACCTCCGACGTTTCGCACCCGACGAAGGTGACAGGACCGCGCGGCCGCGCCACGGGCACACCGTCCTGGAGGTCGCCTTGACCCTCCAGTTGGTGGAGACAGCAGAGTAGAGACATGGACGGCACGGCTCTCTACTCCATCGGGGAACTCTCCCGGCGCACCGGTCTGTCGGTGCGGACGATCCGGTTCTACTCCGATGCGAACGTGGTCGCGCCGACCCGTCGCACTCCCGCCGGATACCGGCTGTACGACGTCGACGCGCTGCTGCGTCTGGAACTCGTCCGCACACTGCGTGAGCTGGGGGTCGGACTCAGCACGATCCAGCGCGTGCTGAACCGCGAACTCTCGGTGGCGGAAGTCGCCTCGGCGCACGCCGATGCCCTGGACGTCCAGATCCAGACGCTGCAACTGCGTCGGAGTGTCCTGCGCGCCGCGGCCAGATTCGGATCCAGTCCCGAGGAGACCAAACTCATGCACAAGCTCACACAGCTGTCCGGCGAGGAGCGCCGCCGGCTGATCGACGATTTCGTCGACGGCACCTTCGGCCCGGAGAACGCCGATCCGAATGCGGCGGCCATGGTTCGCGCTGCCACTCCTGACCTTCCGGACGATCCGTCCACCGACCAGGTCGCCGCCTGGGTGGAGCTCGCCGAGATGATCGGTGACGAGGACTTCCGGGCCCGCCTGCGCCGGACCGCCGGCCATCAGGCCAACCGGCTCACGCTCGGCATCGAGGAAGAAGCCGGCGACGACCTGATGGAGTTCACCCGTCACAGACTCGCCGATGCCAGGAATCGCGGCATCGACCCGCTCGGCGATGAGGCCGCCCCCGTCGTCGACGATCTCGTGCGGCGATTCGCGGAGGTGTTCACCCGCGCCCCTGACCCGGAGTTCCGTGACTGGCTGGCCCAGCAGTTCGAAGTGGCTCACGACCCACGCGTGGACGAGTACTGGCGGCTGGTGTGGGTCGTCAACGACTGGCAGGTGGTACCGGGACTGGTCCCCGTGTACTCCTGGCTCGTCCGGGCCTTGAGGAGGGATCGCTGAGCATCGCCGGCGCCTCAAGCCCGACGGACCGGTGCGCGCACGCTGATGACGATCCCCAGCAGGCACCAGGCTGTCAGTACGGCCGGGCCGGCCCGGTGCACGCTGTCGCCGCCCGACAGCAGCCCTGCACGGAGGAGGTCACCGGCGGGTTGGAAGGGGAGAACGTCGTGAACCGCCCTGAGCCAGTGGGGCAGCTGACTCTCCGGGAAGGTGACCGGCGAGAACAGCAGCACGAAGAGGGCACCGTCACGAGACCGATGACCACCCGGCAGCCGGTGCCGTGGGGCCGGGCTGCCGGAGCTCCGAACGGACGTGTTCCTGCGGTCGGCCGGGGCGCTCCGCACGCCCGGGTGGTGTCAGTCGCAGGACTCGCGGTGGGCCAGGTGCGGGAACATCTGCCGCCACCGGTCCTCGGGGATGCTCGAGGGATAGGACGCGCACAGGTCCTCGTAGAGGCCGTCGGTGGCGAAGTCGAGCACGTAGGTCGTCTCCGGCGTGGTACTGAGGGCGTCCCGCGCGGTGACCGCCAGCCACCGCGGGCCCTCCGGCGAGGTCACCGGGGGCACGTGTACCGCTTGCGCGTTCTCCAGTGTGAAGAGCTCGGGGGTGTCCCACCGCCCGTCCTTCCCGATGGACCAGAGGCGGTAGGGCTCACTCGTCACCGCGTAGCGGCTGTCGGAGGTCATGCCGATCGAACCCACCGCGCGGTCGAAGAGGAGGTCGTGGCCCGTCCTCTCGGGGCGCGCCGGATCGGAGACATCCCAGAACTCGACGCTGCCATCGGCCAGCATCACCGCCAACCGCCCCTCGCCCACGGGGAAGTAGCCCCCGGGAGCGGCCGGAAGCACGTCGCCCTCGACCGGGTGCGCGGGCCGGGACATGTCCCAGAGCTGGATCTCGTCTCCCACCAGCTCGGTGACGAGCAGCCTCGACGCGTGGTGGTACATCACGCCGTCCATCGACGCCGCGCCCTCGATGCGACCGCCCTTGCGGGGACGGGCGGGGTCGGAGACGTCCCAGAACCTGATGTCCCGGCCCTTCTCCGTCGTCGCGAGCGACCTGTCTCCGGCGAACCACAGGCTTCCCGAGCTCCCGAGCGCGCTGCTCGCCCTCACCTCGAGCGTGCCCCGGCGCACGGGGCTCGCCGGATCGCTGATGTCCCACAGCGCGGTGTCGGGTTCCTCGTGCGAGCCCACCGCGAGGAGCATGCCGTCGGGGCTCACCGCGATGGTCGGGTTGTCGGCGGTGAACCGGATACCGGCGCCCTTGCGCACGGCTTCGCCCGGCTCCAACTGCCAGACCTGGAGGGTGTGGTCCAGCCCTCCGGCCCAGTGGTGGGCCAGGAACACCGGCTCCTCGCGGCGTGTCAGGAAGAACTTCGCCTCCCATCCCCTCGGCAGGGTGTACCGGACCTTCGGCGCATCGGGGTCGCTGACGTCCCACACCTTCGTCGTGCGGCCCCCGCCCTCGTCCTGCGAGGCGATGACCAGCTCACCGTCGGCGCTGAAGGGCCTGGCTCCCCTCTGGGGCATGACGTGGATGCCGCCCTCGATCGACGGCGCCCTGGGGCGGTCGGGCCACAACCGCACCTCGCCGTCCACCTCGCCGACCGCCAGGTACCTGCTGTCCGGGCTGTAGGCGACCGACTGGGACGGTTCGCCCGTCGGCAACGTCGTCCCGTACACGCCGTCCACCAGATCCGACACCTTCCTGGTCGCGTCGGTCCGCCTGACGCCGTGGCCGCGGTCGGCCCCCGCCAGGAACCTGCCGTCCGCGCTGAAGGCCAGGGACGGCATGCCGTCGTTGTCGGCACCCCAGGTGTCCCGGTACTCCTCCGCCTCCACGCGCCGCAGGTTCTGCCCGGCCACCACCTCCCACCAGGCGATCTTCCCGGAGCCGCCGGTCGCGACCACCAGGTCGCGGCGGGGGTGGGCGGCCACCGCCATGACCGTCTCGGCCTCTTCGGTGTCCCGCAGCACGGGCCGGCCCGGGTCGCCGACGTCCCACAGTTGTACCTGCGCGGCCTGCCCGCTGCCCGCTTCCCCGCTGCCGTTGCCCGTGACCAGGTGGTCGCCGTCCCGGGTGAAGGCCAGGGAGATCAGTTCCGTCCCGGCGACCGTCCGCTGCGCCCGCAGTGCGGGCCGGGCGGGGTCGCCCACGTCCCACAGGCGCAGCAGTCCCTTGTCACTGCCCGCCGCGAGGGTCCGGCCGTCCTTGCTGAAGGCCAGCGTGTACGTCGTCCGGTGGGCGAGCCGCACCAGGGCGAGCCGTCTCGGTTCTCGCGGATCCGCGGTGTCCCACAGCGTCAGTTCGTCCGCCGACTGCGCGGCGAGGATCCGTGAGCGCGGGTGGAAGGCGACGACCGGGCTGCTCCTCAGCTGGAACCGGCCCGCTTCGACCGGCCTGGTCGGCGCGGACACGTCCCACAGCTGGACCCGGCCGCCGTCGGATCCGTCGACCCGGTGGCCGGCGGCCAGAACCTTTCCGTCCTGGCTGTAGGCGAGGCCGAGAACGGCCTGTCGGTGCTGCTCCTCGGGGACGAGATGGGCCGGTGTGACGGTCATCGAGGCCGTGTAGAGGCTGGAGCGGGTCTCGGGGGTGACCGCCGTACGGTAGGCGGCCAGGCTCAGGCGGAGCGCGGTCTGCGGGTCGTGCTCCCGCAGGGCGTCGGCCCGGGTGGCCAGTTCCCTGGCGATCAGGCTCTTCTCCCGGCTCTCCGCCTGCTCGTTCTCATGGGCGGCCCACGCGAAGAGGGACACCGCCACCAGGGACAGCGCCGACAGGGAGGCGATCCACGCCCGTGTGACGAGGCGTCGTCGGCGCTGCGCGTGGTCGCTCGCGGCGACGAACTCGCCCACCACCCGCGGGACGGGCACGCGGGCCACGGCCGTCGCCGCCGCGCCCGCCGAGCCGTCGGCGGCCACCTGCCGGGCCTCCCGAGCCGGCCGGTCGCCCAGGGCCGGCAGGATCTTCCGGGCCGCCCCCTGAATCCGCCGGCCGTCCCGGGCGGGCGGGGCGTGTCGAACCCGCCCGGTGTACTCCGTGGTGAGCTTCTTCGCCTCCTCGAGGGCGTCACCCTCGTAGAGGCCGCTCGGCTCGCGTCCGGCCTCGGCCCAGCCTTCCGCCGCCGCGGTCAGCCGGCGGAGCCTCAGCAGGTCGTCCCGCACCTCGTCGATCCAGCCGCTCAGCCGCGTCCACGCGTGCAGCAGCGAGTCGTGGCCGAGCTGCGCCCCGCCCTCCTCGTCCACGACGACCAGTCGGGCGTCCGCGAGCCGGCGCAGCAGGTCCTCGCTGCCGGCCGCCTCCGCCGGAAGCACCCGGCGGCGGACCAGCCGCCCCTCGCCGTCGGCGACGTGGACCATGGCCAGCAGGAGGCTCCGCAGAGCCGTGCGGCCGGTGTCGTCGAGGGAGTCGTGGATCCCCTCGGCCGCCGTGGCCACCGCGCCCCGTATGCCGCCGGCGGCGGCGTACCCGGCGTACGTCAGCGTCGTCCCCCGGCGCCGCAGCCAGATCTCGGGGAGGGCGTAGGCCAGGAAGGGCAGCGCCGCGGCGTCACCCGTGGTGCGCCGCTCCTCGTTCACGTCGCGCCGCAGGAGCTCCGGCACGCCCTCCTCCCACCGCAGGCCCGCGTACTGCGCCGGACGCACGATCGCGGCCTCGACCTCCTCGTCGGCCAGCGCGGGCACGGCGAAGTGGCCCGGCCGCACGACGGACGCCAGGCGGGGGTCGCTCAGGGCGTCGCCGTAGTAGTCGGCGCGCAGCGCCAGGACCAGACGCGGACCGGGGTTCGCTTCCCCGGTCGGCTCCTCGTCCGCTCCCGCGGTGAGGGCGGCGGCGAACCGCTCGCGTTCGGCCTCGTCCGAGCAGAGCGTGAAGTACTCCTCGAGCTGGTCGATGACGAGGAGGCGCGGGGCCGGCCCGGCTCGGGCCCCCTCTCCCGTCGCCGCCGGACGGCTGAAGTGCCCGCGTTCCAGATCCCGTACGACGTCGGAGAGGGCCCTGCCCACCGCCGCCGCCCACGCCTCGGCGAGCCTGTGGAAGGGCCTGTCGCCCGGCGCCGGCACCAGCCGCACAGGACCGAGACCCGCCTGTTCGGCGGCCACGCTGAGCCCCGCCCGAAGGAGCGAGGACTTGCCGACCCCCGACGGCCCGACCAGGACCACCGGCTCACCGGGTCGCGCCCGCTGGACGCGGAGCAGCAACTCCCGGGTCAGTTCCTCGCGGCCGAAGAAGAGACGGTGCTGCTCGGGGAGGAAGGGAAGGATGCCGGGGTAGGGGCAGACGCCGTCGGGGTCCGGGGCGCCGGCCGCCCCCTGCTCGGCGTGCGGGCCCGGCAGCGGCTCGTACCGCCGGTTGACGGCGAGGGTCAGCTCGCTCATGCGCGCGGTACCGCCGCCGTACGGGCGGGCGGCGCTGCCCTGGAGCCGCTGGTCGAGCAGCCGGTAGACGCCGCCCAGCGTCAGCCACTTCGGGCCGCCGGCGTCGCCTTCCCGCAGCAGGGCGAGCAGTTGGCCGCTGAAAAGGGTGTGCTCCGCGTCCGGCGGGGCGTACGCCAGGGCGTCGCGCATCGCCGAAGCGAGCAGGTAGCTGCCGGTGGGCCGGGCACCGGCGAACGGGTCCGCGCCGGTCGGCCGGCCGGGCTCCTGTGCGTTGCCGGCGAAACAGCAGTCGAGGATCACGACCGGGTCGGCGGCGGCGTCGCTCAGGTAGCGCTCGATCTCCGTGTAGGGAACGGAGTGCGCCGTGTCGGTCTGGGACTTCGTCCTCGCCGTCGCCAGATAGAGCTGCCGGCCGGGTCCGCGCAGCCCGTGCCCGACGAAGTAGAGGAGGACGCTTCCGCGCTCGTACCGCTGCTCGGTGGGCTCGGCCCGGCCGATGACCGTCGCCAGCGCTTCCAGGACGTCGCTCGGCGACGTCGGATCGGTGAGCAGCGTGACCCGGTCGCCCATGCCGCACACCGTGCTCAGGGTCTCGGCCACGTCCCGCGCCGACCGGGCGGCGGACGGCAGAGCGGGCAGCCGCTCTCCCGGGTGGGCGGACGTCCCGACCACCAGCGCGTGGCAGCCCGCCGCCGCGAGATCCGCCCTCGCCGGCGGATTCCTCACGTCCCCCGGAATCATGGTCAGCCCGCTCCTCCGGACGGACCGACCCGACCGTCGCCCCCCACCGTGTCCCCTGTCGCCCGGTTCTCCTCTGCCTCCGGGATCGCCGGCGCCGTGCCCGGGTCCCGCTCCTGCCGGAGCGCCGCGGCGACCCGCTCGGCCAGCTCACTGGCCCCTTCGGCGGTCAGCCCGCGCACCTTCTCGGAGGTGACGACGGTCTGGGTACCGTCCGGCAGCGTGAGGGTGACGGTCTGATTGCCCCGACGGTTCTGCAGCCACACCACGACGGCCGCTCCCACGGCCGCCGTCGGACCACCGGGAGCCAGCAGCAGCGAGATCAGCTCTCCCAGGGCGCCCATGGCTCCGCCCGACGGCACGGCGGGCACCTCCCGGCGGACGAACACGCGCAGATCAGGGTCCTGGCGAAGCCACTGATAGAGGTCGTCGCAGGCTCCGGCCACGTCTCCGTCCCCGGCACCGACGGAAAGTGTCACTCTCATCTCTGCTGCCCTCCAGGTGTAACACGGCGCGTGTCCCACAACTGTCCCCTTGAACACGCGAGTTGGCAACGCGGTAACAGGGTGCGGCGCATCGGTGCCGGCGGTTCTCCGCAGCCGGCCCGCAGGCGCCGGTTGCGCGACCCGGAGCCACTGGACGTCCGGTGGGCGCGGGTGGGCCCACCGCTCGCCGACCGGGCCCCCGGCATCCCGGTGCCCCTCCCCCGACAGGGCGATCAGCGGCTGATCCGTGTCGTCGAGGCTGCTGATCCACGCGAGGGCGGACATGGAGCGCGCGCGAACGGGCCGGGAGCCGCGCCTGCCGGAGCCGGAAGGGGAACCGGCGTCGAGTGATGACCGGGTGTGAGGCCGCGCCGGCGGTGGGAGAAGACCTCGGCCGGGCCCGGCGCTCCAGCCGCGCCTCACGGGCTCCGGCCACCGGGTGGGGTACCGGCCCCGGAGGGCGCTACTCCTCGGCCGTGCCGGAGGAGGAGGTACCGGGCCGCTGCGGGCGGCCGATGGTCACGGCACCGCGGAAGCCGTCCGGCGAGATGGCCGACATCGTGTCCAGTGAGGAGTCCGGGACCGGCAGGAGGTGGGCGTCGACCCAGGTGTCCCCCGTCGCCGCGTTGGCCCAGGGATCCTCGATCACGACGGCGCCGGGCACGACACCGTGGCAGAGCACCCAGTGCGGCACGTCGAACCCCTGCATCCCGGCGAGCGAGAGCAGGAGGAGTACGTGCTCCCGTCGGCCGATCGCGTCCCGGATCGCGGCCATGGGGAGGTGACGCGGGTCGACCGGGACGCCGATCCGTTCGGCATCCGCACGTGACGTGCGCTGGAGCACGGCACGCCACTCCTGTTCCTTCTCCGGGAGGTGGTCGAGCAGGACGGGCCGGTCCGTGTCCAGGTGGACCGTGACGGGGGACGACGGCCAGGCTCGGCGCAGGGCGACGCCCAGTCCTACGGGCTCGCACGCGAGGAAGTTGGTGGCGTCGCGCCACAGCGTCAGCTCCGCCCGGCGGTCCAGCGCTTCCCCGGGCAGCGTCCCCGCGTGCGCCTGCGCGACCAGGGCGGTGACGGCACCGCACGTGAAGTGCGTGGTCTGTCCGTAATACGGGGGCTCGGTCACCACGCCGTCGCACAGCCAGCGGACGTAACCGGCAGCCGGTCCGGCCGCGCCCTCCGACTGCGTGAGCGGAGCGTCCAGGGCGGTGAAGCCGGCGGCAGCGGCGTCCTCGGGGCGCGCCGTCCATCCTTCCCACTTGACCTGCGCGAGCTCCCGGCCGCGCGCGTCGGCGACGACGGCCGCGACGGCCGCCTGGACGTCGCCGACGGCGTCGACGATCTTCAGATAGGCCGTGTGCGGGCGTGCCGTGACGAGTGCGGCGGCGGCCCAGCCCTCTCCGTCGTCACCCACAACGGCCACGATGTGAGGGGCGTGAGCGGAGCGGTCGACCGTGTGCCAGCGCTCCGGCACCTCGTGGTGTCCGAGCCGACTCAGCAGGGCCGGCGAGGTGCCGGGCTCGAAGGGGACGACGATGCTCTTCACGGGCGTTTCCTGCTGCGACGACATTCCGGTGCTCCTGAAGGTACGGAGAGGGCGAGGGAGGGGGATTCACCCCGCGGGTGCGTGGCGGCCCGGGGACGGGACCGGGCCCCGGGCCGCTCGACGGGGTGAAGGCGGGCGGAGCACTGGCCGTCGCTGCGCGACGCGGCGTCCTCCGGGGCCGGTCGGCGCGGGTGCGCCGCATCCCGGGCAGGGCGGCATGCCGGTCCGCCCGGGTGCGCCGCATCCCGGGCAGGGGGCATGCCGGTCGGCGCGGGTGCGCTGCCGTCCGGTCTCATGCGCGGGACTTCCGGAGCACCCAGACGAAGTACGGAGCACCGACCAGGGCGATCATGAGGCCCGCCGGCACCTGGGCGGGTGCGACGAGCGTGCGGCCGAGGGCGTCCGCCACGCACACCAGCACACCGCCGAGCAGCATCGCGACCGGGATCGCGCGGCCGTGCCGGGCGCCCACCAGTGACCTGGCGAGGTGCGGGGCGACGAGCCCCACGAAGCCGACGACGCCGACGGCGATCACGCTGAGCGCCGCCAGCACCGCGGCGATCGCCAGTGCGGCGAAACGTGTGCGTTCCACCCTGACACCGACGATGCGCGGAGTGTCCTCGTCGACGGCGAGGAGATCGAGCCGGCCGCGCATGGCGAGCAGCACGGGAAGGGCCAGCGCCAGGGCCACCGCGACCGGTACGACGTCGGGCAGCGTGCGGCCGTAGGTCGTGCCGGAGAGCCACGTGAAGATCCGGGGCGTGTTGTACGGGTCGGCACGCAGCAGGAGGAAGGTGGTGACGGAGGTGAGGCCGTACCCCATGCCCATGCCGATCAGCACGAACCGGTCGGGCAGGAAACCGCCGCGCCAGGCCAGCAGTGCGATCACCGCGAACGTGGCGAGCCCCGCCGCGACCGCGACCGCGATGAGCACCGGCCGTCCGCCGGACAGGCCCGACGTGACGACGCTCGCCGCACCCAGCCCGGCGCCCGCCGTGATGCCGAGCACACCCGGCTCCGCCAGCGGGTTGCGCACCGCGCTCTGCACGACGCATCCGGCCAGTCCGAGCGCAGCGCCGGCGAGGACCGCGGCACTCACGCGCGGGACCCGGTCGTCGAGCGCCTGGCCGATCAGGTCCGGGGCGGCGCCCTGGGCCCACAGCACGATGTCCCCCGTCCGCAGCCAGAGGCTCCCCGCCAGGACCGCCATCAGGGCCGCCCCGGCCAGGAGTGTCACCGAACCGGACACGACGAGGAGGAACGCCCGGCGGGAGCGTGCGGCGACCCGCGAGTGCGGTGGTTGCCGGAACCCGCCCGTGTCGCGCAGGCGCAGCGCGAGGACCACGATCACGACGGAGCCGAGCAGCGCGGTCGGCACGCCGGTGGGGATGGCAGCGGCCCCGTCCGCGCCCTGCACCGCGCGCAGGGTCGCGTCGGCGAGCAGGATGAGCAGCGCTCCGAGCAGACCGGCCGCGGGCACCAGGAGGAGGTGCCGGCCAAGCGCGCGGACCCGCCCCGCGATCAGGCGGGCCAGGACGGGGGCGCCGAGACCGACGAAGGCGATCGGGCCCGCGAGTGTCACCGCCGTGCTGGTCAGAACCACCGCGCAGACCACGGCGGTCACACGGGTCGTCCGGATCGGTACGCCGAGGGTGGACGCGGCGTCGTCGCCGAGGTTCATCACGTCCAGCCGCCGGGACAGTGCCAGAGCCACGCACAGCACCACGGCCATCAGGGGCCAGGCGCGTACCGACGCGTCGATGTTCAGCTGGGCGAGCGAGCCGCTCCCCCAGGCGAAGAGACCGGTCGTGTTCTGGTTGAACAGGATGAGGAGCATCCCGGTCGCCGCGTCCAGGGCCATCGCCGTCGCCGATCCGGCGAGGACGAGGCGGGTACCGGCGGTGCCCGCGGCCCGGCCCGCGAGGAGCAGCACGAGCGCCGCCGCGACCAGACCGCCGGCGAAGGCGACGACGCCCGACGCCCACAGCGGCACGGCGAGGCCGAAGGCGGCGACCAGCGTGATGGTGAAGTAGGACCCGGCCGTGACCGCGAGGGTGTCCGGGGAGGCGAGCACGTTGTGCGTGACGGACTGGAGCAGCGCGCCGGCGCAGCCGAGGGCGAAGCCCACCGCCACGCCGGCGAGCAGGCGCGGCAGGCGCGAGCCGATGAGGATCTCACCGACCGGTGACCCACCGGCGTCCTGCCCTTCCCCGGCGAGATGACGCACCAGGTCGCCGACGCCGACACCCGACGTCCCCTGCGTCAGGTGCCACATGCCCACCAGGGCGGTCAGGCCGAGAAGGAGTGCCAGTACGGCTACTCCGGTGGGGCCGCCGCCGCGCTCGGTGCGCGGCGGCGATTGCCCACCGGGTGCCGTGGTCCGCGGAGCGCTCACTTCTTGTCGAGTACGTCGACGTAGGCGTCGATCGCCTGCTCGCAGGAGCGCGGTCCCCCGGCGCCCCACACCCTCGCCGGGAACGCGTGCGCGCGGCCCTCCTTCACGGCCGGGAGGGACTTCCAGATCGGGTTCTTGTTCAGCGCCGCGACGTAGCCGCCGGCTCCTTCGTCGTTGGCGTAGAAGAGGTTGGCGTTCCCCACCGCCGTGAGTCCCTCGACGTCGGTCTGGGCGAGGCCGTAGGCGGGGTCGACGCCCCCGTCACCGTGCTCCTTGTTGACGTCGTCGCTCCACGCGGGGTTCATGCCGAGTTCCTTGCCTATCTCGGTGAACAGGGCGCCGTCGCTGTAGGGGCGGACGGTGAGGTTGCCGCCCTGCAGCCATCCGTCGAAGAACAGGAAGTCCTTCGTCGGCAGTTCGGCGTCGGTGACCTTCTGCTTCGCCTCCGCGAGGTGCTGGTCGAACTCCTTGAGCACCTGGTCGGCCCGCTCGGTGCGCCCCGTCGCCTTGCCGATCATGCTGAACACCTCCCGCATGTTCCCGATCGGGTCCTTCGGGTCCGCCCCACGTGTGGCCATCACGGGAACGCCTCGCTTCTCCAGCTTCTTGATCATCTCGTCGTCGGCGGCGAACGCCTCCACGACGACGAGGTCGGGCTTGGCCGCGTAGAGGGTGTCGAGGTCGGGCTCCTCCCGGGTGCCGATGTCCGTCACCCCGCCGGGCAGCTTCTCCGCGCTGACCCAGGTGCTGTACCCCTTCGCGTCGGAGACGGCGGTGGGCGTGACGCACAGGGTCAGCGCGTCCTCGACCTGCTGCCACTCCAGGACCGCGATCCGCTCGGCGGGCTTGTCGAGCTTCACCTGCCGGCCGACGCCGTCCTTGAAGGAGACCGGCTTCGTCGAGGTGGCCGTGGTGTCCTCGGCGCAGCTCTTCGACGCGGGCGACGCGCTCGCGCTGCCGCCGGCCTCGGTCTTGTCGACGTCGGTCGTGCCGCAGGCCGTTGCCAGGAGGACGACGAGCCCGGTGGAGGCGGACGCCGCCAGGAGACGGGCACGGTTCATGAGGGGCCTCTTTCTTACGATGCGGACGCGATGTGGTGCGATGCGATGTGATGCGGACGCGGTGTGATGCGGACGCGGTGTGATGCGGACGCGGTGCGGCGCGAACGCGGTGCGGTGCGGTGCGGTGCGGTGCGAATGGCGATGGGTGCGACGCGAATGGCGACGCGTCAGTGAAGTGCCGGAGCGGCGGACGCGCCCGCCTCAGGCGGGATGCCGCCCGATCGGGTCGATACGGAGGCGGCCCGTGCGGGGATCGACGCCGACCTCGACACGGATGTCGTAGACCTCGCCGATGTTCTCGGCGGTGAGCACGTCGGCGGGTGCGCCCACCGCGTGCACGCGGCCGGAGCGCATCAGGACCAGCGTGTCCGCGACGCGGGACGCCTGGTCGAGGTCGTGCAGCACGATCCCGACCGCGATGCCGTGCTCGACGACGAGATCGCGCACCAGGTCGAGCGTCTCGATCTGGTAGCGCAGGTCCAGGTGGTTGGTCGGTTCGTCCAGCAGGACGACACCGGTGTCCTGGGCCAGGCAGGCCGCGAGCCAGACACGCTGCATCTCCCCGCCGGATAGTTCCCCGACCGGCCGGCCGGCCATGTCCCGCACGCCCGTGACGCCCATGGCGTGGTCGACCGCGGTCCGGTCCTCGGCGGTCGGTCCGGCGAAGCCACGCCGGTAGGGGTGGCGTCCGAACGCCACGACCTCCGCGACCGTCAGCCCCTGGGGCGCGGGCCTCGACTGGGAGAACAGGGTGACCTCGCGGGCGAACCGGCGGGCGCTGAGCAGGGCCGCGTCCCGCTCGGGCGATCCGTCGGGCGCGCCGAGCGTCACCCGGCCGGCGTCCACTCGGTGCAGTCGGGAGAGCGCGCGCAGCAGCGTGGACTTCCCGCTGCCGTTCGGTCCCACCAGGGCGGTCGCGCGGCCGGGTTCCAGGGTGATCGAGACACCGTGGACGACCGGCTTGCCGCTGTGGCACAGCACCAGGTCGTGCCCGTTGAGGGCGGCCGCCGGGGCGGCGGGGCCGGCCGCGTGGCGCTCGGCGTGCCGGAAGGAGCTCGTGAACATCGTTGGATCCGGATGGTCGGAGGGGCAAGGACCGCGGCACCCTCCGTCCGGCCTTCGCCGACCGGTCCGCGAACTCCTCCACGCACGCGGAGCACCGTTCACGGCGAGCAACAACTAAGGGTTACCTAACTCCGAGAAGGTTATATTCCGCTCGCCATGTCGACAATCAGGAGTTCTGGACACGCGATACGGGATTCCGGACACCCTCGCGGGCACCGTCGGCCGCGTCGAAGAACGCCCCCGGCGTGGTTCCCATGACCCGCCGGAAGGCGGCGATGAAGGAGCTGGGCTGCGCGTAGCCGAGCGTCTCGGAGACCGTCATCACGTCGAAGCCCTCGGACAGGAGCGTCAGCGCCCGATGCACCCGCAGCACCTGCCGCCACTGCGCGAACGACAGACCTGTCGCGTGACGGAACGCGCGGGTGACCGTGCGCTCGCTGATCCCCAGCCACCGTGCCCACTCCTCCAGCGAGCGGCAGTCGGCGGGGTCGTCCAGCAGGGCCTCGGCGATCGCGTCGATCCGCGCGTCACCGGGCAACCGCAACGAGAACTGGCGCTCCGACGGCTGGAGAACGTCGAACACGACCGACTCCGCCCGCGACCTGGCCGCCGCGTCGAGATCCGTGCGGGACAGATGGGTCAGCAGCGACTCGAGCAACGGCGTCATCGCGATCGCCTTCGGTTCCTCGAACGCGAACGGCGTGCGGTCGGGGGCGAAGAAGGCGTCGTGGAACTCCGCGCCCACCGTCGCCCGGCCCCCGTGCACCACTCCGGCGGGCATCCACAGCCCGTGCCCCTCGGACACGGTGAAGACGCGGTCGTCCACCCGGGACGTCAGCGTTCCCCCGCGTACCCAGACGAGCTCGTGCGAGGAGTGCGAGTGCGGCTCCCACTCCGTGGGAACGCGGGGAATCCGGAATCCGGAGCTGATGACGAAGGGGGCTGCCGCCTGCTCCGGGAGCGCCCCGGCGCGGCGCACCACGGTGCCCGCCTCGCGCCGCCACATCCCGGTGCTCGGCTCGCCACGGGACGATCGGACCATGCGGGCGAGTCTATCCGGGGCCGCACCGGCGCCGGGGCCCTGGCCTGCTCAGGCTTCAGTGGCCCGGGGGCTGTGCGACCGGGCGCTGTGGTCGTGCAGGACCTCGATGACCTCGTCGTCGCTCACTTGCTCGAAGTCGTCGTACCAGAGGCCCACCGCGCCGAACTCCGGCGGCTGCCGGAGGCAGACGACGTCGTCGGCTTCCGAGCGCATCTCGGCGGCGGTCCCGGGAGCGCAGACGGGGACGGCGAGGATCAGGCGGGCGGGTCCCGGGCGGCGAAGATGGCGCAACGCGGCGCGTGCGGTGGCACCGGTGGCCAGGCCGTCGTCGACGAGGACCACGGTGCGGCCCTCGACGTCCGGCGTGGCACGGTCGCCCCGGTAGAGCAGGGCCCGGCGTTCCAGTTCCGCGCGTTCACGGGCCACGTCCTGGACCAGGCGGTCCTCGCTCAGGCCGAGCATCTCGAGGGCCCGCTGGTCGAACAGTGGCGGATCGTCGCCCACGATCGCGCCGATGCCCGTCTCCGGCCTGCCGGGAAGGCCGATCTTCCGTACGACGAGCACGTCCAGAGGCGCGCCGAGAGCCCGGGCGACCTCGGCGGCGACCGGCACGCCGCCACGGGGCAGCGCGAGAACCACGAGACGGGGGAGCTCGCCGTCGGATGCCCACTCCATGAGCCGGAGGCCGAGCTCCCGGCCGGCTTGCCGACGATTGTGGAATCGCATGAGCTGAGGAGTTTCCTGCCGGGTGCCGCTGAAACAGCGGCGGCACATCACCCCGGCGGTCTACCGGCCGTCCGCCTGCCGACCGTGGGTGGGGGCGGGCGCGGTGGGTACGGTTCCAGCCGGTGCGCGGCCGGTCGGCGGGCGAGGCGGGCGCCGCATGGGGTGGAGGTGCATCACCTTTCGGAGGTGCATCACCTTTCGGAGGTGCATCACCTTTCGGAGGTGCATCACCTTTCGGAGGTGCATCGCCTTTCGGAGGTGCGGCTCACGTCAGGGCCGGCACGAGAGGCCTCCGGCCGCTGACGGGACCCGGACTCACCCACCGCACGGGCATCGGTGAGCCGAACGGAGCACCCCCGCGCACGACGCTGCTGCCTGCTGTGCGTGCCGGGTCAGGCCCACGCCTGTCGTTCCTCCCCGCGAGGGTCGTCGACCTGGATCCAGTCGGCGGCGATACGCATCGTGGTCCGGCGCTCGGGGCCGTACGGGTCCCAGCCGGGATCGCCCGTCGCGGCGAACCGGATCCAGGCCTCGTGCACGCGGGGGGCGAGATCGGCGGGCGGCCTGTCGGGGCCGAGCAGTGCATGGGCACCGTGCAACCGGGGCAGCCCCGTGAGGTCGAAGACGAAGGGCAGCTCCACGGCATGGGTGGCGCCGAGTTCTCCGTCCAGGGCGTGGGAGCGCCACGCGAACTCGTAGCTGTAGGTGGCGGCCCCGGACCGGTGGGCGTGTGCGTCGGCCAGGGCGCGGCTGCCCGCGCCGAACAGGGCGTCGCCCATGATGGCGGACCGCAGCTCGCCGTAGGCCGCCCTCGGGCGGCTCCCGCGGTACGTGTCCACGAGCCGGACCGGATCGGGATGCGCACGTGCCGCGACGGCGTCGACATCCTCACGGGTCGAGGTGGCGTACGCGCCCATCGGGACGAGGTAGAGGTTTCCCTCCTCCGTGTTGGTTCCGACGAGCAGGTCGACGTCGGCACCGAGGCCGGCGGCGACGGATTCGGCCGGCTGGGTGTCCAGGACCAGGCTGAAGGGGCTGAGCCCGATCAGCGGGTCGTGGTGCGCGGCCGTCCGCAGGTCCGTGCCGGCGAGTGCGGAGGCCGCTTCCACCAGGCGGGCGTCCGGGATCTGCGCGAAGGCGTCGGCGTGCGGCTCGACGCCCAGGACCCGGGCCGCCGCCATGGTGACGCGGGCGGCCTGCTCGGTCGTGAACGCGCCCAGGCCGTTGCCGCTCTGGACGATCGCCCGGTGGAACAGTCCCGCGGCTTCGGGAGCGGCCAGGACGCCCCCGACGACGGTGGCTCCGGCCGACTGGCCGAAGAGGGTGACGTTGTGCGGGGCACCGCCGAAGGCGGCGATGTTGTCCCGTACCCAGCGCAGCGCGGCCACGACGTCGAGCAGGCCGCGGTTGGCGGGCGCTCCGGGCAGGTCGAGGAATCCCCCTATGCCGAGCCGGTAGTTGAGGGTGACGAGGACGACACCGTCGCGGGCGAAGGCGGAGCCGTCGTACAGCGCGGACCGCGTCGACCCCGCGACGAACCCGCCGCCGTGGACGAACACCATGACGGGCAGGTCGCCGTCCGCGTCAAAGGGCGTCCAGACGTTGACCGTGAGGTAGTCCTCGCCACGGCTCCAACCGGTGCCGAAGTAGGGGGACATGTCCACGCGGCCGAGCTTGCGTTCGGACTGCGGCGCGTTGGGTCCCGGCGTCGTGGCATCCCGTACGCCGTCCCACGGTTCGTGCGGGCGGGGCGCCGCGAACCGGCCGGCGCCGCGGGGCGGGGCGGCGTAGGGAATGTTCAGGAATGTGGTGATGCCGCCCTGGCGCAGGCCGCGGACGGCTCCCCGCGTCGTGGTCACGACGGGGTCGGTGCGAAGGTTCACTGGTGTGCCTTTCCGCAGGGCTCAGCCCTGTTCGGTGTACGGGGCGAAGGGGGCCCAGTCCTTGACGGCGAACCTGTTGCCGTCGCGCACCACCTGCGCGGCGCCGTGGCCGCCCAGGTGCGCGGGGACGACGAGGGCGTTGTTGTCCGCCGCCCAGCCCAGCACCTTGCGACGGGTGGCGCGCGCCTGCGCGGGGTCCTCGCAGAAGCAGCTGTTGCAGTCCGGTTCGAGGACCTGCACCGGGCTGTGCAGCAGGTCACCGACGAAGACCGCGCGGTCCGTCCCGGAGGTGAGGGTCAGTACGGAGGAGCCGGGGGTGTGTCCCGGGGCGGGTTCCAGGCGCAGACCGGCGTCGATCTGGTGACCGCCCTCCCACAGCAGTGTCTGGCCGGCCCGGTGCACCGGGACGACGCTGTCCTCGAACACGTTCTGGTTGCCGCGGCCGAGTACGGTCCTGTGGCCGTTCTCCGGGTTCCAGAAGTCGAAGTCGTCCTTCGGCATCAGGTAGGTGGCGTTGGGAAAGGTGGGGACCCAGGTACGCCCGTCGAGATACGTGTTCCAGCCCACGTGATCGACGTGAAGGTGCGTGTTGATCACGATGTCCACGTCTTCGGGGCGGACTCCGGCGCGGGCGAGGTTGTCGAGGAACCCGGTGTCCATCCGGCTCCACACGGGGGCGTACGGGCGCTCCTTGTGATTGCCCACGCCGGTGTCGACGAGGATGGTCCTGCCCTCGCTGCGCAGCAGCCAGGTCTGGACCGCCGAGTTGACGATCCGGGTGTCGCCGTCCAGGAAGTCCGGGACCAGCATGGCGCGGTGTTCTTCCCAAGCCTTCGCGGGGCTGTCCGGGAAGAACGTCTCGGGAGTCATGTCCACGGGCCCGAAATACTCCCGGACGCGGGTGAGTGTGACGTCACCCAGGGTGATGGTGTTCACGGCCGACGGTCTCCCATTCGTGTTCTTCGGTGGTGTCTCCTCGCCCCGGCGATCCAGCGCGCCGGGGGCGAGGAAGGTGTGCCGACGCCGGTGGCGCCATGTGGCCGGGCAGGGCGCCGGGTTCGCGGCGCGGGCTGCCGAGCACCGGGCCCGGACGCCACGGCTGTCGGCACGGGGCGGCCCCCCGTCGCGACGGTGGGCGGTGCAGGACCCATGTCAGCGCCATCCCGGCGGACGAGCCAGACCCGGCTGTGCCTATCCCTGGCCGGGTCAGGCTCCCGGCCGGCGGGGTCCCCATACTGGGGCCCATGAGCGGACAGCGAGAACTCGGGAACTTCCTGCAGACCCGGCGGGCTCAGCTGCGTCCCGAGGACGTCGGGCTGCCGGACTACGGAGACCGGCGCCGGGTACCAGGCCTGCGCCGTGAGGAACTGGCACTGCTGGCCGGCGTGAGTTCCTCGTACTACACGCGTCTGGAGCAGGGCCAGTCCGTGGGCGCCTCACCGGAGGTCCTCGACGCCATCGGCCGGGCGCTGCACCTGGACGTGGCCGAGCAGCGTCACCTCCACGACCTGGCGGACAGCGCGAAGCGGCGTGCGGTCGTGCACCGCCCGCCCGCCGAGCACGTCGACGCGGCGACCCTCAACCTGCTGGAGGCCTTCGCCGACGTTCCCGCTCTCGTCAGCGGGCGCCGCGGTGACGTACTGGCCTGGAACCGCATGGGACACGCCCTGTTCGCCTCCCACATCGACCCGGCCGGCCCGGCGGATCCCGGCAACCGCCCCAACCTGGCCCGCCTGGTCTTCCTCGACCCCCACACCCGCGCGCTGTACGCGGACTGGCCGGGCAAGGCGAGGGCTGTCGTCGAGAACCTCCGCATGACGGCCGGCCGCCACCCCGACGACACGCTGCTCACCTCACTCGTCGGCGAGTTGAGCGTGCGGAGTCCGGAGTTCGCCGCCATGTGGGCCGATCACAGGGTCAGCCCGTGCGACTCCGCGGTGCACGAGATGCGCCACCCGCTGGTCGGCAGCCTCACCGTGACGCAGCAGAGCCTGCGTCCCCCGCAGGACGAGGAACGGCACATCGTGCTCGCCATCGCCGAACCGGACTCCCCGTCGCAGGCCGCACTCCACCTGCTCTCCCGGGCGACCGCCCCGTGGTCCCGTCCGGAGCGCCCCGCGGACCGCGTGTGAAGCCGTAGCCCGTCGGCGCGGCGACGTCCGGCGCTCCGCTCCCCGAGCAGGTTCGGCACCCCTCGTACCCGGCAGGTCGCCCCGGGCTCGGCTCGCTGCCGGGACGGCGGAGGAACTCATGCCGCGTGCGCCTTCGGCTGCGGGGCCGCGTCCGAAGGGGTGAGGACCTTGCGGGTGACGCGCTCGGCGACGGCGGCGACCAGGGTGCGCGGACGGCGCGGCAGCAGGTGCGCGGCCAGGGCGTTGCCGGCGCCGGGGGTGACATAGCCGCGGTCGCGGTCGAGTGCGCGCAGAGCGGCGCGCACCACCGGCTCCGGTGTGGTCATGGAGCCGTTGACGGCAGCCTTGCGGGTGCCGATGGCGTCGAAGAACGGAGTGTCGACCGGGCCGGGGCACAGTGTGAGCACGCGTATGCCGCGCCCTCGGTACTCCTGGCGCAGGGCGAGCCCGAAGTTCAGTACGAAGCCCTTGGCCGCGCCGTAGACGGCGAAGTACGGAGCCGGCTGGAAGGCCGCGGTGGAAGCGACGTTCACGACCGCGCCCGTGCCGCGCTCCAGCATGCCGGGGAGCAGGGCGTGGGTGAGGTCGACGAGCGCGACGACGTTGACCATCAGCTGGTCGTGGTCACGGTCCGCGGCGATGTCCTCGAAGCGACCGCACGTACCGAACCCGGCGTTGTTGACCAGCAGGTCGACGCTCAGGCCGCGGGCTGCGAGCCGGCCGGCGATCCGCCGGGCGGCATCGGGCTCGGCGAGGTCCTGGACCAGGACGTGGGCGCGGATGCCGTGCTCCGCGCTCAGGCGCTCGGCGAGGGCTGTGAGCCTGTCCTCGGAACGCGCCACCAGGATCAGGTCGTGCCCGCGGGCAGCGAGTTGCGCGGCGAACTCCGCGCCGAGTCCGGACGAGGCACCAGTGATGAGCGCTGCGCTGTTCATGGGAGATCCCCTTCACTCGTCGAGCAACTGAGACATGAGCGTACTCACTTCTCACTGAACTGCAACAGCAATGATGCAGTTAATCGGGAGATGGTGCAGCGGTGTATCGTTTCGGAGGTCGAGCAGATGAGTGGGAGGTGAAGGTGCCATGAGTGAGACAGCGGCACGGCCGTTGCGGGCGGACGCGGAGCGCAGTGTGCGCGCCATCCTGGAGGCGGCCGAACACGTGCTCTCCGCGGACCCCGGCGCGTCGATGGAGCAGATCGCGACCGCGGCGGGGGTGGCCAGGACGACGATCCACCGGCGGTTCGCCCATCGGCAGGCACTGATCGAGGCCCTGGCCTCGTCCGCCGCCCGCCGGCTCGCCCGAGCCGTGGAGGACGGCCGGCCGGACACCGCCCCTCCCCTGGTGGCACTGCACCGGATCACGGCCAATGTGCTCGAGGTGAAGGGCGCCTGGGCATTCGCCCTGGGGCTGCCGGCCGAACCCGGCAGCGAAGCGGCCGCCGTCCACGAGGACATCGGCCGGCGTTGCATCACCGTGCTGGAGCGTGCCCGGGCGGACAAGCTCATCGACGAGGCAGCCGACCTCCACTGGGTACGACGCGTCTACTACGCACTCCTCGGGGAGTCCCTGCACGGGAGCCCGGACGACGCCGGAACCGACACCGACACCCTCGCCGCCCGCATCATCGACACCCTGCTGCACGGCGCCGGGCCGCGCACCTGAGCGCGGCCGCAGACGCGAGCCGTCACCCGCCGGTGAGGCGGAAGGTGAGGGCAGCCGGCACGTGACCGGCTCTTCCGGTCACGCTCACCGGTGTGCCCGAGTTCACGGACGCAGGAGCGGAAAGTCAGCCTCGGCCCAAAGAGCACGCACAGCGGCGGCCCTGTCGTCGGCGGGGCCGTCTCCGTCTTCGGTGCTCCACACCTCGGCCCCGGTGGTGGAGTTGCCCACCGGGGGCCAGCCCGGGTTCCCGGTGGCGGCGAAGCCGGCCCATGCGCGCACCATGCGGTGTGCCAGCCCGTGGTCCGCGGGTGTGGGTGCTCCGCCGATGAGGAATGCCAGGCAGTCGTTGTCGAGGTTGCCGAAGGCGAAGGGGATGTCCGCACAGTGCCAGGCCCGCACGACCCCGTTCGGGCCGGTGCGCCGACGATCGAACCGCGACAGGAACGCCCGGCCGCCGGCTTCGGCGTGAAGCTCGACAAGCCGGTTGCTGTACTCGCCGAACAGCAGGTCCCCGAAGACGGCGAGGTAGACGTCGAGCACCGGGGCGTGGGGCATCGCAGCGCGATATCCGGCCACCAGGCCGTCAGGCAGGCCGAAGTCCTCGGCGAAGCGGGCGAGTTCTTCCTCGGTGGTGACCTTCGCGCTGCTGCCGACCGCGTCGAGCAGCCAGTACTCCTCGGTGGTGTGGCAGACCAGCAGGTCCACATCCCGGGCCGCACCGGAGGCCATCCCCGTGAGGGGGTCGGTGGGCAGGACGTCGCCGTCGAGGACGGGGGCGTAGAGCGAGGGATCGTAGTGGCGGGAACCGGAAGCGGGGTCACGCCGGTAGTCGTCGACCACCCGGTCGGAGGCGGCGACCAGGGCCTGCGGGGTCGCAGCTGTCAGGCCCTCGGCCGTGGCAGGGCAGCCCGCTGCCGCAGCGATCTCGCGGGTGGTCTCCGCGGCTGTTCCGAGCGTGTAGCAGGGGCTGGCGGTGCTGTGGGCGATGGCACGGTGGAACAGGCCGCGGGCGCGGTCCATCACCATCAGGCAGGCAACCGACGCGGCCCCGGAGGACTGCCCGGCGACCGTGACGTTGCCGGGATCGCCTCCGAAGGCGGCGATGTTGTCACGGACCCAGCGCAGGGCCGCGACCTGGTCGAGCAGACCGCGGTTGTCCGGGCAGGCGGTCGCCTCGGCGGCGGGGACGTGGCCGAAGCCCTCGAAGCCGAGCCGGTAGTTGAGGGTGACCACGACCAGACCGGCGCGGGCCAGCGCGGTGCCGTCGAAGTCGGGCTGGGCGGAGGATCCGAAGGTATAGGCACCACCGTGGATCCAGACCAGGACGGGCAGACGGCCGCCCTCGGGGGCCGGGGTCCATATGTTGACGGTGAGGATGTCCTCGTCGCCGGGCGACCACGCGGGTGCGCCGGGCAGTTGTGCCGACTGCGGGGCGACGGGGCCGAAGGCCGTGCAGTTCCGCACTCCGGTCCACGCCGGCGCGGGGCGGGGTTCCCGGAACCGGTTGGCGCCGAACGGCGGGGCGGCGTAGGGGACACCAAGGGCGGCGACGACTTCGGCAGAGGCTCGGAAGCCCTGGACCGCACCGTTCTTCGTGGTGAAGGTGTCCATCGGGAGTTTTTCCTCTCGTCACACGCCAGTTCGCCGGGGAGGAGCGGACTTCAGCTTCGCATCGCGCGGTGGTCCGGGACCAACACCGAGATCATGGTGATTGACGCACCGGTGATGTGATTCCCCCGCCGATGGCAGACCGCCGCGTCGGCGGACGACGTTCACCGACGACGGCAGCACGGCGCCCGGGGCAGCGGGTGCGAGTGAGACGGGCGGTACCGAAGGGTGAAGTCCGGGTCAGGGGTCGTGTCATGGTGCGGCATCTGTGAGTGCGAGGGCGGCGAGTTCGGTTCGTGCGGTGACGCCGAGTTTCGGGAACGCCTTGTAGAGGTGATGGCCGACGGTGCGCGGGCTGAGGAACAACTGCGCGGCGATGTCCCGATTGGACAGGCCGCGCGCGGCCAGCCGTATGATCTTGCGTTCCTGCGAGGTGAGCACGGACAGTGCTCCGCCCGCGGCCGCGGGCCCGGGTACGGCTTCGCCGGCCGCGTCGAGTTCGGCGCGGGCCCGCTCCGCCCAGGGCGTCGCGCCGAGTCTGCGGAAGGCCTCGAACGCGTCGCGGAGTTGGGTCCTGGCCTCGGACTTGCGGCGCATGCGGCGCAGCCATTCGCCGTAGAGGAGAGCGGTCCGCGCGCGTTCGAACTGCCGGTCGTCGGGGTGCAGCCGCAAAGCGGCCCGGTACAGCTCCGCGGCGTCCGCTTCCGGCGCGAGCAGCGCGCGGCACCGTAGGACGTGCGCGTCGATCCACGGCTGCGCGGCATCGTGTGCCCAGTCCGTGAGCCGTGCGAGCGGCTCACGGGCGTCACCCGGCCGGCCGAGCCGCACCGCCGCCTCGACGAGGTCGGGAATGCTGCGCGGGCCGGGAAGCTGATGTCTCACCGGTCCGGTGTGCAGGGCGGCCAGGCGGGAGCGGGCGGATTCCCATCGGGCGTGGCCGAGGTCGAGCAGGGCCAGTGCCCAGTGTGCCCAGGACATGCCGGGCGGGGCCGCCCCGGGCTCCGGCGCGGCGAGCGCGTCGTCGGCGAAGGCGTGACAGCGTCGCTCGTCACCCGCCACCGCGGCCAGGTAGGCCAGCACGCCGCTGATTTCGGCCGTCCACTGCCGGTGTCCGAGCTCCTGGGCGATGTGCAGCGCTTCGGTCGCCTCGTCCCAGGCGTCGGTGTGACGGCCGAGGAAGGTCGATGCCCGGGCGGCACACGCCAGCGCGGGCGGCGTCCGGCCGATCCAGCCACGGTCGCGGCACTGGGCGAGGAGTTCGCCGGCCACCCGGTGTGCCTCGGTGTCCTGGCCGGCGGCCTGAAGGCTGGTGGCTCCGACCAGGATCGTGTCGTGCGGGCCGCCGAATCCGGTCCGTTCGGCGGCTGCGACGCGTCGTGCGAGGTTCTCGGGGTCCCGGTCCCCCTGCCCGATCGCGGACCGCGCCGTCCAGGTCAGCAGGCGGGCCACGTCGGTGAGCGGGTCGTCGGGCGGCAACGGCAGGGCGTCCAGCCGGTCCGCGGTGTCCGCGATCTCGTCCTGCCCGAGATACCAGGCGGCGTGCACCGCGTCGAGCATCATGTGAGCGGCCAGTACCGGATCGTCGGCCTGGGAGAGCTCGGCCGCCTCGGTCAGCAACCGGCGGGCCGTGCGGAGCAAGCCGTGATGGAACGCCGCGGCGGCGCGGACCCGGATGGCGCGGACGGTCAGGTCCGGGTCGTCCGTGCTCGCGGCGCCACGACGGGCGAGCTCCACCATGCGGTCGGTGTCGCCTTCCTCCGCGATCGCTTCCGCCGCCAGCACGAGCCGGCGGGCCCGGTCCGTGCCGGACTCCGTCAGCTGTGCGGCCCGTTCGTAGGCCGCCGCGGCGGCGGCGTATCCGCTTCGTTCGGTGGCCCGTCGGGCGGTGCTCTCCAGTTCCGCGGCCACCTGCTCGTCGGGGCCCGTGGCCACCACGGCGTGGTGCCAGGCGCGCCGGTCGGCGTCCTGCGGCCGGTGGAGGGCTTCGGCGAGGGCCGTGTGCACCACGAGGCGGAGGCTGACCGGCGCCGCCTGGTAGACGGCCGACCGTACGAGGGGGTGGTGGAAGCGCACGGTGCGGTTGTCCACCCTCAGCAGCCCCGCCGTCTCCGCGGGCACCAGGTCCGTGGGGCGGCAGCCCAGAGGGGCGGCCGCGCGCAGCACGACGTCGCGGTCACCGGTGTCCTCGGCGGCCGCGACGAGGAGCAGGTGCCTGCTCGGCTCGGGCAGTCGCCGTACCCGGTCGAGAAAGGCCGCCTGGACCGTGTCGGTCATGGGCAGGGCCTGTCCTGCGGTGACCGGCCGGCCGGCGGCGAGAGCGAGGGGCAGTTCGAGCAGGGCGAGCGGGTTGCCCTGTGCTTCGGCCAGCACCCGGTACCGGTTGGCGGGGGACAGTGTGGCGGCGTGCTCGGCCAGCAGCACGGCGGCGGCGGGCGCGTCGAGCCCCGTCAGCGGCAGGTGGGCGAGTCCGGGGGCGTCGAAGCCGGTCCGGGCGGTGATGATCAACGCCGTGCCCTCGGCGTCGAGCCGCCGCGCCGCGAACAGCAGGGCCTCGGCCGACGCCCGGTCCAGCCACTGCGCGTCGTCGACGAGGCACAGGACCGGCCCGCCGTCGGTGAACTCGGCGAGGAGGGAGAGGACGGCGAGGCCGACGAGCATGCGGTCGCCCGGTTCGGCCGGGGCGAGACCGAAGGCCCCGCGCAAGGCACGCGCCTGCGGGGCGGGGAGGGCGTCGGTCCGGTCGAGAGCAGGGCGCAGCAGCATGTGCAGGCCGGCGAACGGCAGATGGGCCTCGGACTCGATCGCGGTGCAGCGCACCACCCGCAGCCCGTCGGCCGCCGAGGCCGCGTACTCCATCAGCGCGGTCTTGCCCATGCCCGGCTCCCCGGTGATGAGCAGGCAACCGCTGCGACCGGTCCGGCAGTCCGCCAGTAACCGGTCGATGACTGATATCTCGTCACTCCGTCCGTACAGCACGTGGTGAGAGTACTCAAGCCGACCGGGAATCCCGGGCCTGATTGCCGGGGCGTGACGGATTCCGCTCCCGGCCCTGGGCCGTAGCGTGAGAAGCAGAGCACGGCGGCGGAAGGAGATCGACCATGTCCGGCTTCGACGACCTGGCCAGGCGGTACCTGGCGAGTTGGAACGAGCGCGACCCGGCCAGGCGCCGGGCGCTCGTCGCCGAGCTCTGGACCGACGACGCCGGCTACGTCGATCCGATCGTGGCGGCCGAGGGCCGCGACGCCATCGAGGACGCGGTGGCCACGGCGCAGCGGCAGTTCCCCGGCCTGGTGTACCGGCCGGCCGGCGAGGTCGACGGCCACCACGACGTCGCACGCCTCGCCTGGGAACTGGCGCCGGCCGGCGGCCCCCCGGTGATCCTCGGGCTTGCCGTCATGGTCACCGAGCGGACCCGCCTGCGCCGCGTCCACTGCTTCCTCGACCCCGTCCCCGTACACATCTCAGCACCAGGAGCCGGAAGTTGACACCTGACCCGAAGACCCTCCACCCGCTGCCGGCGCACGACCGGGTGGTGTTCCTCAAACCGCTGATCGACTCACCGAAGATCGTCGTGGGCGAGTACACCTACTACGACGACCCCGACGGCGCCACCGGCTTCGAGCACCACAACGTGCTCTACGCCTACGGCCCGGAACGGCTGATCATCGGCAAGTACTGCGCCATCGCCGCGGGCACCCGGTTCCTGATGGCGGGCGCCGACCACCCGACGATGGGCGTGTCCACCTTCCCGTTCACCATGTTCGGCGGCGAGTGGGCCGAGCGGACCCTCGACATCGTCACCGGCATGCCCAGCCGGGGCGACACCGTGGTCGGCAACGACGTCTGGTTCGGCCACCGGGCCACCGTGATGCCCGGCGTACGCGTCGGCGACGGCGCCGTCATCGCCGCCGGCGCGGTCGTCACCGCGGACGTGCCGCCGTACACGATCGTCGGCGGCAATCCGGCCCGCCCGATCCGGCAGCGGTTCGACGACGCCGGCATCGACCTGCTCCTGCGTGCCGCCTGGTGGGACTGGCCGGCCGGGCTGATCACCGAACACGCCCGCACCATCATGGCCGGCACCCCGGCCGACATCGCCCGCATCGCCGCCGGCCACGGACTGGAGACCGCATGACGGACGTGTCGATCGAGGAACACCCCGTGGCCGGCGGCGGACCGTACGCGATCACCACCGGCCCGGACGGCGCGCTCTGGTACACGCTGGTCCACAGTGGCCGCATCGGCCGGCTCGTGCCCGGCTCCGAGCCGGAGAGCCACCGGCTCGACCCGGGCTGCGGGCCGACGGTCATCACCACCGGGCCGGACGGCGCCCTGTGGTTCACCGAGTACCAGGCGCACCGCGTCGGCCGGATCACCCCCGACGGCACCGTCACGGAGTTCCCGTTGCCCACCCCGGAATGCGGGCCGTTCGGCATCGCGGCAGGACCCGACGGGGCGCTGTGGTTCACCGAGACCACCGCCGACCGCATCGGCCGGATCACCACCGGCGGTGAGGTCACCGAGTTCCCCCTCCCGGCCACCGGCACCTTCCCGTCCGCGATCACCGCGGGAGGGGACGGCGGGATGTGGTTCACCATGAACCAGGCCGACGCGATCGGCCGGATCGGCACCGACGGCACGGTCACCGTCCACCCGCTGCCCACCGCGGCCGCCGCGCCGGTCGGCATCGCCCTCGGCCCCGACGGTGCCCTCTGGTACGTCGCGATCGCCGCCGGCCACATCGGCCGCATCACCACCGACGGCGAGATCAGGGAGTTCCCGCTGCCCGACCGCGCCGGCCGGCCGCACGCCATCACTCCGGGCACCGACGGCGCCCTGTGGTTCACGGAGTGGGGCGGCAACCGCGTCGGCTCCATCACCACCGAGGGCGTGATCGAGGTGCACGACCTGCCCACGCCCGGCTCGGAGCCGCACGGCATCACCCTCGGCCCCGACGGTGCCGTGTGGACGGCACTGGAAACCGGCGCCCTCGCCCGTATCGTCCCGAACCCGCTGCCCTGAGCCACGGGACGGCCTTGCCGGTGAGGTGCGATCACACGATCGTCCTCGCCGGGAACCGCGCCGAGGCGGCCCGGTCCTTCCGTGAGCCGTCCGAACCCCCGAGGCGCCGTCGCGGGGCCCGCCGACCGACACCCGGCTCGACGAAGGCGTACCGCTGCGATTCGCCGAGCTGCCGGGAGGCCGCTCGGCGGGCCCTGGCCGACCACGGCCGCTTCGGCGTCGTGGTGTGCGGCGGGTGCGCCTCCGGCCGATACCGCGACCGCGGTCCACACCGCCGTCGGCCCCTCGGCCGGCCCTGTGACCCCTTGCCGTCGTTCACCTTCCCGAGCTCGCGGGAGACGGCGTGTCCACCCTGTCCCGGCGGCTGCCGGGCCGTCACGACGACCAGCTCACCGGCAGGCTCCATCTCGGCCCACTCCGGACGCCGGCTCGCTCGTCATGCCCCGCAGCACTTCACCCCCGTGTGACGACCTGCCCCCGCATTCCGGCCGTGACCAGCTCCCCGAGCTTCGGCCGGTGCTGCGCACACTCGTCGGTCGCACCGTGCGTCCCTACAGGAAGACGCCTTTGCCGTGCCTGCCCGGACGCCGCCTCACCCGGAGCCCCGCACCGCCGCGAGGCACTGGTCGTAGAGGTCTGCCAGGTCGAGTCGTCCGTCGTGTCCGACCCACAGCTCGGTCGCCGTGTCCGCGCAGGCGAAGACCGTCGCGATGATCGCTCTGGCACGCGGGTCGGGGGCCGGACCTGAGGCGGTGCCCAGCCGCGCCTCGATGGACGGGACGAGTGCGGCCTGCCAGCGCAGGCGCTTCTCGATGTAGCGGGCGTGCAGCGAGGGAGTGTCGAAAATGAGACGGGAAAGCTCCAACGCCCGCTCAGGAGTGTGGTTGGCGGTCAGGAGGACCTCGAAGCCGGCGCGCAGGGCATCCCAGGCGGACATCCCGGCCGGCTGCTGCTCGACGGTCTGCTTCAGAAACTCGCCCAGCGCGTCCTGATCCCCGCAGACCAGGTCCTCCTTGGTGCCGAAGTAGCGGAACAGGGAACGTTGCGAGATCCCCGCCTCCCGGGCGATCTGCGCGATCGTCGTCTGCTCGTAGCCCTGTTCGGCGAACAGGCGAACCGCCGTGTCCAGGATCGCCTGGACGGCCACCTGTCGCGAGCGGTCCCACAGAGTCGTCATGGACATCAGGCTATCGCCCTGGACAGGAGCCGCCTACTTGGCATTTACTGCCAGGAAGGCAGCGACTGAAAGAAGGTCGGACATGACAGCCGTCGACTACCGCGGACAGACCACACTGATCACCGGTGCCAGCGCCGGCCTGGGCGCCGAGTTCGCCCGCCAGCTCGCCGCCCGCGGCTCCGGTCTGGTACTGGTCGCCCGCCGCAGAGAACGCCTGGAGGAGCTGGCCGCCGAGCTGCGCGCACACCACCACGTCCAGGTCCACGTCGTGGAGATGGACCTGGCCACGGACAACCCCGGACAGGCGCTGGCCGCACAGACGGAGCGGCTCGGCCTGCGCGTCACCGGCGTGGTCAACAACGCGGGGTTCGCCACGTTCGGCCCCTTCCACCAGGCGGATCCGGCACGGACGCGTCGGGAGATCGCCGTGGACGTGACGGCCGTGGCCGACATCAGCCGCGCCTTCATCGAGCAACTGCGCGAGGAAGGACGCGGAGTGCTGGTCAACGTGGCGAGCATGGCCGCCTACCAGCCCAACCCACGCATGGCGCTCTACGGGGCGACCAAGGCGTTCGTGCTGAGCCTCACCGAAGCGCTGTGGGAGGAGTCCCGCGGTACCGGACTGCGGGTGCTCGCCCTGTCCCCCGGCGCCACCCGGACCGAGTTCTTCGACGTCGTGGGCACCATGCGGGCCGCCGGAGGGAGCAAGCTCGCCTCGCCCGTCGACGTCGTCCGCACCGCGCTCGCCGCCCTGGACCGCAGGAACCCGCCCCCCAGCGTCATCGCGGGACGCATGAACCGGGTGGCCGCCGCCCTCACCCGCCGCCTGGCCACCCGACGCCAGGTCATCCGGGTCGTCGGCCGGCTCACCGCCGAGGGGAGATGACGACAGCCGGGGAAGCCGTGCTCCTGGCCGTGACGACGACACAGGCTCGGTCCCCGGACACGTCGACGAGTACGGCCGTCCCTCAATCCACCACCGAGCCGAAGGCACACACATGTCCACTGAACACGCCGAGTCGGTCGCCCCTCCCTCTGCCGAGTTACCGCCGGCGCCGTCCCGGCGCACGTTCATCGCGACGACCACCGCGCTGGGCGGTGCCGTCGTCGCCGGTGGCACGGTCGCGGGCACGCCCGCACTCGGCGCCGGAGTGGCCGGCGCCGCCGGTCCGCCCAGCGGCCGCCTCTCGCTGGCCGTCAACGGCGAGCGGCACACCGTCACGGTCGACAACCGGACTTCGCTGCTGGACCTGCTGCGCGAGCATCTCGGCCTGACCGGCTCCAAGAAGGGCTGCGACGCCGGCGCCTGCGGGGCGTGCACGGTCCTGGTCGACGGCCGCCGCGTCAACTCATGTCTCACATTGGCGATACGCCTGGAAGGTGCCGAGGTCACCACGATCGAGGGTCTGACGCCGGGCGAGGACGACACACTGCATCCGCTGCAGAGTGCGTTCATCCAGCAGGACGCCCTCCAGTGCGGCTTCTGCACCTCCGGCCAGATCATGTCCGGCATCGGTTGCATCCAGGAAGGCCACAGCGGCTCCGCGGAGGAGATCCGGGAGTGGATGAGTGGCAACCTCTGCCGCTGCGGCTGCTACGTCAAGATCGTCAAGGCGGTCGACCAGGCCGCGCACGGGAAATGAGGTCCGGCCACCATGTACCCCTTCTCCTACACCAACGCACCCGACGTCCAGGGCGCGCTGGCCTCCGGGCGGCGTGGCGGCCGGTACATCGCCGGCGGCACCTCCCTGGTCGACCTGATGCGCGAGACCGTCGAACGCCCCCGCACACTGGTCGGCATCAGCGACCTGCCGCTGCGCGAGATCACCGTCACCGAACGCGGGGGCCTGCGCATCGGCGCCCTGTTACGGATGGCCGAGGCCGCCGCCCACTCCACGGTGCGCACCACCTACCCCGTCGTCTCCCAGGCACTGGAGCTCAGCGCCTCCCCGCAACTGCGGAACATGGCCACCATCGGCGGCAACATCATGCAGCGCACCCGCTGCACGTACTTCCGTGACGTGACCGCCACCTGCAACAAGCGCGACCCGGGCTCGGGATGCGCGGCACGGAACGGCTTCAACCGCACCCATGCCATCCTCGGCACCTCCGACCACTGCGTGGCCACCCATCCCTCCGACGCCGCCGTGGCCTTCGCGGCACTGGAGGCGACCGTGAACCTGCTGGACCGGGACGGGAGCGAGCGCAGCGTGCCCTTCGCCGACTTCCTCCTCCGGCCCGGCAGCACCCCCAGCCGCGAACAGGCCGTCCAGCCAGGAGAATTGATCACGGCCGTGGAGATCCCGGCCCATCCGCGCCCGCTCAGATCGGGCTATCTGAAGGTTCGCGACCGGCAGTCGTACGAGTTCGCCCTGACCTCCGCGGCCGTCGTGCTGCACGTCCGCGGCGGGGTGATCCGCGAGGCGAGGGTCGCCGCCGGCGGCGTCGGCACCGTCCCGTGGAGACTCCCCGCCGTCGAGCAGCGTCTCGTCGGCGAACGCCCTTCGAACGCCCTGTGGACCGAGGCTGCCGAGCGGGCGGCCGAGGGAGCCCGCCCGCTGGAACACAACCGCTTCAAGGTCGAGCTGCTCAAACGCACCGTCGAACGCCAGCTGCGCATCGTAGGAGGTACCAGGTGAGCCCCCAGCCGCAGGCAGCCGTCGGGGCACCGCTGTCCCGGGTGGACGGGCGGCTGAAGGTCACCGGCCAGGCCGACTACAGCGCCGACCACGACATCAGGGGTGCGGTTCACGCGGTCGTCGTCGACAGCGGCATCGCTCTCGGCCGCATCACCGCCATCGACACCCGCGCCGCCCTGGCCCTGCCCGGCGTTCTCAGGGTGATCAGTCACCTCGACGCACCCAGGCTGGAGTACCGCGACAACCCCGGGGCGTTCATGGACCCACCGGCCGGCGAACGGCTTCACGTCTTCCAGGACGACCGGGTCCGCTTCTACGGGCAGCCCGTCGCCGTGGTCGTGGCCCGGACACTGGAGACCGCGCAGCACGCCGCGGGCCAGGTGAGGGTCTCGTACGAGGCGGAGAAGTCCTCCACCGACCTGACGGCGCCCGGCCTCCCGGTCAACGCCCCCCTGCCCCCGCAGGACTACGAGCGCGGCGACCCGGAAGAGGCGCTGGCGTCCGCGGAGGTGAGGCTGGAGGCCACCTACCGGCTCGGCCGCATGCACCACAACGCCATGGAGCCGCACGCCACCATCGCCCGCTGGGACGGCGACAGGCTCACCGTCTGGGACAAGACGCAGTGGGTGCAGGGCACGCAGAGCGAACTCGCCGCCGTGTTCGGCATCCCGCCGGAATCGGTGCGCGTCATCTCGCCCTTCGTCGGCGGCGCGTTCGGCAACGCGGCGCGGGTCTGGCCGCACTCCACCGTCGCGGCCCTCGCCGCCCGCGAGACCGGGCGCCCGGTGAAACTCGTACTGACCCGCAAGCAGTTGTACTACGCGGTGGGGTTCCGGCCCGCCTACGAGTACACGCTGCGCCTGGGCAGCAACCGGAGCGGGCGGCTGGCCGCGATGGTCCACGACATGAGGGCCGAGACGTCCACCTACGAGCACTTCGTGGAGGGCGTGGTGTCCGCGGGGCAGATGCTCTACGCCACGCCCCAGGTCAGCCAGAAGTACCGGACCGTGCCGCTGGACGTGAACACGCCGACGTACATGCGCGGTCCCGGGTACGCGACGGCCGCGTTCGCCATCGAGTCGGCCCTGGACGAACTCGCCCACGAGCTGGGCATCGACCCGATCGAGCTGCGGCTGCGCAACGAACCCGAGGAGGACCCCTCCAACGGGCTGCCGTTCTCCACCCGGCGGCTGCGCGAGTGCCTCCGTGCGGGCGTCGACGAGTTCCACTGGGACCGGCGGAATCCCACGCCGCGCTCCACCCGCGACGGCGACTGGCTGATCGGCACCGGCGTGGCCGTCGGCTGCTATCACACCGTGCGGCTCGGGGCCGGGGCCCGGGTCAGGCTGGATGCCGACGGCACGGCCCTGGTCGAGTCCGCGTCCAGTGACATGGGCCCCGGCACCTACACCTCGATGACCCAGCTCGCCGCGGACGCCCTCGGCCTGACCATGCGGAGGGTGTCCTTCCGACTCGGCGACTCCCTCATGCCGGCGTCCCCGCCCCACTCCGGCTCCCTGACCATGGCCAGTATCGGCTCCGCCGTCCAGGACGGCTGCGACAAGCTGCGGCAACGGGCGATCGAGCTGGCCATCGAGGACGAGGCGTCGCCCCTGTACGGCGTCGGCGCCGACGACGTCGTCGTCCTCCACGGCCGCTTGCGGGTACGCGGCGACCAGGCCCGCGCGGAGACCTACGAGCAGCTGCTGGCCCGCAACAACCGGACCCACCTCGAGACGCTCGGCTCCTTCACTCCGCCGTCGGGATCCCGGCGGTCCTCCCTGTACGCCTTCGGCGCGACGTTCGCCGAGGTCGCCGTCGACGCTCGCCTGGGCCTGGCGCGGGTCCGGCGGATGCTCGGCGTCTACGACGCGGGCCGCATCATCAGCCCCAAGCTCGCCGAGAGTCAGGCCCTGGGCGCCATGGTAGGCGGCATCGGCCAGGCCCTGCTGGAGCACACGGTCACCGACCATCGCGACGGCCGGATCGTCAACGCCAACCTGGCCGACTACCTCGTCCCCGTCAACGCCGACGTCCCCGACCTGCGGGCGGTCTACCTCGACAACGGCGAGGACCTCGATGCCGCCCCCATCGGCGTCAAGGGTCTCGGCGAGGTCGTCGCCGTCGGTGTGGCACCCGCCATCGCCAACGCCGTCTTCCACGCCACCGGCCGCCGCGTCCGCGAACTGCCCATCACCATCGAAGCCCTGCTCTGAGCCCGGGGCGGCCGGCACCCCCGCCGGCCGCCCCGGACCGGAACCGGCGCGTCGCGCAACCGTCCCACGGCGACATCCCCCTGCTGCGCCAGGCCCTTGGCCTCCCCGTCGGCTGCGTGGGCGCCGTGGGCTCCCGGCGTACCCACGCCCGTCGGCCGGAACTGCCGCGGGAGGCCGGCGTACCGGAGGACCGGTTCGCCCTGCTGCGCTCTCCCGTCGGGCTCGTCCTCGGCGCCCACACCCACCACGCCACCGGCCTGCCCCGACCGGTGCCCCAGAGAGTGCAGCCGACCGGGGAAGGTCAGCGCCGCAGGGTGAGCACGCCCGGCCGCCACGGCAGTCGGTTGTATTCGCCGCCCGCGTCGGGATCCTTGCCCTGGTAGAGGAACTGCAGGTTGCAGGGGTCGATGGTCATGGTCTGGTCGGGGTTGTCGCGGACCAGGTCACCGTGGCTGATGTCGTTGGTCCAGGTGGCGCCGCTGTTGGCCTTGCCCGCGAAGGGATTGGTCTCACTGGCGGCCTGCGGGGTCCACGACCCGTTCAGGCTGGAGGCGGTGAAGGAACGGAAGTAGCGCCCGTTCGCGCCCATCGCCTCAACGATCATGAGGTACTGGTTCTGGCCCTGGACCTTGTAGACCTGTACGCCCTCGAAGAGGTTGGCCTTCGTGTCGCTCATGATCGTCGTGTACGACGTGCCGAAGTTGCCCGGGAAGTTCCCGATCGGCATGCTCGCCCGGTAGATCTTGCCGTTGTCACCGGCGAAGAACAGGTACATGTTCTGTCCGTCGGCGATCAGGGTCTGGTCGATCGGGCCGGTGTCGGAGCCGGAGATGCTCCCGGTGAACAGCGGCTGCGGGGAGGACCAGCCGTTGGGGTTGGTGGGGTCGCTCGACGTGCGGTAGATGAAGGGCCACGCACCCCACTGGTACGCCAGCACCCAGGTGTTCTTGGGCGCGAAGTAGAACAGCGTGGGCGCCACCGCGGCCTGGCTCATCCCGGTCTGGCCGGCCGACGCCATGTCCGACCAGTTCGTGAAGGGGCTGAACGCCATCGAGCCGTACGACGATCCCGACACGTTCGACGCGTAGACCAGGTGCTTGCCGTTGTGCCTCACGGTGGTGAAGTCCTTCACCGCGGCCCACCCGTTCGCCGGCTGCGCCAGCACACCCGTCGACGTCCAGCGGTACGTCGACGGAAGAGAACACGTGCCGTCCGTCGGCGGCGTCCCGGTCAGACCGGTCCACTTCTGGTTGCTGCCGCCGTTGCAGGTCCACAGCTGCACCGCCGTGCCGTTGGCCGTACCGGCGCCTGCGGCCTCCAGGCACAGCCCGGACTCCACGCCGACGACCGTGCCGTCGGAGTTCACCCGCCACTGCTGGTTCGCACCGCCGGAGCAGCTCCAGATCTGCACCCGGGTACCGGCCGTGGTGGCGTGGCCGGGAACGTCCAGGCACTTGTTGCCGTACACGGTCAGCTGGTTGGCGTCCGTCAACGTCCACTGCTGGTTGGTTCCGTTCCAGCAGTCGTAGATCTGCAAGTGGGTGCCGTCGGTACGGACGGCACCCGGCACATCGAGACACCGGCCCGAACCGGCACCGCGGAGGGCGCCGTCGGCAGCCGCCTGAGCCGGGGCGGCGACGAGCATCGCCGCCAACGCGGCCAGGGCCCCGACCACGGCGGCGAGCACCGCGGACGGATGCCTGCGGCTGAAACTTCTTATGTGCATGGAGACTTCCTCACCCTTGAGCAGACGGTTCCGGCCGGCCTCATCAGAGGTTGCCCGGACGGTCGGTGCGGTGCGGTGCGGTGCGGTGCGGCATGGCTGATGCTTGACGAGGCCATGACAGGTAAGTGCGGCGCGGCCCCGGCGGATCCGAGTTCGGCGACACACCCCCACCACCACCCCGCCGCGCGATGGAGTGACGCATCTTGTTCGAAATACCGAACAAGGGTCGAACTGTCGAGCAACCCGAATGATAGGACGCCGACGAACGGCGTCAACCCCTCTCGCATGTATCGGCTTCTCTGTCGAAACTTGTGGCGGGAAATGGGCACGGAATCACCCAGTCCGCCCACCCGCACGTGAGTCGTTCACCAGAAGATCCACTGAGGACCACGAGAAACCCTGCATCGAAAGTTTCGAGAGAGAACAGAAACTTTCTTCTCCCCAAGCCTTGACGATGCATCGTCAAGGCCTCAATCATTCCTGTCTGAGAAACCGCCGCAGCTCGACATTCGCACAGACCCAGCCCCACTCCCTGCCTGCGGCGAAGCTCGGCCCGTCTGCCGAACGGGGCGGACGACATCACTGCCCGCGCGTCCGCTCCCGCGCTTGCTCCTTCCGTTGATCCGACCTTGGAGGCACAGTCATGGGCTCGTACGCCCTTGCCAGACCCGTTGTCCGCCGGAAGGTCCGCGGCCTGCTGTTGGCGCTGGTCGTCGGCGTCCTCGGTGCGGCGGCCGCCCTGGTCGCACCGCCGACCGCACACGCCGCCGAGAGCACACTCGGTGCCGCTGCCGCGCAGAGCGGCCGCTACTTCGGCACCGCCATCGCCTCGGGCAAGCTGGGCGACTCGGCGTACACGTCGATCGCGAACCGTGAGTTCGACTCGGTGACGGCCGAGAACGAGATGAAGATCGACGCCACCGAACCGCAGCGGGGCCAGTTCGACTTCAGAGCCGCCGACCGCGTCTACAACTGGGCGGTACAGAACGGCAAGCAGGTGCGCGGCCACACCCTGGCCTGGCACTCCCAGCAGCCCGGCTGGATGCAGAACCTCAGCGGCAGCACACTGCGCCAGGCAATGATCGACCACATCAACGGCGTGATGGCCCACTACAAGGGCAAGATCGCCCAATGGGACGTCGTGAACGAGGCCTTCGCCGACGGCAGTTCCGGAGCCCGCCGGGACTCCAACCTGCAACGGAGCGGCAACGACTGGATCGAGGTCGCCTTCCGCACCGCGCGCGCCGCCGACCCGGACGCCAAGCTCTGCTACAACGACTACAACGTCGAGAACTGGACCTGGGCCAAGACCCAGGCCATGTACTCCATGGTCCGGGACTTCAAGCAGCGCGGCGTGCCGATCGACTGCGTCGGCTTCCAGGCGCACTTCAACAGCGGCAGCCCCTACAACAGCAACTTCCGCACCACCCTCCAGAACTTCGCCGCCCTCGGCGTCGACGTGGCCGTCACCGAACTCGACATCCAGGGCGCCCCGGCCTCGACCTACGCCAACGTGACCAACGACTGCCTGGCCGTCCCGCGCTGCCTCGGCATCACCGTCTGGGGCGTGCGCGACACCGACTCCTGGCGGTCGGAGCAGACACCGCTGCTGTTCAACGGGGACGGCACCAAGAAGCCCGCCTACACCGCCGTCCTCGACGCACTCAACGGCGGCTCCACCACGCCCCCCGCGGATTCCGGACAGATCAAGGGCGTCGCTTCGGGCCGCTGCCTGGACGTCCCCGGCACCAGCACCACCGACGGCACCCAGCTCCAGCTGTGGGACTGCCACAGCGGCACCAACCAGCAGTGGGCGTACACCGACGCCGGCGAGCTCAGGGTCTACGGCAACAAGTGCCTGGACGCCGCGGGCACCGGCAACGGTGCCAAGGTCCAGATCTACAGCTGCTGGGGCGGCGACAACCAGAAATGGCGTCTCGGCTCCGACGGATCGGTCGTCGGCGTCCAGTCCGGCCTCTGCCTCGACGCCGTCGCAGGCGGCACCGCCAACGGAACCCTGATCCAGCTCCACGCCTGCTCGAACGGCAGCAACCAACGCTGGTCCCGCACCTGATGCCGGGGGGAGTCTGATACCGAACTGGTATCAGGCTCCCCCGGGCCGCGGAGCAGTAGGCCAGACACCCTTCGCGGCAGGTTCGAGAATCGCCACGCACTCCACGTGGTGGGTCATCGGGAAGGGTGTCGGCCTAGACACAGACGTCAGGACAGCAGGTCGGAGCGGGTTTCGAAGCTAAGTCGAGAGCCGCCGGGCACACGGAACGTCAAATGAGCGTCTGCGGTTTCCACGTTGCTCGGGGGGCCTGATTGTCGGTCAGGGCGGGCTGACGGGGTTTCGGCGGGGCTGAGGTCGCCGAGGCGCTTCTGGATGCACCGGCTGTTGTAGAACCCGTCGATGTATTCGAAGAGCGCGGGGTTCGTCTCGGCCCGGGTGGCGAAGGTGCGTCCGCGCAGGCCCTCGGTCTTGATGAGCATCCAGAGGTTCTCCGCGAGGGCGTTGTCGTACGAATCCGTCACCGACTCCTGGACACACGCCCGGGAACTCGTCGGGCGGTACCTGACCCGCACAGGCGGCGCAGCGAGGGCACCGCGCGTTCCTGGACTCGGTCAGCCTGTTCCTGCCCAGCTCGGATGCTACGGGTGCCGTGGCAACGCGAGTTGGTCGCCCCGAGGCAGCCGCGTAGCTACGCGACGCCCGATGGTCACGGCACCCCGGAACCCATCCGGCGAGGTCGTCGTCAGCGTCGGCATTGCGTCGAGCGACGGGGCGGGAACCGGCAGGAGGTGTGCGTCGACCCAGGCGTCCCCCGTCGCCGCGTTGGCCCAGTAGTCGTCGATCGCGAGGGAGCCGGGTACGTGACGCCGTGGCAGAGCACCCAGTGCGGGGCGTCGCAGCCCTCTGATCGGCACAGCCCGATACTCCCGAACCAGCCAATGCGGCCACGTGTGGGTGGAGTTCGACGACGTGAGGGCAGGGCACGCGCGTGTCCTGCCCTCACGTCGTCGAACGTCAGGAAACGGGGAACCAGGCCGCCAGGCGCTTGGCAATGACCGGTACATCGATGTTGTCCTGCGCGACGTCCTCGACGAACGGGCCGGCAATGGAGACGTGTGGCGGAACGGTACCGGCGCTGACGCCGTTGAACCGCAGGAAGACACGCGTGGCGAGCCAGGCGGTGCGCTTGTTGCCGTCGATCAGCGCGTGATTGCGGGCAACGGAGTGCAGCAGCGCCGCAGCCTTCTCGTGCAACGTGGGATACAGCTCGGCCCCGAACACGTTTGTCCGGGGTCGCTCGATCGCCGACACCAGAAGACCCATGTCACGCACGCTGTGCTCGGTACCGTTGACCGTGCGGGCGATGGCCAGGATCTCGTCGATCTGGAGGTAGCGCACGTTCGTCACTTCAGGTAGTCCAGGATCTCCGCATCGCTGTCCATCAGCTCGGCCAGGACGTCATCGACCTTCAGCTCGGCCCGGTCCTGGGCATCACGGATGGCCTCAATGGCGAGTTCCTGCTTGCTGCGCCCCTCACGACGAGCCCGCTCGGTGAGCTTCGCGTCAAGGTCATCGGGGAGCCGAAGTGTCATCGCCATACAGCCATGATACCTGACCGGTATCACGGCTGGCGCGTCCTCGCTCACGAACCCGCAGGTCAGCGAGTTATAGAGCTCGATCCGCCCGCTCGAACGCCTCCGGCGGCACGGCCGGTGGTACTGGGTCGGTCCACCGCCACGGGACACGGGCACACATCCGCCTATGCCAGGCAATCCCATGACAAGCGGCACAGAACCCCTGATCCCCCCGCACAATCTTTCATACGTATCGGAGAGTCGCGCGTTCCGACCAGTACATCTTCGACGAACCACAGGGCGCGCGTTCCGGTCACTCGCCCACGCCGTCCGCCCTCTGGCCTGCCGTTGTATGGCCGCAGTCATTTCTGCACCGCTCGGTGTCGGTGTCACCGTCTAGGATTTCTTCCGGGAATTCAGCCGGGCTGCCCGGGCCGCACCAGCGAGAATGCGACCGGCACGCACGGACATGAGCTGACACGGGGCGGGAGCCACATGGAGGATGGCCGGTGGACGACGGTCACCGAGTCCGAGTTCGAGCACGAGCGCCGCGGTCTTGAGGCCATCCGCAGGCTCCTGCCGAACGAGGAGCCTTGGCGTGCCTGGTCGAACTTCACCTTCACCGCGAACAGCGGGCACGTCCGCGAGATCGATCTCATGGTCACCGCGCCGGCCGGAGTGTTCCTGGTCGAGCTGAAGGACTGGCACGGGTCGGTGAGTGGCGGAGGCAACAGTTGGGTGCAGACGACACCCGGCGGTACGCAGCGCCGGCACGGCAATCCGCTGCATCTCACCAATCAGAAGGCCAAGGAGCTGGCGGGCCTGATCGGGAACGTCGTGGGGCGTGGCCCCGGACGGCCGAGGATCTGGGTGGGTGAGGCGGTCTGTTTCACCGACGACAAGTTCCGGGTGAATCTGACGGGCGCCGACCTGAATGGTGTCTTCAAGATCAGGCAGCTGGTCGAGATGCTCGCCGTTCCGCCGGAGGGTGCCCGGGTCCCGATGACCGCCGGGGTCTCGCGCCAGGTCGACGCGGCCCTCAAGCAACTCGGCATCGCGTCCGTCCGCCGTCAGCACGAGGTGGGGTCGTACCTCCTGGAGACGAAGTCGTTCGACTCCGGTCCGACCTGGGCCGACTACCTGGGACGTCACACCCAGCTCCACGATCTGGCGCGGGTGCGGGTCTTCCTCAGCGAGCGGGGTGCTTCGGACACCGAGCGCGCCTCGGTGGAGAAGGCCGCCGCGCGTGAGGCCACGGTACTCAGCCGGTTCCGGCACCCGGGCGCCGTCCAGCTGAAGAGCTACCTGCCGTCGGGACACCCCGCAGGCCCGACGATCCTCTTCGACTACCACCCGGAGACCCTCAGGCTCGACGACTACCTGGTGGAGCACGGAAAGCTCCTCGGCCTGCCCGGCCGCCTCGCGCTGGTCCGCCAGCTCGCCGAGACGCTCCGTTCCGCGCACTCCAACCGGCTCCATCACCGCACGCTGTCGGCGCACGCGGTGCACGTGATCCCGCGCGACCGCGGTCCGCGCGGGCGCGAACTGGGCGAGGAGCAGCGCTGGCTGAGCCCTCGGCTGCAGGTCGCGGACTGGCAGATCGCCTCCGGGCACAGCGCCAGCCAGGGCAAGCCGCTGACGCTGGCCACCTCCCATGTGTCCGGTCTGCACGTCTCCCAGCAGGCCGACCCGTATCTGGCGCCCGAGCTGCGCATCCCGAAGGCGGACCCGGTCCGGCTCGACGTGTACGGGCTCGGCGTTCTCACGTATCTCCTGGTCACCGGGCAGGCGCCGGGTGCGACCCAGAGTGAGGTCCTGTCCCGCCTGGAGGCGGGTGAGACGCTCGCACCGAGCGCACTGGTGGACGGTCTCGATCCCGACATCGACGACCTGGTGGAGGCGTCCACCGCGTACGAGCCGAGCCGCCGTCTTTCCACGGTCGACGACTTCCTGGAGATGCTGGAATGCGTCGAGGAGGCGTTCGCCGAGAAGGACGCCACGGGTGGAGAGCCGGCTGTCGGCGCTTCCCCGGCGTCGGAGGCCGGTGGAGAACAGACCGAGCCGGAGAAGGACCCGCTGGAAGCGGTGGCCGGTGATGTGTTCGCCGGGCGCTGGGAGATCGTGCGCCGTCTCGGCACGGGCTCGACGTCGCGGGCGTTCCTGGTCCGTGACCTGGCCGGTGAGCCCCGTCGCAGCGGCAGTCTGCCGGTAGCGGTGCTCAAGGTCGCGCTCAGCGAGGCGAAGCACGTGGTGCTCGACCGGGAGGCCGATGTCCTGGGCCGGATCCACCGGGATTCCAGCATCATCGCGCTGTACGAGCGGGAGCCGCTGACCCTCGCGGGCCGCAGGGTGCTCGCCCTGGAGTACGTGGGCGACAGCCGCGCACTGGACACGGAGGGCACGGGCAAGGCCGCACGCAGACGCGAGGACACCGTCGCCCGTCAGCTGCGGGACTACGGCCGCCTCCGTATGGACCAGCTGGAGACGTACGGAAAGTACCTGTTCGGCGCGGTGGAGCACCTGGAGGCGGAGGGCATCTGGCACAGGGACCTGAAGCCGGACAACATCGCGATCCGGATCCGTCCCAACGGCACCCGCCAGCTCGTGATGATCGACTTCTCGCTCGCCGGTTATCCCGCGAAGGAGATCGAGGCGGGCACCGAGGGTTATCTCGACCCGTTCGTCGGGATCATCACGCGCGGATCGTACGACGGCCACGCCGAGCGGTACGCGCTGGCTGTCACGCTGCACGAGATGGCGTCCCGCGAGCTGCCCCGCTGGGGCGACGGCTCGGTCACGCCCCGGCAGACCGATCCGAAGGAGTGGCCGTACCCGCAGCTGGCCGCCGACGCCTTCGACGACCCCGTACGGGACGGCCTGGTGGCCTTCTTCCGCAAGGCCCTGGCCCGGAACGTGAAGGACCGCTTCCCGGACCTGAAGCCGATGGAGCGCGCCTGGAACGCGATCTTCCTGGACGCCCAGCGGACGACCGCGCCGAGCTCCGGGCACGGCAACAAGGTGGTGGCGGTAGAAAGCGCCGCGCCGCGGATCGGTCAAAGCGACGACGAGACCTCGGCCGAGGAGATCCGCGACGAGCAGGCGGAGCGGGCCGACCGTTCCACACCGCTGTCGGTGGCGGGCCTGACCCTTGCGGCGCAGTCCCAGCTGTTCGACCTGGGCCTGAACACCGTGGGGGACGTCCTCGACTACTCGGCGCGGAAGTTCCTGACGGCGCCGGGCATGGGCGCCCGGACCCGCACGGAGATCCAGAACCGGCAGAAGCAGTGGAACCTGCGACTCGGCAGAACACCGGCGCCGATGAGCAAGGAGGCGCTCAAGGCCGCCCGCGAGGAGGCCACCGAGCTGGAGCGGGCGGCCGCCGAATCGGTCGCGGCGGACGGCGGCGACACCGGCCTGGAGGTACTGCGCGCGCTGAGTCTGGACGCCCTCGCGTCCCGCCTGGTGCCGCGTCCGTCGGGCGGCAACGCCCGTTCCAACGCGAAGGAGCGTGAGGCCGTCCGACTGCTGCTCCGGCTTCCCGACGAGAACGGTGACCTGCCCGAGGGGCTGCCCTGGGTCCGGCAGGCGGACGTCGCCAAGACCCTTGGCCTCACCGTGGGCCGCATCCCGCAGATCGTGAAGAAAGCGCGCGAGCGCTGGTACAACGATCTCGCGCTGAAGCTGCTGAGCGAGCAGGTGATCGAGCTGGTCGCCGAGCGCGGCCGGGTCGTGCCGGTGCTCGAACTCGCCGACGCACTGCTCGCCCAGCGCGGCAGCAAGGTGGTGAAGCGTCGGGACCGGCGTGCGCTGGCGCTGTCGCTGCTGCGTGCGGTGGTGGAGCGGGAGCAGTTCCGGGAGCAGTACGAACAGACGCCACCGCGGTTCCGCTACTTCCACGCCCGGCTGCCCAAGGGCGCCGACCCGGTGCTCGGACTGATCGTCATCGACGTCCGCGACGGAGAGGACAGTGACGACGGGGCGGACACCCCGACGTTGCCGGCCCTGCGGGAGTACGCGCTCAAGCTGGGCACGCAGGCGGACGAGCTGGCGAGCCTGGAGTCCCTGCCGACGGCGAGCACGGTCCTCACCAAGCTGGCCGCGATCCGGCAGCCGCCGGGGGCGCTCGGCTGGGACGAGCGGCGGACGGCCGAGATCGCGGTCGCGGCTTCACCGGGGGCCGCGCTCACGCCCCGCCTGGAGATCTATCCACGCGATCTGGACCTCGTCCGCGCACTGCGGATCACCCAGGCCGGTGTGGTCGCCGTGCAGCCGGGTGTCGAGGAGGAGCGCCAGCCGGGGCTCACCGTCGACGCTCTGCACAAGCGGGTCGCGACCCGCTTCCCCGACCTGGGCGACGATCCCCTCGTCCCGCGCGAACTGCCGGTCGGCAGCGCGCTGGTGCGGTTGCTGAAGCAGGCCGGCTTCGAGCTGAAGCTGGCGACCCGCTACGACAAGACCCTCCGGCTCGTCCCGGACCGGCCCGCCGGGGAGTTCACCAGCGGGCTGACGTCCGCGAGCTGGGGTGTAGCGGCCTCGGCGGCGCGGCGGTCCGCGCCGACGCAGTACGACGCGGACGCGGCGGTCGCGGCGGCGGTGAAGGCCGAGCAGCGGCTCGTGCACTCGGCGGGGCAGGACGGTTTCCGGGTCCTGACCGTGCCGCACCTGGGTGCGGAGACGGCGGTACGACGGCTGGCCGGCCAGCCGTACGGGGCGGCGGTCGTCTCGCTGACCGGGCTGTTCCTGGCCGAGCTGCGCGGCGTGATCGCCGAGGCGGCCAAGCCGACCTGGGAGACCGTCCTCAAGGCGGACGCCGCCGAGGCGGGCACGCGGCCCCACCAGCAGTTGCGGGTCCGTACGGACAAGGCGTGGGGACGCGTGGAGCCGCTTCTTCGCGAGCGTCTGGCCCAGGCCGGCGGTCCGCTGCTCCTCACCGACACGGCGGCACTCGCCCGCTACGACGCGTTCGACCTCCTGGGCCGCCTCGCGGAGGAATCCCGGCAGGGCGGCAGCCCGCTGTGGCTCCTCGTCGCCCAGTCCGACCCGGCCCGCGCGCCGAGGCTGGCCGGGCAGAGCGTTCCGTACCAGGCCGGGTTCGACGAGTGGATCGTCGTGCCGGACGCGTGGGTGGGGCGGAAACATCTGGCGCCGGGCGCCGTCGCCTGACACCGCTTGACGTCGCCTGACGTACGGCGGATCGTCGTCTCTTCTCTCCTCCTTCTCGTCTCGCCTTTCAGTCACCCAGTCACCACTTCGGGAGCAGTCCGTGATCGACCGCAAGAGCCTCCTCAGCGACCTGCAGAAGCAGGTCAAGGCGGCAGAGACCGACCTGGACGCACAGGTCAAGGCCGTTCCCGAGGTAGGGGCACGGCTGCGCGGCGAGTACGAGCAGGCGAAGAAGCTGGGGCGCACGGCGGCGACCTGGAACAGCTGGCTCGGGGAGCGGGTCACGCAGGTCGCGGTGGCGTGGGTGCTCGGCACGGTCTTCGTCCGGTTCAGCGAGGACAACCGGCTGATCGCGGAGCCGTACATCACGGCGCCGGACGTGGCCGGGCGCGAGGTCGCCCAGGCGCGGTACGAGGAGTACACGGCGAAGGACGCTGACCCGACGTATCGCGGGTGGTTGGAGACGGCGTTCGCGGAACTGGGCGCGGGGCAGGCGGGGCGGCTGCTGTTCGACCGGGACCACAACCCGCTGTACCAGATTCCGCTGTCGCACAACGGGGCGGGAGCACTGCTTGCGTTCTGGCGGGAGCAGAAGTCGGTGGAGGCGGAGGACGGCTCCGGCAGCACGTCGGTGCTGGTGCACGACTTCACGGACCCGCTGAGCGAGGACGGGACGGAGGGGTGGGACACCCGGTTCCTGGGTGACCTGTACCAGGACCTGAGTGAGGCGGCGCGGAAGACGTACGCGCTGCTCCAGACCCCGGAGTTCGTGGAGGAGTTCATCCTCGACCGGACGATGACGCCTGCGGTGCGGGAGTTCGGCTTCGAAGAGCTGAAGATGATCGACCCGACGTGTGGGTCGGGGCACTTCGTGCTGGGCGCGTTCCGGCGGCTGGTGCGGATGTGGGCCGAGGAGCGGCCGGAGGTCGGGGCGTACGAGCGGGTGCGGGCCGCGCTGGAGTCGGTGCATGGGGTGGACCTGAACCCGTTCGCGGTGGCGGTGGCGCGGTTCCGGCTGCTCGTTGCGGCGATGGCGGCGAGCGGGTTGCGGACGTTCGGGGCGGCGCGGGAGTACGAGTGGCCGATCCAGTTGGCGGTGGGCGACTCGCTCATCAAGGACCGACAGTTGGAGCTTCAGCTGGGGCTCGGGGAGGAGGGCGCGGCGGGTGACCCGCTGGCGGAGTTCTCGTATGCGACGGAGGACGTGCAGGATTTCCCTGGGATTCTGCAGCAGGGGCGGTATCACGTGGTGGTGGGGAATCCGCCGTACATCACGGTCAAGGACAAGAAGCTCAATGAGCTGTATCGGGAGCTGTACGACGCGTGCGCGGGGACGTACGCATTGTCCGTGCCGTTCGCCCAGCGGTTCTTTGAGCTCGCCAAACGAGGCGGGGATGATGTGGCCGGGTACGGCATGGTCGGCCAGATCACGGCGAACTCCTTCATGAAGCGGGAGTTCGGCACGAAGCTCATCGAGGAGTTCTTCGCGCACAAGGTCGAGCTGACGGAGGTCATCGACACGTCGGGGGCGTACATTCCGGGGCACGGGACGCCGACGGTTATCCTGGTGGGTCGCTTCAGGGAGGGCTCGAAGCGTCAGCCCTCGATCCGGACCGTGCGGAGCGTACAGGGGGAGCCATCGGCACCGGACAACCCGGAAGAGGGGATGGTCTGGCGGGCGATCGAGGAGCAGATCGACCGGCCGGGAAGTGCCGGGCAGTGGGTTTCGGTGGACGACCTGGAACGTGGTCGGTACTTCGGGAAGCAACCGTGGGTCCTGACTGATGGCGGACTTGAGTTGCTAGAGAATCTGGCTGCCTCCAGCGGAGCAATTCTCAAGCACGCTGCTGCCCGAATTGGGTACACCGGACAGACGAATGCAGACGGCGTCATGTTGACGACACGCGCATCGTGGATCAGGCGCGGAGGAACAGAAGACTTCGGCCGAGTGTTCGTGACAGGCGATCAGGTTCGCGACTGGTCGCATACCGAGGAAACTTTCTCCTTCTTCCCCTATGTGAAGGTTGGCGAAAAATTCTCCCTCCTCCCTCTCCCCGAAGGGACCAGCGAATATAAGTGGATGTGGCCAGCCAGAACAGCACTCGGGAACCGCGCCACATTCTCTGGTGGAACCTATTTTTCAGAAGAACGCACTTGGTACCAGTGGCACCAAGTAACAGCCAGTCCTGGCTGTCACTCCTGGTCCATCACTTCCCCTCTTGTTGCGACCCACAATCATTTTGTGCTCGACCGCGGCGGGAAAGTCTTCAATAGGCATGCGCCCGAAGTGAAGCTCCATAAGGATGCAACGGAGGAGGAGTACGTACGGCTGCTTGGGCTGCTCAATAGCTCTACGGCTGGGTTCTGGCTCAAGATGGTAAGCCAGGGCAAGGGTGGCAGCGGCCTTGGGCGGGGAATCCAAAGTGAAGCATGGGAAGAACGCTACGAGTTCACGGGAACGAACCTAGAAGAATTCCCTCTCCCCAGCGCCTACCCCACCACCCTCGCCACCGAGCTCGACATCCTCGCCCAGCAGCTCTCCGCCACCGCCCCCTCCGCTGTCGCCTCCGAGGCCACCCCCACCGCTTCTGTTCTCCGCGACGCCGAAACCCGCTCCACCTCCACCCGCGCCCGCATGATCGCCCTCCAGGAGGAGCTCGACTGGCAGGTCTACTCCCTCTACAACCTGCACTCCGAGGGCCTCCGCCTGCCCGACTCCGCCGCCGTCCCCGAACTCGCCCTCGGCGAGCGCGCCTTCGAGATCGCGCTCGCGCGCCGCGTCGCCGCCGGTGAGGCCAGTGACGAGTGGTTCAAGCGGCACGGGTCCACGCCCATCACCGAGATCCCCGCCCACTGGCCCGACGACTACCGCGCCCTCGTTCAGAAGCGCATCGACGTCATTCAGTCGAACCGTGCCATCGGCATGATCGAGCGCCCCGAGTACAAGCGCCGCTGGGCCACCGAGGGGTGGGACTCCATGCGCCAGAAGGCGCTGAAGTCCTGGCTGCTGGACCGGATCGAGGACCGCTCGTACTGGTTCGACGCGAACGGCAACCCCACCGTCGCCACCCTCGCCCGCCTCACCGAAGCTCTCTCCGCCGACGAGGACTTCACCTCCGTCGCCGACCTCTACGCCCCCCGGCAGGACCTCGCCAAGACCGTCCGCGACCTGCTCTCCGAGGAGCACGTCCCCTTCGTCTCGGCCCTCCGCTACAAGCCCGCCGCGCTCAAGAAGCGGGCCGACTGGGAGCACGTCTGGGATCTCCAGCGGGAGGAGGACGCCGCACCGGACGAGCCCGCCAAGCGGAAGATTCGGGAGCGGACACCCGTTCCGCCGAAGTACACGTCGGCCGACTTCCTCAAGCCCAGCTACTGGCGCGCCCGCGGCAAGCTCGACGTGCCCAAGGAGCGGTTCGTCTCGTACGGCACGGTGAACGCGCAGTCGCCCGAGCTGTACGGGTGGGCCGGCTGGGACCACCTGGAGCAGGCGCTCGCGCTCGCCTCGTACATCCAGACCGCCGGTCTCGGCAGCGAGGAGATCGTGCCGTTCCTGGCCGGGCTGCTTGAGCTCCAGCCCTGGCTGGACCAGTGGTACGGCGAGTACGACGCCGAGTTCGGCGCCTCCCCCGCCGCCGAGATCCTCGCCTTCCGGCAGCAGAAGCAGGGCGAACTCGGCCTGCCCGACGACACGTTGCGCGCCTGGCGACCCGCCCCCGCCACCCGCGCGAAGAAGGCCGCCGCCCCGAAGAAGAAGGCGGCGGCCTCCGCAGAGTCCGACTGAGCAGCGCGTCTGTGAGGCGGCTGATCCGCCGCCTCACAGACGACAGTCAGGAACCCGACACGTGTGCGGTGAAAGCCGCCCAGGCACAGGGGGCAACAGCAAACGAGTCCCGGCCAAGATCCTTGGAGTCCCGGACGCGGACCGCTTCGGCGTCCAGCGCGACCTCGATGCAGTTGTCGCCGTCGCCGCCGCTGTAGCTGCTCTTGAACCAGCTCAGGTCTTCCGTGGTGCTCATAGCGCTCCTCGCATCTGTTCCAGCAAGCCCACCGTAGCCCGGCAATCCAGGGCCTGGGAACGCAGCTTGCCATAGCGCTGGAGGAGGATACTGACTTCACTCGAAGCGGCGATCAGTGCGCTCGACCGGTGCCCCTCGACGTAGCCGAACCACTGGTTCCCAGGGCTCTCCGCCAGGTACATCTGACCGTCGACCCCCGTGTGGTCCTCCTGCCGCGTCGGCATGATCTGAATCTCGATGTTCGTGCGTCGCCCAAGCTCAAACAGGTGGTCGATGACGGCCTTGGTGACAGCCGTCCCGCCCACGTGGCGCTCAAGGATGCACTGCTCGATGATGAAACTGAAGGCAGTGTTCGGGCGTTCGGACAACAGACGCTGCCGTTCGGTGCGAGCCGCCACCTGCCGTCCGATCTGGTCCTCCGTGAGCGGCGGCAACTGCCGCTCGAACAGGGCCCGGATATACCCCTCCGGCTGCAGTAGCCCCGGAACCCCCCGGCACTCATACGCGTACAGCGTGATCGCCTCTTCCTCGATCCCCGCCCACTGCAGGAACCAGGACGCCAGCCCCGCCTTCCTCCGCAGGCTCCTCGCCGCTGCCGCGAGGACCTTGCCCGCAACCGACCCCAGCGCCTCCTCCGCCCTCCCGGGCAGCGCCTCCGGCGGGAACCGCTTGCCCTGCTCGATCTTCGCGACGTACGCCGCCGAATACCGCACCCGGGCCGCGAACTCCTCCTGCGTGAGCCCTCCCGCCTCCCGCAGCGCCTTCAGGACGGCCCCGAACGTCTTGAGACTGTCCGACAGTTCGGGTTCACCACACGCCGCCGTACCGCTGCCGTCCTGGTCCGCCGTCATCGCCGCCCCGCTTTCCGTGCTCCGTGCCTTGCGCCCCGTACGCCGCGTCGGCCAACCTGCCCAGGGTTACGGTAAGTCACCCTCCCAGTCCAGAGTGTGAACAAGTACAGATCGATCTGTATGGGTGCCGTTCCTGTCGGCACGGCGTGCGCCGCCGGAAGGCTGGGATCATGACGACATCGCAGGTCGGACCACCCCTGGCCGTCCAGGAGTCCACGCACACCTTCCCCGCCACCCGCCTCGGCGCGAGCCTCGCCCGCCGGGCCGCCGTGGCGCGGCTCGACGTCTGGGGCGTCCCGCCCGGCAGCGCGCTCTCCGACACCGTCGCCCTCCTCGTCGCCGAGCTCGCGGCCAACGCGGCCCGCCACGGCCGCGTACCGGGACGGAACTTCGAGCTACGGCTCCTCCACCAGCAGGCGCGTACGACCGCGGTCGTACGTGTGGAGGTGTCCGACACCCACCCGCGACGACCCGACCCCACGACGGTCACCATGGCCGACCCGGACGCCGACGGCGGGCGGGGACTCGCCCTCGTGGCGGCCGTCGCCGACGACTGGGGCGTCGAGGACCGCAACGGCCCCGGCAAGACCGTATGGGCGCAGACCGGGTCGGCCGAGGCGCAGCAGGAGGAACGGGAGAGCCGGACAGAATCTGGCCCTCCTGGTGTCAGTGCCGCCCCTTACGATTGATCGGGCAGCTCAGTTTCCGATCGAGCTGACGGACCGCGCGGGCGAGGGGATTCGAAAGACACCATGGCGTTCATGAGCAGGAACACCCCCCGTCCCGAGGACCGCCCCCTCCTGCGCGAGCTGATCCGCATCCCGGAGCGCGTGTCGACGTCCGACTTCGTGCTGAAGCTCGGCGAGGCCGTCACGCCCGAGGGTGCCGAGGCCGCCCTGCGGGACTACGTCGTCACCGATCGCCTGCGCGGCAACTTCGACGAGGCACTGGACCTGATCAAGTCGGCGCTCGACAGCCACTCCTCCAAGGCTGCCTACCTGCACGGCTCGTTCGGTTCCGGTAAGTCGCACTTCATGGCGGTGCTCTACGCCCTGCTCTCCGGCCACCAGGCCGCCCGCTCCAAGACGGGCCTCGACCCCGTCCGCGGCAACCACTCCTGGCTGGACGCGGGAGATCGCAAGTTCCTTCTCGTCCCGTACCACATGCTCGGCGCCAAGTCCCTTGAGCAGCGCATTCTCGGCAAGTACGTGGAGCACGTACGCAAGGTGCACCCTGACTGCGATCTGCCGCAGGTCTATCTGACCGACGGCCTCTTCGAGGACTTCGCCGCCCATCGCCGTGGCAGCGGCGACGACCGGGTGATCGCGCAGCTCGCCGAGGCGGACAGCGGTGAGGGCGACGAGTGGGGCGAGGCATTCGCCTGGACCACCGAACTGCTCGACCGGGCTGTCGCCGCGCAGGAGGAGCGCGAGAACACAAAGGGCATGGACCTGCTCAACCCGACCACCCCGCAGGAGCTGCGGGCCCGGCTCGTCCAGGACCTGACCAAGACCCTCTTCCCGTCCTTCGCCCGAGGCGCCTCGGAGAACGCCGACGGTTTCGTCTCCCTGGACAAGGGCCTCGGCATCATCGCCGCGCACGCCCAGTCCCTCGGCTACGACGGCCTCGTCCTCTTCATGGACGAGCTGATCCTGTGGCTGGCCACCCTCATCCACGACCAGAAGGTTCTCGGCCGCGAGGCGGGCAAGGTCACCAACTTCGTGGAGGGCGCCGACGAGCGCCGCGCCATCCCCGTCGTCTCCTTCATCGCCCGTCAGCGTGACCTGCGCGAGCTGGTCGGCGAGGAGATGTCCGGTGCTGCCGAGGCCGCCGTGCAGGACACGCTGAAGCTCAACGGCGGCCGGTACGACTCGATCGTCCTTGAGGACCGCAACCTGCCGACGATCGCACGGGCCCGTCTGCTGGATCCCGTCGACGACGAGGCTGAGGCCAAGGTCGCGGCAGCCTTCGACGAGGCCAAGAAGCTCGGCCCGGACGTCTGGCAGACCCTGCTCGGCCACAAGGACTCCACCACCGGCGCGGACGAGGACGCCTTCCGGCGCACCTACCCCTTCCCGCCGGCCTTCATGGACACCCTGGTGCACGTCTCCGGGGCACTGCAGCGCTCCCGCACCGGCCTCAAGCTGATGAGCCAGCTGTTGGTCGACCACCGGGACGACTGGCGGCTCGGCCAGCTCGTACCGCTCGGCGATCTGTACCCGGCGATCGTCGGCGGCGGCGACAAGGCGTTCAGCGGCGAGACCAGCGTCCACTTCGAGGCGGCGGACAAGCTGTACCGCGAGAAGCTGCGCCCGTACCTGCTGAAGACCAACCAGGTCACCGAGGACGACGTGGAGACGTACCGACGCCGTCCGGAAACGATCGACGACCCGCAGCTGAAGGCCCGTTGCCGGGACTTCACCGGTGACAGCCGACTGGTCCAGACGCTGCTCCTCTCCGCGCTCGCGCCGAGCGTCCCCGCCCTGTCCGACCTGACCTTGGCCCGGCTCAACGCGCTCAACCACGGGTCCATCACCACCCGGATCGCCGGAACCGAGATCGGCCGCCTGGAGCAGAAGGCGAAGGAATGGGCGGCGACCTTCCCCGAGATCAAGGTCGTCGGCACCGGCCCCGGCGCGGTCGTCCGCCTCGAACTGACCGGTGTCGACCTCGACGCGGTGCTCGCCAACGCCCAGGTCCACAACAACCTGGGCAACCGCCGGACCAAGATGCGCACCCTGCTCAAGGAGGCGCTCGGCGTCACCGACGGGACCGGCGGGTTCGACCCGTACGACACCCTCGACCTGGTGTGGAAGGGCACCGAGCGGCAGGTCGAGGTGGTCTTCGGGAACGTCGCGGACGTCGACTCGCTGTCGGATGCGGCGCTGCGGCCCAGCCAGGAGGACGCCTGGCGGCTCGTCGTCGACTTCCCGTACGACGAGGGCGAGTTCGGGCCGATGGACGACCTCCAGCGGCTGCGTACGCTGCGGGAGAAGACGGGCGGCGACTCGCGGACCCTGGCCTGGCTGCCCACTCATCTCACCGACGCGACCCGCGGCGACTTCGAGCGTCTCGTCGTCATCGACAAGGCACTGTCCGACGAGGCGCGCTTCGACTCCGAGTTCGCGCGCAGTCTGGGCGCCGACGACAAAGCCCGTGCCAAGGGCATGCTGCAGTCGCAGCGGGAGGTCCTCACCGAGCGGGTCCTGGGCGCGCTGAAGCAGGCGTACGGACTCGCGCAGAAGCAGGAAGGCGTCGTCGACCTCGGCTTCGGCAACCACCTGGAGGCCCAGCAGCAGGTGGCGGACCTGCAGCTGCCGATCGGCGCGCAGATGGACGATGCCGCACGTCAGCTGGCCGGGAAGCTGCTCGGCCACCAGTTCCCCGCCCACCCCGAGCTGGATCCGGAGGGCACCGGGAAGCCGCTGCGGGCCGCCGAGATCAGGACCGTCTTCGAGTACGTGCGCAAGGCCGCCGAGGACCGTGACGGGCAGGTGGAGGTCGAGGCCAAGGACCGCAAGGTCATGGCACGGATCGCGGGCGGCCTGGGGCTCGGTGTGATGCAGGAGGCGTACTACCGGCAGTCCACCGCCTGGCTCGACCACTTCAACGCCCAGGCCCGCCGGGACGGGGTCGCCGAGCCGACCCTGGTCAGGCTCGCCGACTGGACCGACCAGCCCGACCCGCGCGGCCTGCCCGAGCCGCTGCGTCGGCTGCTCGCCGCCGCGTACGCGGAAATGTCCGACCGCGTGTGGGTGCGCGGCTCAGTCGCGGTCGAACCCGCGCCGCTGCCGAGCGACCTGAAGCGTGACTACGCACTGCGGGAGCAGCCGCTGCCCACCGAGGCGGACTGGGCGGAGGCACGCAAGCGGTACGAGACGGTGTTCGGCACGCCCGCGCCGCAGCTGCGGCGCGGGCGGATCGTGAACCAGTTCGCCGGGCAGATCCGCAAGGCCGCGAACGCGTTCGCCACCGATGCGGCGCGCCTCGTCACGGAGCTGGAGAAGCACCGGAGCTTCCTGCACCTGGACGACGCCTCACCCCGCCTCGTGCTCGCCCGGCGGGCCCAGGAGCTGGCGGACGAGCTGCGCGAGGAGAACCTCGGCGCCAAGGCCGTGGTGGACCGGCTGGCCGGCTTCGACCTCGGCGACTTCACCGCGCACCGGTACGGCATGTCGCTGACCAGTGCCCGGACCGTGGCCGACGCGCTGCAGAACACCAGCTGGGGTGAACAGCTGGAGCTGGCCGACACGCTCGGCCGGGACGGTGCGGCGATCCTGGAGCGGGTGCGCGACGCCGCGGCCGGCGACCCCGGCGACTACCCCGACCTGCCGGCCGTACTGAAGAAGGGCAGCCGGGAGGTGATGACGCTGCTGCGGTCCCGGCAGAGTCCGCCGCCGGCCCCGCAGCGGCCCGCCGCTCCGGAACCCAGCGCCGGAACGGTGCCCCTGGACGGCGGCTCCGCCCATCCGCAGGTGCTGCCGACGCCGCCCGCGCCGCGTGATCCGGCTCGCCCGGTGGCCCGCTCCGGTGGCGGCCGGACGACGGCCGTCCGGGCTGCCGCGGAGCTGCAGGCCGAGATCGCGGCACTCGCCGCGGCACACCCCGACGCCACCGTCGAGGTCACCTGGAAGGTCGTCGACTGATGTCCGGCACGATCACCACCGCGCCCGCCGCCGGGCCGGGACCCTCCGCCGCAGGTCCCGCCCGCCTTTCGGTGAGCACGGTCCGCCAGTTCGTCGCCGCGCGCAGCAAGCTCTGCGACGGCGCGGTCCGCGTCATGCTGCTGCGGGCCGCCCCGCAGTGGGACGGGGCCGCCGAGCAGCCGACGGTGGGCGGGACGCGGGTGCGGGTGGCTGTCGCGCCGTCCGTCCTCGCGGTGCACGAGCAGATCCTGGACCACCTGGAGGCGCGGGTACCGCCGGAGCCGCGCGTCCTCGTCGTCCTCACCGACCGGGAGAACACCGAACTCGACCCCGGTCTGCTCGCCCGTGTCTACAGTCGCCGCATCAGGGCCGTCGACAACTGGGAGGTCGTGCAGGAGGCATTCGGCGCGAGCGGCCTCGACACCCGCCTGCGCGGCGAGACCTGGGCGGCCGAGGCGCTCCTGGACGCGGCGGGCAGCCGGGCCTGGCGCTCGATCGGAAGGGGCGTGCTCTCCCGCGACGAGGCCCTCACCCGGCTGACCCGTCGCCGGCTCCGCCTCGACGACGACAGCGACGACACGCCCGCGGTACGCGGCCTGCCGGGTGAAGCGGACCGGGTCGACCCCGTCGCCCTGTTCCGGTGGACCCTCACCCCCGGTGGCCCGGACCTCCTGCGCGAGCTGCGCGGACCCGAGAAGGCCGGCCTCGCCCGCTTCCTCGCCGCACCCGAGCAGGGCGGCTCCACGGGCAGGGTGATCACCGCTCTGGTCGACGCCGACCACGGCCCCGACGCGGCCGCGTACGCGGTGGTCTGCGCCGCCCTGTGGGGACACGCGGAGGCCGACCACGACCTGTACCGCGCACGCGGCCGGGCCGAACGGTGGCTCGGCGAGCAGCCGCCCGCCCAGGGCGACGAACTCGACCGTCTCCTGGCCTCCTTCGCCCGCAGCGGTGAGGCGTACGTACGCGATCTCATCGACCGAGGTGAGCACCGTCTCGCCGACCCGGTCCTGACCCGGGCCGCACAGCTGGTCGCCCAGTTCGGGGCGCAGGCAGCCGCCACCGCCAGTCCGCTCCTGCCCGCCGGACTCGACGCCCGGTTCACCGCCGCCGGTCACGCACTGACCGGCGGCTCCACCGAGGTGGTCACGGACTCCGTCACCGCGCTTTGCGCGCACGCCCTCGCCAACGGCGACGGCGAGACCCGGGCCCGGATCGAGCGGGTCCGGATGGCCGTACGGCTGCGGCGATGGCTGGCCGGGAACCCGTCGGAAGAGATCGAGTCGGTGACCGACGGGACGGACCGCCAGATCCGCGAACTCGGCTGGGTCGACCGCGCCCTGGAACACCTGGAGGCGGGCGGCGACCCCGACGCCGTACTCGCCGCCGCGTACAACCGGATCGGCGACCAGGTGCGGCGGACCCGCCGCGCGCTCGACCACGCCTTCAGCGAACGGCTCGCAGTGTGGACGGCGGACGGCAGCTCCTCCGGTTCCCTGCTCACCGTCGAGTCCCTCCTGACGCGAGTCGTCGCGCCGGTCGTCGCCGAGCCGGGGCGCCGGGTCCTGCTGCTGCTCCTGGACGGGATGAGCGCGGCCATAGCGGCCGAGCTGGGGCAGGAGCTGCGCCGGCAGTGGGCCGAGTTCGACCCGCTGCCCGGGGCTCACGGCGCACCGGTGCGCCGTGCCGTGGCAGCGGCGCTGCCCACACTCACCGCCGTCTCGCGCACCTCGCTCTTCACCGGAACCCTGATGAAGGGCGACCAGAACGACGAGAAGCGGCTCTTCCCTCAGCACCCCTGCTGGCGGGGCGCCCCGGCGGCCGTCTTCCACAAGGACGACCTGCGCGGCCCCGACACCGGCTCGCCCTTCTCCACCGCCCTCGGCGAGGCCCTCGCCGACGAGCGCATGCATGTCGCCGTCGTCCTCAACACCGTCGACGACCGGCTGGGCAAGGAACAGAAGCTCGGGGACGGAGCCTGGCAGGCCAGCGAAGTCAGCGGTCTCGAACCGCTGTTGCGGGCCGCGCGTGCGAACGGCATGACCGTGCTCCTGACCTCCGACCACGGCCATGTCGTCGAACGGCGCAGCAGCAGGCTCGACGCACCCGCCGGCACCATCGGTTCGGCCCGTCACCGCGGCCCCGGCGGTCCGGTCGCCCCCTCCGAGATCGCACTGGCCGGGCCGCGGGTGGTCTGGCCGGAACCTGGCTCCCGTATCGTCGCTCTGCGCGACCACGACGCCCGGTACACCGCCCTCAAAGCGGGCTACCACGGCGGCGCGACCCTCGCCGAATTCACCATCCCGCTGCTCGCCCTGCTGCCCTTCGGGGCCGAACCACCGAACGGGTGGCGGGAGTTGGGCGATCCGGCTCCGCTGTGGTGGTCCGACGAGACGGGCATCGAGACGGAAACCGGCGCCGAGGCCGTCACCTCGTCCGGCACCGCTGCTCCCCTCGCCACGCCGTCGCGTCCGGGCGCCAAGCAGTCCAAGAAGGCCGCCCCGCCCCTGGCAGAGGGCGTCATCGGTCTCTTCGGTGAGGAGGAACTCACCCCTCTCGCCTCCCAGAAGCCCGCCGACCCCGCACCGGAGCCCGAAGCCCCCTCCACCCAGGACCAGCCACCTGCCGTCGCGCTCGTGGAACGTCTCGTCGCCACCGAGCTGTACGCGGCGCAGCTGGACCTGCTCGCCCGGAAGCCCCGGGAGCCGTCCGTCCTCCCCAAGGCGCTGGTCGCCCTCGTCGAAGCGGGCACCCTGCCCATGACCGCCCTGGCCGAACGCGCGGGCCAGCCCGCCAGCCGCGCCCCCGGCTTCGCCGCGACCCTGGCCCAGCTCCTCAACTACGACGGCGCCCAGATCCTGGAGATCCTCCCCGACAACCGCACCCTGCGCCTGCACCGGGCTCAGCTGATCGAACAGTTCGGACTGCGCACCCCGTGAGCACGACGAACCGGATCCGTCTGCCGGCACTCCGGCCGTCCGGCCACCTCCCCGATGGGAGACTGTCCGGGTGAACTCGTCTCGATCCTCAACCCCTCGTACCGGTGCCCCCGTCGGCGCCGTACGCCGCCGCGCCGTCGTGGACGCGTTGCGGCGCGGTGCCGTCCCCGAGAGCGGCCTCGACCTGCTCGCCACCGGCCTGGGCCGCTTCGAGCAGGCGGTCGACGAGGAACTGGACACCGTCGCCGCCGGCGGCTCGGTGTTCAAGGCGGTACGCGGTGAGTACGGCTCCGGCAAGACCTTCTTCACCCGCTGGCTCGGCGAGCGCGCCAAGCGGCGCACCTTCGCCGTGGCCGAGGTACAGGTGTCGGAGACCGAGACCCCGCTGCACAAGCTGGAGACGGTCTACCGGCGGCTCACCGAACGCCTGACCACCGCGAGCTTCCCGCCCAGCGCCCTGCGGCCCGTCGCCGACGCCTGGTTCTACGCCCTCGAGGAGGACGCGCTCGCCGACGGCGCCGCCGAGAGCGAACTGCCGCAGGCCGTGGAACGGCTGCTCACCGCCCGCCTGGCCGAGGTGTCCCGCCAGGCCCCCGCCTTCGCCACCGCCCTGCGCGGGTACAAGCAGTCCCTGGACGCCGGCGACGAGGCGACCGCCGCCGCGGTGATGGCCTGGCTCGGCGGCCAGCCGCACGTCGCCGCTGCCGCCCGGCGCAGCGCGGGCGTCCGCGGCGACCTCGACCACTTCGGCGCCTTCGGCTTCCTCCAAGGCCTGCTGACCATGCTCAAGGACGCGGGGCACGCCGGGCTCGTTCTCGTCCTGGACGAAGTGGAGACACTGCAGCGGGTCCGCTCCGACGCCCGTGACAAGGCCCTCAACGCCCTGCGCCAGCTCATCGACGAGGTGCACTCCGGCCGCTTCCCCGGCCTCTACCTCGTCATCACCGGCACACCCGCCTTCTACGACGGGCAGCAGGGCGTCCAGCGCCTCGCCCCGCTCGCCCAGCGTCTGGCCACCGACTTCACCACCGACCCGCGCTTCGACAACCCGCGTGCGGTGCAGATCCGGCTCCCCGGATTCACCGAGGAGTCCCTGACCGGTCTGGGGGCCACCATCCGCGACCTGTACGCGGACGGCGTCTCCTCCCCCGACTCCGCCGAGCGGATCAAGCGACTCGCCGACGACGCGTACCTTGCGGACCTGGCAAGGGCCGTGGGCGGGGCGCTGGGCGGGAAAGTCGGAGTGGCACCGCGCCTGTACCTGAAGAAGCTGGTCGGGGACGTACTCGACCGGGTCGATCAGTTCGACGACTTCGATCCGCGTACGCACTACAAACTGACCCTCGGCAGCGGCGATCTCACTGCCACCGAACGCAACCTCGCCGCGCCCCCTGCTGCCGCGTCGGCCGACGACCTCGACCTCGACCTCTGATCTGTCGCCTTCCCCTCCCGTTCCCGGAAGACCAAGCGCAGGGAGCCATCCACGTGCAGGACCAGCCGCCCGGCCCCGACCCTTCCCCAGCCTCCGGCCGGGGAGACCCCATGGAACGCCTCGATCCGGTCGTCCTGCACCACATCGTCAACACCCTCGGATGGCCTGATCTGCGCCCGCTGCAGAAGGCCGCCGTGGAACCACTGATGGACGGCGAGGACGCGATCCTGCTCGCGCCGACCGCGGGCGGGAAGACGGAAGCCGCCACCTTCCCCGTCCTGTCCGCCATGCGGGAGCAGCACTGGACGGGCACCTCCGTCCTCTACCTGGCCCCACTCAAAGCCCTCCTCAACAACCTCGTCCACCGCGTCGACACCTACGCCCAGTGGCTCGGTCGCCGCGCCGCCCTTTGGCACGGCGACACCCGGGAGTCGGTACGCCGCCGTATCCGCACCGAGTCGCCCGACTTCCTGCTCACCACACCCGAGTCGCTCGAAGCGATGCTGATCAGTGTCAAGACCGACCACACGCACATGCTCGGCCGGGTCCGTGCCGTAATCATCGACGAGGTGCACGCTTTCGCGGGTGACGACCGGGGCTGGCACCTGCTTGCCGTGCTCGAACGGCTGGAGCGGCTGGCCGGTCACCGGATCCAGCGGATCGGGCTCTCCGCCACCGTCGGCAACCCGGGCGCACTGCTCACGTGGTTGCAGGGGGCGCGCCCCGCCGAACGCCCGGGGCGGGTCGTCGCGCCCGGCGTCACCCTGCCGGACACGGCCGGGGACACCGCGCCACCGAGGCCCGCGGGAGACGTCGAACTCGACTACGTCGGCTCACTCGCCAACGCCGCCAAGGTGATCTCCGCCCTGCACCGCGGCGAGAAGCGTCTGGTCTTCTGCGACTCCCGCAAGCAGGTCGAGGAACTCGGTGCGGCGCTCCGGGCCCGCGACGTCACCGTGTTCCTCTCGCACGCCTCACTTTCCACCGATGAACGGGCCCGCTCCGAGCAGGCGTTCGCCGAGGCGCGCGACTGCGTCATCGTGTCCACCTCCACCCTGGAGCTCGGCATCGACGTCGGCGACCTCGACCGAGTCATCCAGATCGACTCCCCCAGCAGCGTCGCCTCGTTCCTGCAACGGATCGGCCGCACCGGCCGTCGCGCCGACACCTCCCGCAACTGTCTCTTCCTCGCCACCCGCCCCGCCTCGCTGCTGCAGGCCGCCGGGCTGCTCACCCTCTGGGCCCGGGGCTGGGTCGAGCCCGTCACCCCGCCACCATCGCCCCGTCACCTCGTCGCCCAGCAGCTGCTCGCGCTCACCCTGCAGGAGCACCGCATCGGCGACCGGCTCTGGCCGGACCGGTGGAACGGCCTCGCGCCCTTCGACCGGTCGGCCGCCCCGCTCCTGAAGCACCTGATCGACGAGGGCTTCCTGGACAGCGACGACGGCATGCTCTTCATCGGTTCCGAGGCCGAGAAGCACTTCGGCCGCCGCCATTTCATGGAACTCACCGCTTCCTTCACCGCGCCGCCCGAGTTCACCGTCCTCGCCGGGCGCACCGAGATCGGCACCACCGACCCCACCGTGCTCACCGAGGAGCGCCCCGGCCCGCGCCGTCTCCTGCTTGCCGGGCGCAGCTGGCAGGTCACGTTCATCGACTGGGCCCGCCGCCGTGCCTTCGTCGAACCCGTAGAGGACGGCGGTGTGGCCAAATGGCAGGGCGGCGAGGCGCGCGGTCTGTCGTTCCCCCTCACCCGCGCCATGCGCGACGTCCTCCTCGGCACCGACCCCGACGTCCGGCTCACCCGCCGCGCCACCGCTGCCCTCGCCGAGCTGCGCACCGATCGCGCCCCCCACGAGGTTCACCCGGCCGGTACTCTCGTGATCCGCGACGCCGATGCCACACGCTGGTGGACCTGGGCCGGCTACCGCGCCAACGCGACCCTCGCCGCATCCCTCGGCAACCTCGCCGATCCCGTCCAGCGGCCCTCCGACACCCACCTCCGACTGCGCCAGGACCTCTCCCCCGCCGACTGGAAATCCGCCCGCGCCGAACTCCCGAGCGCCCTCACTCTGCCCACTGTCGACCCGCGCGCCGTCCGCGGCCTGAAGTTCTCGGCTGCCCTCCCGCCGCGCGTGGCCACCGCCACACTGGCCGAACGTCTCGCGGACTTCGACGGGGCACTGACCACGGCGCGAGAGCCGGTACGGCTCGAATGGGGAATGTGAACTCGGCTCCTGGCAACGTGATTTCCCCTACCGCTCCAGGTCTCTTCGCCTCTCCTGGGCATCGCTGCCACGTCCGCCGGGCCTCGGCCGGTGAGGTCCGGGTGCTCAGTTCCGCATGGGCGAGTTCGAGCATGGGGGCCAGCCGTTCCTCCCGGGCGGTGGCGGGCAGCAGGTCGTCGAATGCGTCCCCGTCGTCGTAGGCGGACGGAGGATCGGGTTCACCATCTGCAGTACGGGGGCCGACACCCGCTGAAAGCCACACGTGCCCACGTACAACCGCACGTGCAAGCCCGTCAGAACGAGCGTCGTTTCAGCGTCTGGGCGTCCAGGACGACCCGTCCGCGGAGCAGGCAACAATCAGATACTGCGCCTGAAAAGCGGAGGCCGGAGCCCACAGAGCCAAGCGATAGCGCCTCGAACCGTTTCCTCCAGGGAAAGACGTCGGATCTCGGCCCCACCCCACAAACCTGCAGGTCAGCGACCCTTATCGGCAGGCTCAAGGATCGCCACGCACTCCACATGGTGCGTCATCGAAAGACGTCCGCCTGAGCGAGGCTCACAAAAGGCCAGGTCAGCGCTGTTTCCGGGCTTGCGGTCCCGCACATCTCCACCCGGAGCGTCAAACGAGCGTCACGGTGCGAGCGGCTGGCGCACCCCTCTTCCGACCCGTCCGACGGTCCGCGCCGACCGGGGCGGTGGCGCGGGGTCACCTCGGAAGGGTGCCGAGAGGGATCGGCACGAAGGGGTCCGACGACACCGATCGTAATGACATTCATTTTCAGGTATCGTCTGCCTCGCTCACCGATCGCACCCGGAGGTCCTCATGGCCGTACCCAAACGCAAGATGTCGCGCAGCAACACCCGGCACCGCCGCGCGCAGTGGAAGGCCACGACGCCGCAACTGGTGACGGTCACGGTGGACGGCGTGCCGTACCTCGTCCCCCAACGGTTGGCCAAGGCGTACGAACGCGGTCTCCTCCGTCCGGAAGGCTGACCCCGGCATGGCCCACGCACCCTCGCGGCGCCTTCCCGTCACCGTCCTGTCGGGGTTCCTCGGCGCCGGCAAGACCACCCTGCTCAACCACGTCCTCGGCAACCGCGAGGGTCTGCGCGTCGCGGTCATCGTCAACGACATGAGCGAGGTCAACATCGACGCCGCTCTGGTGCGTGGCGGCGAGGCCGCCCTGTCCCGCACCGAGGAACGCCTGGTCGAGATGACCAACGGGTGCATCTGCTGCACCCTCCGGGACGACCTGCTGGAGGAAGTGGACAGGTTGGCGCGCGAGGGGCGTTTCGACTACCTCCTCATCGAGTCCTCCGGCATCTCCGAGCCCATGCCGGTGGCCGCCACCTTCGCCTTCGCCCGCGACGACGGCGCCACCCTCGGCGACCTGGCCCGGCTGGACACGATGGTCACGGTCGTGGACGCCGCCAACTTCCTGCCCGAACTGGCCGGCGGCGACGAACTGACCGAACGGGGCCTGGACCAGTACGAGGACGACGAACGCACGGTCAGCGACCTGCTGATGGACCAGATCGAGTTCGCCGACGTCATCGTCCTCAACAAGCTCGACCTCGTCGACGCCGCGTCCGCCGACCGGCTGCGCGCCACCCTCGCCCGCCTCAACCCCGCCGCCCGCGTAGTGCCGGCCGTCCGGGGCCGCATACCGGTGGGCGAGGTCCTGGGCACCGGCCGCTTCGACCTGGAGCGGGCACAACAGGCTCCGGGCTGGGTCAGGGAACTCAACGGCGACCACGTTCCCGAGACGGAGGAGTTCGGCATCTCGTCGACCGTCTTCCGCTCCGGAAGGCCCTTCCACCCGGGGCGGCTGTGGACGTTCGTGACGGAGGCACTGGACAGCGGTGCCTACGGGCAGGTCCTCCGGTCCAAGGGCTTCTTCACCCTCGCCAGCCGACCCCGGGTGACGGGACTGTGGTCGCAGGCCGGGTCGGTGGCCCGCTTCGAGCCCTCCTCCGCTCGCGACGCCGACAGCCCTTTCGCTCAGGAACTCGTCTTCATCGGAACCCATCTGGACGCGGAGCCGCTGCGGGCCGCCCTGACCGACTGCCTCATCCGGGAAGGCGAAGCCCCGCCCGCTTCCGACCCCTTCCCCGCCTGGGACACATACGGCTTCGACGAGAGCTGCGCGCACGAGCACGACCCCCTCACCACCGTGACGGAGCGCTGAAACTCCGGGCCGGGCGGTGGTCGCAGCCACGGCACCGTCCGGCCCGGTACACACCTGTGTCAGAGAGGCCGCTCATGGACGACAGGACGAAGCCGCGCTTGGGGACGGGGCAGGAGACCCTCCTCATACCGCTGATGTCCAGGCCACGCACGATCTCGAGGCCGCCCGCTCGGCCGACGCCTATCTGCTCCTGAGCGACGGACGGCTGGTCGGACACGGCCCGCCCGAGCAGGTACTCAAGCGAGTGGTGTGCAGGTCGGCCTTGGGCTGGTTGAGCGAGATGATCAGGCCGGCGGGCGGCGGCGGGGGCAACTGCTCCAGAAGAGCCGGGCCGATCGCGTCACGGTCGATGTCCGTGGGGTCCTTTCCTTGTCACACAACGGGATGGCGCGCGGCCACGCCGATGAACGGCTCGCCCGGCAGGCGTTCTGCCTGCCCGGCAGGCCGTGGCGTGCGGGAAGTCAGCCCTTGAGTTCGCGCAGGTAGGTGGCGAACTTCTCCAGGCCGTCGATGTTGCGGGGACCGCTGATGCCCTCGTTGTAGTCGAGGACGAAGAAGTTGTTCTTCTTCACGGCCGGGAGTTCTCTGGTGTGCGGGGAGTTCTTCAGGAAGTCGATCTTCTTCTCGGCGGGCAGGTCGCCGTAGTCGAGGATGATGACGACTTCGGGCTCGCTCTCGGCGACGGATTCCCAGTTGACCTGGGTCCAGCGCTCGTCGAGGCCGTCGAAGACGTTCTTGCCGCCTGCCGTCTCGATGATGTCGTTGGGAGGTACCTGGTTGCCCGCGGTGAACGGCTGGTCGGTGCCGGAGTCGTAGAGGAAGACGGGCACCGGATCGCCGTCCGGGGCCTTCGCCTCGACGTCCGCCACGCGCTGCTTCAACCCGTCGACGACTTCGGTGGCCTTCTTCTCGACCTGGAAGATCCTGCCCAGCCGTTCGAGGTCGGTGTAGAGAGCTTCGAAGGGACTCGTCTTCTCGGGGAAGCCCGGGTAGTTGAAGCAGCTCTCGGTGTGCATGAAGCTCTGGATGCCGAGCTTGTCGAGGATCTCGGGCGTGATGCCCCGCTCGTCCTTGAAGCCGGAGTTCCAGCCGGCCACGACGAGGTCGGCCTTGGCCTCGACCACCACCTCCTTGTTCAGCAGGTCGTCGCTGAGCATCTTGACCTTGGCGTACTCGGACGCCCACGGGGACTCGGTCACCGGCGGGTTGGCGGGAGGCATCACGTAGCCGTGCACGTGCTCGGTCAGGCCGAGCGCGAACAGCTTGTCCGCGCTGCCGCCTTCGTAGGCGACGGCCCGCTCGGGCACGGTGTACTCCACCGGTTCACCACAACGCTTGACGGTGACCTTGCCGGACTCCTTGACGTCCGGTTCGACCTCGGCACCACATCCGCTGAGCACCAGGGCCGCCGCCAGGGCGGAGCCGAGAGCGACAGGCCGGCGGACCATGGCGAGGTATCGGGTTGTACGCATGCGTGAGCAGCCTTTCAGCGGGTGGAGTCGATCGAATACAGCAGCTGGGGATCGCCCGTCAGCGGGTGCGAAACGACGCTGGCCTTGACGCCGAATACATCGGCAACGAGGTCTGTCGTCAGCACGTCCCCAGGCGTACCGGAGGCGATCAGACGGCCTTGGCAGAGCACGCCGAGCCGGTCGCAGACCGCCGCGGCGAGGTTGAGGTCGTGCAGGACGACCAGGACGGTGAGCCCGGACCCGCGCAGCAGCGAGAGCAGGTCGACCTGGTGGCGGATGTCCAGGTGGTTGGTCGGCTCGTCGAGGACGAGGATCTCCGGTTCCTGCACGAGCGCTCGGGCCAGCAGGACGCGCTGGCGCTCGCCGCCCGACAGTGTCAGGACGCCCCGGTGCGCGAGGTGTCCGATGTCGAGCTGGGCCATCGCCCGTTCGCACAGCTCGCGTTCCCGGCCGCTGAGCGCCTGGTTGCCGCGAAGGTGGGGGGCGCGTCCGAGCGCGACGACCTCCTCGACCGTGAAGTCGAAGTCGACGCCGCCGTCCTGGGTCATGGCCGCGAGGATCCGTGCGCTGTGGCGCATGGGGAGCCGGGTCAGGTCCTGCTCACCTACCCAGACGGTGCCGGAGCTGGGACGCAGCGCCCGGTACACGCACCGCAGCGCGGTGGACTTGCCGCTTCCGTTGGGACCGACGAGCCCCACGACCTGACCGTCCGGCACCTCCAGGGACAGCCCGCGCACGAGACTCTTCCCGTCCGTCACCACGGAGAGTTCATCCAGTTTCAGGTCCATGTCAGCGCCCTCCGAAGGTGTAGCCCCTGCGCCGCATGAGGGCGATGAAGACGGGCACCCCCACGAGCGCGGTGATGACCCCGAGCGGTAGCTCACGCGGGGCCACCAGGGTCCGTGCCGCCAGGTCGACCCACACCATGAAGATCGCTCCGGCCAGTGGGGCCACAGCGAGCACGCGGGCGTGCGTGGCACCGACGACCATCCGCACCACATGCGGCATGACGAGTCCGACGAAGGCGATGGCGCCGCTGACGGCGACCATGACGCCCGTCACCAGTGAGACGAGCACCAGCAGCACCTTGCGGTTCCGGTCGGGGTCGAAGCCGAGGCTCGCGGCGGTCTCGTCGCCGAGGGAGAGGACGTCCAGGGCCCGCCCGTAGCGGTACAGGACCGCGAGTCCGGCCAGCACCACGGCGGAGACGACGGGCAGCGCGCCCCAGGTCGCGGCGCCGAAGCTGCCCATGGTCCAGTACAGGACCATGCTCGTCGCCTCGCTGTCCGGCGCGAAGTAGATAATCAGGCTCATGACAGCCTGGAACCCGAGCGACATGGCCACGCCGGTCAGCACGAGGCGCAGCGGGGACAGCGCACCCCGGCTGTTGGCGGCGGCGTACACCAGGAGCGAGGCGACCAGCGCGCCGACGAAGGCGCCGGCGGAGACGGCGTGGACGCCGAGGACCGCGAGCCCCCCGGTGACCGTGACGCCGACGGCACCGACGGAGGCACCCGAGGAGACCCCGAGGACGAAGGGGTCGGCCAAGGCGTTGCGCACCATGGCCTGGATCGCCACTCCGGCCGCGCTCAGCCCGGCCCCCACCAGTGCCGCGAGCAGCACGCGCGGCGTCCGGATCTGCCAGATGATCTGATGGGTCGTCACCTCGTCGGCGCGGATACGCCCTCCGCTGAGAGCCGCCCACAGATGGTGCGCGGTCTCGCCCGGGGTGACGACCGCGGGCCCGAGGCCGATGGCGACGATGGCGGACACGAGCAGGACGGCGGCCAGCACTGCGCAGCTGAGCAGCAGTACCTTGCGAGACGCGAGGCGAGCTCGCACGGCCTCCGCGGGCCGGGACGCCAACGCCTCGTCCGGATCGACCGCGCCCGCGTCAGGCCAGGTCACAGGCCCCATGGGCGGAGGCTTGCGCGATACCTTCACTTCTTCCCCTCGCCAATAAAGATCATGGTCACCCGCAGGAACCCGACACGCCTCCCGGCCCGACAGGCAGTCCGGACCGGCTGGTGACACACGGCCGCCACACCCTCTCCGGGGGCGACCGACAGCACTCTAATGGAAATGATTATCACTGCGATAGTGTGTCGCCCGCGCCGCGCTGCCCCGCCGTGTGCCACGGCCGATCCCGTGACACAACCGCGCTACGGAACAGGGAGGTTGCAGCCGGATCACATCCGGTCCGTCGCCGCCAACAGGACAGGAGTAATTCCTCGTGCCCACTCCCTCCGCCACCCCCGCCGCCGCCCAGCCCCCTCCCGCCAAGCAGCGCTCGATCCTGCTGGACCTCCCCTTCCTCCGCCTCTGGACGGGGGCCACCGCATCGGGCCTGGCCACGTGGGCCCTGCCCTTCGTCCTCGGCCTCGCCGTGCTCGACCGGACACTGACCGCCACCGATCTCGGCCTGCTGCTCGCGGCGCGCACCGTCGGATTCCTCGCCGCCGTGCCCGTGGCCGGCGTGCTGGCCGACCGGCACTCCCGCCGTGGCGTCGTCCTGTGGGCCGCCCTGGCCGCCGGAGCCGCGGCACCCGTGATCGCCGCCGGGCTGGACCGATCGGTGCTGCTGATGGCGACCGCCGCCGCGATCGCGGGAGCCGGCCAGGGCGCCTGCCGACCTGCCTACCAAGCCCTCACAGCCGAAGTGGTCGACGCCGACCGCAGACAGCAGGCCAATGCGGCCATGACGCTGTCGGTCCGGGTCACCACGCTCGTGGGCCCCTCCCTGGCCGCGCTGCTCGCCGTTTTCCTCGACACATGGGCGCTGCTGGTGGGCATCGGGCTGCTCTGGGTCGTCGCCGCATGCGCCCCAGTTCGCGGCGGGCGTCCGGCGTCCACCGGCAACCCGTCGGCACCCTCGGCCGGAGCAGGCGGTACGTCCTTCGTGGCGGAGTTCACCGAGGGTGTACGTGAAGCACGAAGGCACCCGTGGTTCCTCGCCGGTCTGGGCGCGCTGACGGCAGTCATAGCCACCGGTTACTCGGCGACCGGCGTGGCGCTGCCCCTGGTCAGCAGGGACGAGTACGGCACCGAGATGGTCCTCGCGGGTGCGATGACCGCCTATACGGCCGGTGCGCTCACCGGCGCCCTGCTCATCGCCCGCTGGCGCCCCCGCTCCCCCGGCTGGGCCGCACTCACCGGACTCGCCTCCTACGGCCTCGCGCCGTTGAGTCTCGTGTTACCGGTGCACCCGGTCGTCGTGATGGCGGCCTACGCCGTCGCGGGCGTCGGCATCGAACTGTTCAACGTGCCGTGGTTCACCGCCGCCCAGCGCGAGGTGGCTTCGGACAAGCTGGCCCGCGTCTCCTCTCTGGACTTCCTCCTCTCGTACGGTCTGGCCCCGCTCGGACTCGCCCTCATCGCGCCGGCCATCGACGCCTTCGGCGCCAGGGCCGTCCTCCTGGGCTGCGCGACCGTGTGCTTCGCGGCCCCGGCCGTCGCCGCCCTCACCCCCAGCGCCCGGACCTTCTCCCGCCTGCCCTCGCGCGACGACACGCCCTGACGACCACGACGTACCGCCCCTGTCGGGGCAGCCTGGCGTCATGCACGCAACCGCTCAGACCCACCGGACTCGCCCCGCCTCCGGTCCGGGCATCACCCCCGGCCGCGTCCCGCACGGGAACGCCCGATCAGCGCGTGATTGCGGGCGACGGAGTGCAGCAGCGCCGCAGCCTTCTCGTGCAGCGTGGGGTACAACTCGGCTCCGAACACGTTCGTCCGGGGTCGCTCGATCGCCGACACGAGGAGGCCCACGTCACGCACGCTGTGCTCGGTGCCGTTGACCGTGCGGGCGATGGCCATGATCTCGTCGATCTGGAGGTAGCGCTCGGGGAGGCCCCTTCGGATCATGGTCCACCGGAGCGGGTGATAGTGACCTGCGTTCGGACGTCACCACGTTGCGGGTCTCTTCTCGGCGCACCCTCCTTGTCGGAGTCACCTGCGCCCGACGCCGATGGTGAGGAGATCTTCACCGACGACGAGCTTTCCGGAGTACCCCTTCTGCGCGGCCTTCCACCGGCGCGCCGGATTCGTCGCGGGGACCAGATGGTTGAGGACCAACTGCCTGGCCCCGGCCGGTTCCGCGACGTCCCGTCCGACTTGATCGATCGTGGTGTGACTGGTGAGGAGGTGTTCGCGCATGGCGTCGCGTTGAGATTCGGGCAGGGCGGCCACGAGTCGGTCCACGAATCGCGGGTCGATCACCTCATGGACGAGGACGTCGGCGTCCCGAGCCAGATCGATCAAATTGGCGCTGACACAGGTGTCGCCGGAGAAGACGATCGAACCGTCGGGCGTGTCGAAGCGGTAGGCGAAGGCCGGGGCGGTCGGGGCGTGGTCGACCAGGGTGGCGGTGACGCGGACGTCCCCGTCCTCCCAGAGCAGCAGAGGCGCCTTGAGACGCGGCGGCTTCCCCGCCGGATCGACGTTCCAGACGCCGTCCAGGTCTATGTCGTGTACGGAGAACAGGTCGTCGGGGCGGGTGAAGCCGCTCTCTCTTGCTCGACCGTTGAAGTCGGCGGCGAAGGCTTGCCCGAGGTAGGCGGTCATCGCGGAGATACCTGGAGTGGGCTGCTCCGGGTTGAAGACGTCGGGTGCGGGAGCACCGGGAGGGAACATTCCGGGCAGTACGCCGCGGTCGCCCGGACCGAAGACCTGGATCGCGTCGTCGCCGCGGCCGACGATGTTCGTGGGGCCCGTGGCGAACAGCGCGGGCCAGTCCGCGACATGGTCACTGTGCAGGTGAGTCAGGAAGATGCCACGCACGGGTGACAGCGCGGACCCCAGCCCGCCTCCGCCGTCGAGTCCGCTCTCCACCAGCCGGTGCATCGCGCCGTGCCCCAGATCGACGAGGTAGACCCGGTCCCCGTACACGACCGCGCTGGAGACACCACAGCGTCCGCCGTCGAGCCAGGCCGGGCCGCCTGCCGTGCCCAGCAGCACGAGACGGGTGCGGTGGCGGCGTGAGGCTGCGGCCGCCGTGCCGGTGGAGCCCAGGGACAACAACGAACCCGCCGCCGTGGCCGCGCCCAGCGTCTTCAGGAGGTGGCGACGGCCGGGCCCCTCGGACGGCGCGGGCTGCTGAGCGGCTCGGTTCGGAACGTGGCACACAGGTGGTTCTCTCCCAATGAGGCGTGAAGTGTCCGACGCGGCGTTTACGTGGTCGCCCGTCAGGTCTCGGGCACCACCGCAGCGGCGGCTGCGGGCGGCGTCGTCCCAGCCACGGGCCGCGCCCCGGGGCCGTGGCGACGCTGATGCGTCAGCAGCCCGAGGAACCCGGCAAGGAAGCCACTGATCAGTCCGGACACGGCGTGGTTGGCGGCGTTCGCCCCGACGCCGGAAGGCAGCCCGACGGCCAGGTAGTTGACCAGGGCGCTCATCACCGCGCCGATCGCGCCCCCGATCGCGCCGCTGATGAGCGATGCGCGCACTGCGGACGGCCGGTCGGACCCGGGCCTGCGACGACCCGGTGCGGCTGCTTCGACGCCGAGAATGCGGTCAAGCGCGAGCGGTCCCGGCCCGGCGAGCAGCACGACGAGCAAGACCGCCACCATCACCAGCGGAAACTCGATCCCCGAACCACTCGCAGCCCCCTGTTGAGGTGTCATGAACCCGGTGTCCGCGTTGACCAGCGCCATCGCCAGGCACAGATGGGCTGTCAGCAACACTGCGGTCAACCGCGACAGCAGCCCCAGGACGAGGAAGACCCCTCCGGCTGTCTCTCCGAGCGTGACCGCCCATGCAGTCACAGCCGGCGCGGGCACACTCATACCACTCAGGAACGCTCCGAACCCGGCCGGCCCGTCGACGAGTTTGTCCAGGCCGTGAACGATCATGACGACTCCCGCGATGAGCCGCGCAACGGTTGGCGCGGCAGACTGGAATCGGTGGGCCGGGGCGACACCGACGCCGCGCCTCAGGCTGTCCGACCGGTGAGCGGACATGGCGGATTCCTCTCCCACAGATGACGGGTGCGTACGTCACCGCCGGTCAGCGCAGACCGGCAGTCAGGGCCGCGCTGACGAACGTGGGCGGGTGCTGCCGCGAATCCCACTGGGCGGTGACGTATGCGCCACTGTGCGGTGCGTTCGTGCCCAGCGGAATCCCCTGGCTCATCGAAAGTACCGATGCTTCACATCCACGGGGTGGATGGGGCGCCCGCGGACCCGGCACACGACTCTTCCCCGGCACGGGGCCTCGCCGACTCCCGAGCAGGCGGTGCGCCCGCCGCACTTGATCAGGGGCGGGACGTCGGCTGCCGTCCAGGTCTTCGGCAGACACCGCTGCCGCGACGGGCCGGGGCACCGCCGTGAGATCGAGCCCCACTTCCTCGACGACCTCACGATTCTTCCGTTGCCCCATGCGCCGTCCACGCACGCCGCAGCCGCCCAGGTACGACGAGTCGTGCACGGTGGCACCCAGTCGCGCGTACGCCGGCCGTTCGCCGGACTTTGGCCGCTGGTGGGGACGGAGGCGGCTGGAGGTGCGTCGATCACGTCGGATCCGATGAGATCGGCGCCGCCCCGGAGTCCCGGAACGTCCAGGTTCATTGGACGTCACCGCACCTGTTGTCGAACCAGTGTTTGACAACAGGTGCTCGCGAGGCGAGTCGCGGCCGTCACGCGCCCATCACGGCAGATCACAGCGCGTGGCCACTTCCGCTCCCCTCCGCGATCGACGTCCTCCCGAGTTCGGCCGCCGAGGCGGATGCTCTGCCTGCTGAACGCAACGCCGATCCCATTTGATCGCTTACGGAGAGAGCCCTCACAGGGGTCGGCTCCTCTTCCACAGCCCGGATCCGCGTCCACTCCCCCGTCGAGTGCAACCTGTGGACAGTCGTCCTCCCGAGTTGGGCCACCTCGTGGGGGATGGCCACGTCCCACCGTTCCAAGGTGTCGGGCTGCGGGGTGTCGTCGAGTGCGTCGGTGCAGGAACTGCGCACACGCAGCCGGGAGAGGCCTCCAGCCAACACCAGCGGCCTTTTCTCTCCCCCTACCTCCACCTGGCCGCGGATGCCTCGTCGCCCACGAGCACGGTCGACGTGCACCCGCACCTCGCCTTTGATCAGCCTGCTTCAGTCAAGGCCGCGTGCGCGGCGGCGAGGATCTCCCCGGAGAGCGGGGAACCCTTGGTGGCCCGGGACAGGACCAGCGCACCGAAAAGGGTGCAGAGGCGAACGATGCCGTCCTGGTCGTCACTGGCCAGGAAATCGGCGAAGTCGGCCACCCCCTCGGCGTAGACGCGACGGGCTTCGCGTCCCCCGCCCTCGCGCGCGATGTCGGTGGCGAGCGCGGCGACCGGGCAGCCGTCCGCCGGGGCGTCGCGGTGCTCGACGGAGAGGTAGGCGTCGATCAGCGACTGCTGGGCGGCGACGCGCTGCCCGTCGTGCCGCTCGAACCCGGTGCTGTAGCGCTGGGCGAGCTCGGCGAAGGCGTGGGCGGTGGCCTCGTCGACAAGCGCCTCCTTCGAGGCGAACTGCTTGTAGAAGGCGCCGTGGGTCAGACCGGCCGCCTTCATCAGGTCGGCAACGCTGACCTGCATGCCCTGCTCCCGGAAGAGCCGGGACGCGGTGTCCACCACCCGCCTGCGATTTTCCTCCGCCTGCGCCTGCGATACCCGGCCCATGACCACCTCCCCATTTGGATGTCGACTGGCATCTATCATAGACCCGTGTTTAGATTGTATCCATAATCTAATTTGTTGCGGGTGGCCGAAGGCACCCGCCACGACCAGGAGCGAGCATGGAACTGAAGAACGCGGTCGCGGTCGTCACCGGCGCCAACCGGGGCTTCGGGCGGCACCTGGCCGCCCAGCTCGTCGAGCGCGGCGCAAAGGTGTACGGCGCGGCCCGACGCCCCGAGACGGTCGACGTGCCGGGCGTCATCCCGCTGCGGCTGGACGTCACGGACGAGGCGTCGATACGAGAGGCCGCGCGCGTGGCGTCCGACGCGACACTGCTGATCAACAACGCGGGCGTCTCCACCGGCGCGACGCTGATCGGAGGCGACGTGGCTGAGGTGCGCCGGGAGATGGAGACCAACTTCTTCGGCCCGCTCGCCGCGACCCGATCCTTCGCCCCCGTCATCGAGGGCAACGGCGGCGGCGCCGTACTCAACGTCCTTTCCGCCCTGTCCTGGTTCCACCCGGCAGGACTCGGCTCCTACGCCGCGTCCAAGGCCGCCGCCTGGGCGCTGACCGGTGCGACCCGCGACGAACTGGCGCCCCGCGGTATCGCCGTCTCGGCGCTGCACGTCGGCTACATGGACACCGACATGGCCGCCGACGTGCCCGCCGACCAGAAGGTCGCCGCCGCCGACGTCGCGGCCCAGGCCCTGTCCGGCATCGAGACCGGCCTGCCCGAGATCCTCGCCGACGAGACCAGCCGGTACGTCAAGCAGAGCCTGTCAGCGGCACCCCAGTCGAACGCGGACTGACGCTCACCCCTCCGCCCCGGCGCGACCACCTCCACACCCCTCCCGCAAGGACATCTCATGCGTTACACGACCTTCGGCCGCCGGACCGGACTGCGCGTCTCCGAGTACGCCCTCGGCACCGCGAACTTCGGCACCGGCTGGGGCGCAGGCGCCGAGCCGGACGAGGCACGCCGGATCTTCGACCGGTTCGCCGAGGCCGGCGGCACCTTTCTCGACAGCGCGGACGGCTACCAGTTCGGCGAGTCGGAGGAACTGACCGGAAAGCTGATCTCCGCCGACCGCGACCACTTCGTCCTGGCCACGAAGTTCACCCTCGGCGCCACCCCGCAGCCGGACATCTCCAAGACCGGCAACAGCCGCAAGAACATGGTCGCCTCGGTCGAGGCCAGCCTGAAGCGCCTGAGCACCGACTACATCGACCTGCTGTGGGTGCACTTCCCCGACGAGCTCACTCCGATGGAGGAACTCCTGCGCGGACTCGACGACCTGGTGAGCGCCGGCAAGATCCACCACGCCGCGCTGTCCAACTTCCCCGCCTGGCGCGTCTCACGCGCGGTAACCCTCGCGGACCTGAAGAACTGGTCCCCGATCGTCGGCGTCCAGCACGAGTACAGCCTCGTCGAGCGCACCGCCGACCGTGAGCTCCTGCCCATGGCCGAGAGCCTCGGGCTCGGCGCCGCCCTGTGGTCCCCGCTCGGCGGCGGACTGCTCACCGGCAAATACCGCAGCTCCACCGAGGGGCGCCTGAGCGACCTGGGCGTGGTCGTCCACACCGAGAACACCGGCCAGAAGTCCGCCGTCGTCGACACCGTCCTGGCGATCGCCGAGGAGACCGGCGTGACGCCCGCCCAGGTGGCGGTGGCCTGGGTGCGCGAGCGCGCCGCTCGCTCCGTGGCCACGCTCGTCCCGATCATCGGCCCGCGCAACCTCTCCCAGCTCGACAGCTACCTCGGCGCCCTCGACGTCCAGCTGACCGATGAGCAGTACACCCGCCTGACCGAGGTCAGCGCGGTGCCGCTCGGCATGCCTCACGAGGGGATCGCCGCCTCCCTGGACCGCCTCCAGGGAGGCGCCGCCGACCGCGTCACCGCCCCGGTCGTGCCGGTGGCCTGATGGGTGAACGCGGCTGAGGACGCGGTGCGCCCGCGCCGCAACACAAAAACACAAACCATCTCGTACTGGGAGAAGCCCGAGGCGAGCGGAGACCCCGACCTTTCACGGACGGGAAACGGAACGGAGACGACGATGAAGGCTTTCATGGTCGAGAAGTACGGCGACCGAGCCGGGATGCGCGCCACCGAAATACCCGACCCCCAGGTAGGTGCCGACGACGTTCTGGTCAAGATCCACGCGGCGGGCGTCAACCCGCTGGACCTCAGGATCCGCAACGGAGACTTCAAGACGTTCATGCCCTACCGTCTCCCGCTCATTCTGGGCAACGACCTCGCAGGGACGGTCGTCCGGGTCGGCCCGTCCGTCACCCGCTTCGCGGTGGGCGACGAGGTCTACGCCCGGCCCGACAAGGACCGCATCGGCACCTTCGCCGAACTCATCGCCGTCCACCAGGACGACCTGGCACCCAAACCGGCCAACCTCACCATGGCCGAGGCCGCATCCCTCCCCCTGGTCGCCCTGACCGCATGGCAGGCGCTGGTCGAGCGGGCACGCGTGCAGCCGGGCCAGAAGGTCCTCGTCCACGCGGGCGTCGGCGGCCTCGGCTCCATCGCCGTCCAGCTGGCCAAGGCGCTGGGCGCGCACGTGGCCACCACCGTGAGCACCGCCAAGGTCGACTTGGCCAAGGACCTCGGCGCGGACGTCGTCGTCGACTACCGCACCCAGGACTTCGAAGAGGTCCTCGACGACTACGACATCGTCCTCGACAGCCTCGGCGGCGAGAACCTCGCCAAGTCCCTGCGCGTCCTCAAGCCCGGCGGCACAGTCGTCAGCGTCGCGGGCCCGCCCGACCCGGCCTTCGCCCGCGAACTGGGCGCGAACCTGATCCTCCGTCTGGCCGTGACCGCCCTCAGTTTCACAACCCGGCGCAATGCCAAGCGCCACGGTGTGACGTACTCGTTCCTGTTCATGAAGGCCAGCGGCGACCAACTGCGTGAACTCACCTCCCTCATCGGCACCGGGAAGATCCGCCCCGTCGTCGACCGCGTCTTCCCGTTCGAAGAAACCCTCCAGGCCATGGAATACGTCGAAAAGGGACGGGCAAAGGCCGGCAAAGTCGTCGTCGCGATGACGTAAGGGCGGGAACGAGTCCAGGCGCCAGTCACCTCCGACAACAAGAAGACCCTGCACAGCCCACTCTCTCCGCGCACCACCTCAGGACGGGGCCATGAGCACACCGTCCAGCTCCCCCGCCCCGATGTCGTACAAGAACACGCCGAACCGCTCCGTGTCCGTGCGTGGCGTGACCTTCGTCTACCGGCAGCTCGGCCCGGACGACGACGTACCACTGATCCTCCTCCACCACCTGTCCGCAGTCCTGGACAACCGGGATCCCCGCGTCGTCGACGGACTCGCCGCTCAGCGCCCCGTGATCACCTTCGACAACCGTGGTGTCGGTGCATCCGGCGGCTCCACACCCGACACGATCGAGGCGATGGCCCGCGACACCGTGCTGCTCATCACCCACGACGGTCAGACCCGCTACCTCGACGAGGCTCACGGCATACTCCTCGGAACCGGAGTCACCAGACCTCGCCCCGACGCCGTCACCGTCCTGTCACCCCAGGCCACGCTCCTGCTCTGCACCGACGGACTGGTCGTATCCCCGCACCACTCCATCGATCACGGGCTTGACCGGCTGCGCCGATGGTGCGGTCGTGGTGGCCACCGGCCGCAGCCACACCCCGGACATTCCCCAGTGGCCCGAGCATTCGACCTTCACCGGCACCCTGCTGCACTCGGCTCTACCGCTCTCCGGCCCCCTCGCGTGCGCCAGCCGCTCGACGAACTTCGGCCGCTGGTGCGGACGGAGGCGGTTGGATGTGCGGCAATCACGTCAGATCCGATGGGGTCGGTGCCGCCCCGGAGTCCCAGAAACTCCAGGTTCGTTGGACGTTCGCCGCGCCCGTTGTCAAAGATCGTTTGACAACAGATGCTCGTGAACCGAGTCGATGCGGACGACGCTTCTGTGCGGCCGTTGGAAGAGGCCCGTGCGCCTACAGGGGTTGGGCAGCGGGCCGCAGGGGGAGTCTGTGTCCTGCGGGCCGTCAACTGACGTGGAGCCCCTGTGACACAAGTGGCCGCTTCCGAGAGCCGGGGAACTTCAGAGACGGAGCTGATGCATCGTGGAACGACGCATGTCGGTTGCGACGCACTGGGGCAGTTTTGTCGCGGTGGTTGATTCCGGTCGGCTGGTGCGAATCGAGCCGAGGGGCGATGACCCCTCGCCGTCGCCTATCGGACCCGGAATGGTGACAGCCGCCGACGACAGCGCCCGCGTGTTGCGCCCCGCGGTGCGCAAGGGCTGGCTGAACGGCCTGCCGCGCGTCCACGACACGGCCAGGGGCACGGACGCCTTCGTGGAGGTGAGCTGGGACGACGCGATCACCCTGGTGAGCGAGGAACTGCGCCGAGTGCGTTCACAGCACGGAGACAGCGCCGTGTTCGGCGGCTCCTACGGCTGGGCGAGTGCGGGCGCGTTCCACAACGCGCAGGGGCAACTCCACCGGTTCCTGGCGTTGGGCGGGGGATACACCGACTCTCGCAACACGTACAGCACCGCCGCTTTGGAGGTCGTCCTCCCCCATGTGATCGGCGGAGCTCCGTGGAGCTACCAGTCCCGGATGCCGATGTGGGACGAGATCGCCGAGAACTGTGAGCTTGTGGTGGCGTTCGGAGGGCTGGCCCTCAAGAACAGCCAGATCAACCCCGGCGGACTGGCCAGACACCAGACGCAGGACCTTCAGCGAAAGTGCCGTGCGGCCGGGGTGCGGTTCGTGAACATCAGCCCTATCCGCAGCGACACCGCCGGCTTCCTCGACGCCGAGTGGCTGCCCGTCATCCCCAACACCGACACCGCCGCGATGCTCGGCATTGCACACACCATGCTGGTCAACGGCTGGCATGACGATGACTTCCTTCGCCGTTGCTGCGTCGGGTTCGACCGCTTCGCCTCCTACTTGACCGGCGAACTCGACGGCGTTGCCAAGGATGCTGCCTGGGCAGCGAGGATCACGGGCATAAGCCCGGACACGATCACCGAACTGGCTCGCCGCCTGTCCACGCAACGTTCGCTCATCATGGTCAACTACGCGATACAACGGGCGGACCACGGCGAACAGCCGATCTGGATGTCGGTCGTGCTGGCTGCCATGGCGGGCTCGATGGGGAGGCCCGGCTGCGGCTGGGGCGCGGGCTACGCGACGATGGACGCGACCGGCGTCGCCCCAGGCCGTCCCTCCGTGGCGTCGATTCCCCGCGTTCCCAACCCTGTTGCGGACTTCATCCCTGTCGCACGGATCGCCGACACCCTGCTGCATCCGGGCAAGACCATCGACTACGACGGCCGGCGCCTGACCTTGCCCGAGCTCCGCCTGATCTACTGGTGCGGAGGGAACCCGTTCCACCACCACCAAGATCTCCACCGCTTGACCCGCGCCTGGCAGACCCCCGACACGGTGGTGGTTCACGAAGCCTGGTGGAACACCACGGCCAAGTTCGCCGACATCGTCCTTCCCGTCGCCACCAGCCTGGAGCGCGACGACTTCGCCGCCGGATTCTCCGACCCCCACCTCGTCACGATGCCGAAAGTCCGTGAGCCGGCGGGCGAGTCACGCACCGACCACCACATCTTCACCACCCTGGCCTCCCGGCTCGGATACGAGCGCGAGTTCACGCAGTCACGCTCCGAGATCGAATGGGTCCGGCACCTCTACGAGCAGACGAGGGCCGACCTCGGCGACGACGGGGCCCTGCCGGGCTTCGACGACTTCTGGCGAAGCTCCACGGCTGAGCTGCCGGCGCTGAGCGGCCCGTTCCCCGGCAGCTTCGAGGCGCTCCGCGCCGATCCGCAGCGTTTCCCCCTGACGACCCCCTCGGGCCGTATCGAGATCTTCTCCGAGGAGATCGACTCGTTCGGCTACGACGACTGCACCGGGCACCCGGCGTGGTTCGAACCAGTGGAGTGGCTCCGTGCCGGCCTGTCGGACCGATTCCCGTTGCACCTGATCTCGAATCAGCCCGCCTCACGCCTGCACAGCCAGTACGACAACGGCGGCCACAGCCTCAAGTCGAAGATCCGTGGCCGTGAGCCCGTGACGATCAATCCGCTGGACGCCGCGTCCCGTGGCATCGAGAGCGGCACGGTCGTACGCGTCCACAACGACCGCGGCAGCTGCCTGGCGGGCGCGGTCCTGTCGGACGACGTCATGCCAGGCGTCATCCAACTGTCCACCGGAGCATGGTGGGACCCTGCCCAGCCAGGCCAGAGCGGCACCCTGGACCGCCACGGCAATCCGAACACCCTCACGGCCGACCGAGGGTGCTCGCGCCTGTCCCAGGGACCGAGCGCCCACAGTGCGCTCGTCGACGTCGAGCTCTACGACGGTCCCCTTCCGGATGTACTCGCCTTCACACCACCACACCTCGAACACTGACACGCAAGCTGCCTGCCTCTTCGGGCAGGTCCTTCATGTTCGCCGTCGTCACGCGCACAGCGGGCCGCCCCGGCTGCCAGAGGCTCCACCCCCGTTTTGCAATTGCGTAATCAGATGAATACTGTGCGCAGTCGTGACTGCATTTCAAGACCTCAAGTACGGCCAGTGGTTCAGGGGCGCCGATGTCGACGGCGACGGGTTCATCACCCAGCAGGACGTCCGCGCCATGAGCGAGCGCTACATCGCCGCCAGAGACACCGCGCCGGACTCCGCGACCGCCCGCCGCCTCATCGAGGGAATGGACGGGTTCTGGACGAATGTGATCGCCCCGATGGATCAGGACGGTGACGGGAAGGTCGATCTGCGGGAGATGACCGAAGGCTTCAGGAGCGTACTGACCGACCCCGCCCTCTACCCTCAGCAGATCGCGCCGGTCACCAACTGCTTCTTCGACCTCGTCGACCTCAACGCAGACGGCAAGATCGACCAGGCCGAGTTCCAGCAGATGTTCGACTCGGTCGCCGGTGTGCCCGGCGAGGACTGCGCCACGGTCTTCGCCGCTCTGGACAGGGACGGCTCCGGTGGGCTGGATCGCGCCGAATTCCACCAGGCCCTGACCGAGTTCTTCTACGGCAACGACCCGGATGCTCCTGCCAACCACCTCTTCGGCAGGGTCACCGCCTGACAGCCCCGAATACCACCCGGGGTCCGACCGCCCACGCCACTGCTGGTGTGGGCGGTCGGCGTCGGGGCCCAGGCCGGGCAGTCCCTGGCGCGTCCCGTCGGTCGGCGGCCGACTCGTCGTTCTCGTCCCGCTCCGGCGCGTCCGGGTCGCGTAGCGGCCGCAGGGCACCGGCGGCCGGGGGCGAGGCGGTGAAGCTGCAGCGGCCGAGCATGTTCAGGTTGCGGTGCTTGAGCGGGGACAGCCGGGCGATGGCGATGCCCTCCTCGCGGAGCTCGTGGCCCTCCGCCGTACCGGACCAGCGCCGCCATGCGGTTCGGTGGGACCTGAGACAGCTTCAGCCGGCCGAGCCCATACACGCTGATCTCGCCCACGCGCTCCGGCGCGCGGGCGGCTGACGTCGCGCATCGGCCAGCGGTGGGCGTCGAACGAGCGCCAGGACGTCTCCTGAGTCACGCTCACAAGATCGAGGGCAGCCTTACCGGCGAGGCAGTGCGAGCTATCAGGTCAACCCTGCGACGCCGGCGCCGCGCGCCCCTGACCCCCGCGCCCGCCGGATACCCGGCGGGCGGACCTTCGCGTCCGCCGCTGCCGCTGGGAAGCCCGGCCTGCGCGTCCGCTCAGCCACTTCAGTCGGCATACGCAACCGCAGCCGCCCCGGCACAGCGGCGGGCCGGCCTTGGCTCGTCCTGGAACGTCCGACCTGCAGTGACGGCTCGACAGAACGAGCTTCACGGCGGACAGTGCCGGGGCGACATCGGACCACCCGGCCTCGCGGGCGAGCGAGCGGGAGCCCTCGGGATGATCCGGTTGCCGCAGTCTGAGAACTGGTCGCACTCGTCGAGCAGGATCAGCAGTCGGCGACGGGAGTCCCCGTCCAGCCAGGCCCGGAGCCCGAATGCCGGCGCGCACCCGCTCAGAGGTCTCCTGTCGCTTTCCGCGCCCCCGCGGCCGGTCATCGAGTACCTGTGCCACGGTCAGCTCTCTCAGGAGGACGCTCCACAGCGCCTCCGGCCCGCGCGCGAGCTGCCCTTGCCGATGTTCTCCTGGTCGAGGTTGACGTACACCGTCTGGTGATACCCGGGGCGCTGCTCCGTGAACAGTTCCCCGGCGTCGGCGAGCAGCGCCGACTTACCCAGGCCCCGGCCGCCGTAGAGGACCTGGGTGCCGCGCGGGTCGAGGATGCTCTTGCGTTCCGCGTCGCGGCCGTAGAACATCTCGCCGCCGATCCGGCCTCGCTTCGTGGCGTCCCTGGCGAATGATCGCCGTACGCGGTGGCGTCGTGCCGGGTCCACGCGTCCTTCATCGAGCGCAGGGTGTCGCAGACAGCCCGATGATCGTCGATGGTAGCCGTGCCTGCCGGGGTCGCGGTGACTTCGGGCTTGACCGCGTTGCAGTCCCGCACGCCGAGGTTCTTCGCATCGGAGACGGCGTCGAGCCATAGGTATCCAACGCCGGTGGCTGCGGCCAGCGTCAGCACCGTGACACTCGCAGTGATCTTGATGCGGCGACGGCGGTGCCTCCTCGAGACCGGGGCGGGGGTGAGGGCGGAGACGGTCTGCCTGCTCGGGTCGGTCTGTGCTGTGCTGATGGCATCCATGGTCAAGGGCTCCCATGGTAATTTCGTGGACAAAGTTACTGCATAGGCGAAGTTTCTGCTTGCAAGAAGGAATTAGGAGTGAGGCAACTCATGTCAACGCCGGCGAAGCGCCCAGACGCAGGCGCGATCTACCGCCAGTACCTCAGCGCGGTGCTGCTCCACAGTCATGCGAGCGCCCGCGCCTGCGGGCTCGGCGCAACCGACCTGTACGCGCTCAACATCCTGCAACTGACGGGCGCGATGACCCCCGGCGAACTCGCCGCGCGGACCGGCCTGACCACCGGGCCGACCACCCGGCTGATCGATCGCCTGGAGCAGGCGGGTTACGTGCGCCGCACCCCCGACCCCGTCGACCGGCGCAAGGTGACCGTCGACCCGATCAGTGAACCCGCGAACCTCGACCGCGTCATGGCCCCGGCGCGACAGAAGGTCGGTCAGATCCTCGGCCGGTATGAGCCCGAGCAACTCGACGTCCTGTTCGACTACTTCACCCGAGCCGCCGAGGCGTACCAGGAAGCCGCCGAGCAGTTGCGCGACGGGTGAGACGAGGCCCGGCTCTGCCCGCGACTTGAACCTCTCCCTGCGGCCACCCTTTGCCCTACCACCCGGGGCGAGCGGCCGCTGTCGCCCCACGTCGCGCCCCCCGTAGACAACCGGGCGGGCGCCGACGCGGCTCTGGCTCAGTTCGACGTGACCGTGACCCGCCCGCCCGGTGACACGGACGCCATGGGCGAACCCTGCACGTTCCCTTGGGAGTTGACACGCGATCCACTTCCCCCTAGTTTCTTCCTGAACGCAGAGACATCCTCACTGAAGAAACATCTCTCAAGAAGTTACCGCGGCGGATGCCGCGTCCTGCCCAATACGCACCGGCCGGCATTGACACCGCACCAGCCTGCGCCGTCAGCCATCGCTCGGGACCCCTGTGTCGCTCACATCCATCTGCATCCGTCCGATGAGGAGCATTTCCGTTGTTCGCCGCTCTGTATTGGGTCAATGCCGTGCTGACCGTCGTGGCCCTGGCGCTCTGGCTGCCGGCCGGGCACTTGACGAGCCGGCTGCGCAAGGCCCGGACGCTGGGACCATTAAGGTGCGTATCCTGGGCAGCACTGGCCGCAACACTCCTGGCAATCGTGCCGACCGCCACCACTGCGGCGCTCATCGGCGGAGCGCTGGCCTCCTACGGGACGGTCGTGATGGCCGATCGGCTGTACGTGCAATTCCCGATGCTCCTGGCTTCGCTCGCGGTCGTTCTCGTGAAGGGACTGCCCGGGCTGTGGCGCGCCGCCAGGACCAGCGGCGACCCGGCCGACCCGGTGCCGGTCGACCGCGCCCGCGCTGTCACCGACCCCTGGCTCGTCGTACCCGTGCAGATCAACGCCGTGGTCACGGCCATCAGCGCCTATCTGTGGTGGGTCTCCCCGCCGCTCGGCAGGACCGCGATGGTGTGGTGGGCCGTGCTGGTCGTCGCCGCACTGGCCCTCGTCATCCGCCAGCGTCGGCGACTCAGCGCTCTCACCTCTGAGAACAAGGGCGAGCCACGCCTGGTGTCGATGATGCGGATCGCCGCCGCAGTCCTCGCGGTGGCGGTCACGGTCGGCGGCGGGCTGATCTGGTCGGCCGAGAGGAGCAGGCTGCCCGAACGCCACTCGGCCAACGGCCACGGCGACTACGACCTCGGTGGCGGAACCGACGTACCCAGGGCGGCCATCGGTCAGACGACCACCGGCCACCAGCATGGTGCACACGCGCCCGCCGCCGTCTCCGGTCGGAGCGTCGACAGCCTCACCGAGCAGAACCTGTCGGGGCCTGTACGCCGCTTCACACTCACCGCCCGAACAGCCAGGATCCGCCTCGACTCGGGCCGCACCATCGACGCCTGGACCTTCAACGGAAGCTCCCCGGGCCCTGAACTACGGGTCCGTCAGGATGAGTTGGTCGAAGTCACCCTCACGAACACCGACATCAAGGCGGGGGTGACCCTGCACTGGCACGGCTACGACGTGCCCAACGCCGCCGACGGAGTCGCCGGCGTCACCCAGAACGCGGTGGCCCCCGGGCGCCGGATGACCTACCGGTTCCGGGCCAAGGACGCCGGCACCTACTGGTACCACTCGCACCAACAGTCGGACGAGCAGGTGCGACGCGGCCTCTACGGTGCGCTGATCGTCGAGCCCGCACCCGTGAAGGGGGCCGACATCGCTGTGCTGTACCGCGAGTGGGGCGCAGACACGGTGCCCGGTGGAGCGCGGGTCTTCGGTACGACGGACGGCCTTCGTCGGCAGCGAATCTCCCCCGGCACTCCGGTGCGGCTCCGGCTGGTCAACACCGCCAACGACCCCATCGAACTGACGCTGGCCGGCAGCCCGTTCCGGGTCGCCGCGATCGACGGCGGTGAGCTACACAGTCCCGGCGAGATCCGCGGCAAGACCCTGCCGATGGCGGCCGGCGGCCGCTACGACCTGACCTTCACCATGCCCGACCACCCCGTGGAGCTCCGCACGGACGGCACCGGCGGCCCCACCCTCGTACTCAGCCCGGACGGCCGGGGCCGCGCACCGGCACAAGCGGCGAACGACGTCTTCGACCCGGCTTCCTACGGCACGCCCGCGGCCACCCCGTTCGGCCCGGACACCCACTACGACCGGCACTTCACCCTGAACCTCGACTCCTCGTTCGGCTTCTTCGACGGGAAACCGGCGATGCGGTACCGCATCAACGGCCGGGTCTTCCCCGACATCCCGAACATGGTCGTCCGCGAAGGCGAGACCATCAAGATGACCTTCGTCAATCGCAGCTACGACCACCACCCCATGCACCTGCACGGGCACCACGTCCAGGTCTTGACCCGCAACGGACGTCCGGTCACCGGTACCCCCTGGCGGGTCGATTCCCTGAACGTGGCGCCGGGTGAGACCTACGAGGTCGCCTTCAAGGCCGACAACCCCGGCATATGGATGGACCACTGCCACAACCTGTTCCATGCCAAGGTCGGCATGATGCTCCATCTCGTCTACGCCGGGGTGACCACCCCCTACGAGTCCGGTACGGCCACCCCCAACCAGCCGGAATAGGAGCGCACCACCTCACCCGGACCGCGGCCGGGCTGACCGGCGGCGCCCACCAGGAAGCCACGAAGGGAACCTGGCGCGCCTCACCGGGAGGGCGGGCGGGGCGCGAGGAAGGCGAAGAAGAGGCAGCGTCAAGGAGCAGCAGCCCGGGACGGGCCCCGTCCCGCTGTTCACCCTCGCGGCGTGGGCCCGCGCCCGCCGCCGAAGGTGCTCGGCGCCCGGCGGGCGGCGGTGGTGCTGGGATGGGACAGTGCGTCCGTCTCCCGCGTCGAAGGGGCGAGGGCACGGCTGAAGAGGCTGGTGGAACGGGGCTGGCTGGTCGAAGTCGAACCGGGCAGGTTCACGCTGCCCGCAGCGGAGCGGGGTTCTGCTGCCGGGCGGCCAGGCGGCGGCTCATGAGGGTGGTCATCGACCACACAATGACGGCTTCGCTGGTGTCGGTGCGCCGTTCGTAGTCACGGACCAGGCGCGGCTGCGCAGGAACCAGGCGACCTTTCCCCCTCCTCTCCTCCCGCAGCCGGGCAGCCGCGTGACGGACATGCCGGAGCTGCACAGGCGGCTCCTGAGCCTGCCGGAGAAGCTTCCGTGTCGTGCGACGATTCCTCGCTCCGATGACCGCCTCGGATCTGGCACAACCACCACACCACCAACCAGTCATCTGGTCACTGACGGCCCACGACCACTGACCTCGGAATCAATCACCGGGGCGCCCCGCCCGGGGCGATCAGTCCCGTCTCGTAGGCAAAGACGACGGCCTGGACGCGGTCACGCAGGTCCAGCTTCGACAGGATACGGCCGACATGGCTCTTGACCGTGGTCGGGCTGAGGAACAGCCGGGAGGCGAGTTCGGCATTGCTGAGGCCCGACGCGAGCAGGCGGAGCACCTCGAGCTCGCGCGGGGTCAGGCCGGACAGATCGCGGTGCGGGGCGGTGGTCTGCGGTTCGTCGCGAGGGGCGAAGCGCTCGATCAGCCGACGGGTGATCGAGGGTGCGAGGAGAGCGTCGCCGGTCCGTACCAGGCGTAAGGCGGAGACCAGATGTTCGGGGGTGACGTCCTTGAGCAGGAAGCCGCTGGCGCCGGCCGTGAGCGCGGCGTAGACGTAGTGGTCGAGGTCGTATGTGGTGAGGATGATGACCCGCGTTCCGGCCGGGCCGACATCGCCGATGATGCGCCTGGTGGCCTCGATGCCGTCCATCTCCGGCATCCGGACGTCCATGAGGACGACGTCGGGCCGCGTACGGCGGACCGCTGCGACAGCCTCGGCCCCGTCGGCGGCCTCGGCCGTCACTTCGATGCCGTCCGCGGCCAGGATCATCTTGAAACCGGTGCGTACGAGAGCTTGGTCGTCGGCGATGACGGCGCGTAGCGGCGGCTGGTCCTTGTTCATACGGTGCTCCGTGGGATGTGGGCCGTGACCTGGTAGCCGCCGGCCGACGTCGGTCCGGCCGTCAGCTCGCCCCTGTAGACGGCCAGCCGCTCGCGCAGCCCCATGTGGCCACGGCCGTTGCTCTGCGCAGGCGGGGAGTCCTTGGCGCCGCCGGTGTCCGTGATCTCGATCTCCAGACAGTCGTCGGTGTAGCCGATGGCGACGGACGCCTGCGCGCCGCGGGCATGTCTGATCGTGTTGGTCAGCGCCTCCTGTACGACGCGATACGCCGCGAGATCCACCCCCGGTGGCAGCGGATCCGGCGGCAGCGACACCCCGACGCTCACGGGCGTACCGGCGCCGCGTACTCGTGCGACGAGCGCGTCGAGCTGTGCGAGCCCGGGCTGGGGCTCCAGGCCGTCGGGCCTCTCGTGGTCCGGGGCGGCCAGCAGTCCCATCACGTGGCGGAGTTCGGCCATGGCGGCCCGACCGCCCGCCTCGACGGCCAGCAGTGCCTCCTTGGACTGCTCGGGCGCCATGTCCATCACTTTGCGGGCCGCGCCGGCCTGGATCACCATCACGCTCACATTGTGGGTCACGACGTCGTGCAGTTCGGCGGCGATGCGGGCACGCTCCTCCTCAACGGCGCGGCGCATTGCCTCCTCCTGGGCGGCCTGCAGTTCTGTCACCCGGCCCCGGCTGGAGGCCAGCCGCAGTTGCAGGAAGCGGACGAGGCTGGCCAGCATGCCTGCCACCAGGAGCACGAATCCCGGGCTGGACCATCCGGGGAGCACGGGTTCCGCGTTGCGGAAAGCGAAGCCCGACAGCGCGGCGGCGATCACCAGGACGGCGATCGCCGTTATCCGGTAGCGGCTGTGTACGACGGCGCTGTAGGCGCCGATGACACAGGCCAGGACGGTGATCCAGGAGGCGGAGCTGCCGATGGCCAGTGCCGCACCCAGCACCACCACGAACAAGGTCAGCGGATACCGGCGCCGGGCTGCCAGCGGCAGCGTCGACAGGACAACCAGGGCCCAGGGCACGGAGGAGGGTTCTTCCTCCTCGGGCACCTGCCCAGGGTCGGGCGGCGAGGGCGGGGCCGGGACCCCGGTCCCGACGTCCACCGCAGGGGGGTTGATGTTCACCGGCCCGTCGCCGGGATAGCGCACCGCCACGAACAGGGCAATGACGGTCAGTACGACTGCCAGCACCACATCGGCGCGCACCGCTCGCCGGGACAGCGGGGCGGCCTTCGCCTCCGGGCGTAGCGCGTCGATGAGCTGCTGATGCCGGCTGCGCCGGTCTTCCGTCTCCATCCGTGCATTGTGCTGCGCTCTCCGCTCGGCCCGCGTCCGCCTGTCCGGCCAGGGCATTGCCCACGAGACCTACTTCTCAGGTAGGACTCCGTGGCCGAATCCTCCGCGGGAAGGGCCTGATGTCGGTTCCGCGGCCGACGCGCCCCATACGCGGGACTTCTAGGTTCGCAGGACCGGCAACGGCATGTGCCTCTCGCGACCGTAAGGACGGACAACTCGTATGCATCGAACGATCGAACTGGAGGGTGTGGCGAAGCGCTACGACAGCGCCGCCGCGCCGGCGCTCGGACCGCTCACGCTCAGCGTCGCCGAGGGTGAGGCCCTTGCCGTGACCGGCCCCTCCGGCAGCGGCAAGTCCACGCTGCTGAACCTCGTCGCCGGCCTGGACAAGCCGACCGATGGCGCCGTGATCGTGGCCGGGCGACGGATCGACCAGTTGAGCGAGCACGCCCTCGCCAAGTTCCGTCGCGAGCACATCGGCATGGCCTTCCAGTTCTTCAATCTTCTCGACGACCTCACCGTCACCGACAACATCCAGCTCCCGGCCCAGCTGACCGGAAGCAGTCGGCGCGCGGCCGCGGTCCGCGCGGGTGAGCTCATGGAGATGCTGGGCATCCAGAAGCATGCCCGCGCCTACCCGGGCCGACTGTCCGGAGGTGAGCGTCAACGGGTCGCGGTCGCCCGGGCGTTGGTCAACCGACCCGCGCTGCTGCTCGCCGACGAGCCCACCGGTTCGCTCGACACCGCCTCGGGCCAGGACGTCCGCAAGCTGCTGATGGAGCTGCACCGCGCCGGACAGACCATCGTGCTGGTGACGCACGACCTGTCCCTCGCGGAGGCATGCGCGAGCCGCACGATCCACCTGGTCGACGGTCACGTCGCCCTCGACTCCTACGCGCAGGCCGTCCGATGAGCCTGTTCGGTAGCGGCGCGATGGGCCGGGTCGTACGTTCCGGGATGGGCCGGCGGCGGGTGCAGACAGTGGTGATCGCCGTGGCCACGATGATGGCCGTGGCGTCGGCCGTGGTCGCCGGGTCGCTGATGGTCGCCGCGGCCGCGCCCTTCGACAACGCCTTCAAAAAGCAGCGAGGTTCGCACATCACCGCCCAGTTCGATCCCGTGAAGGCGAGTGCGGCGGAGCTGGCGAGGACCGGGAAGCTGCCCGGCGTCGCCGCGAGCGCGGGACCGTACCCGTCCACGTCGCTCCGTCCGGTGGACCGGGCGGGCTTCCGACTGCCGACGCTGACCCTGGTCGGACGGTCCGGTCCGGACGGCGCCGTGGACCGGGTGGATCTGAAGTCCGGCCGGTGGGCACAGAAACGAGGCGAGATCGTGCTCGACGCGTCGTTCGAGGGACCCGCCATCGAGATCGGCGCCCCCATGAAGGCTTCGGACGCCGAGGGCGCCCCGACCCTTTCGATCGTCGGCTTCGCCGTGTCGGCCAGCAAGACCGCCGACGCCTGGGCGACCCCCGCGCAGGTCGACGCGCTGGCGTCGGAGGGCAACCCTGTCACGGCTCAGATGCTCTACCGCTTCGACTCCGCGAGCACGAAGCAGCAGATCCTCGCCGACCGGAAGAAGCTCGCCGACTCCGTGAGCTCCGGGGCACTGCTGGGTACCCAATCCTGGCTGGACACCAAGCGCGCCGCTGATCAGGGTGCCGCGGCGACCGTCCCGTTCGTGATGGCTTTCGGCGCGCTCGGCATCGTGATGTCGGTGATCATCGTCAGCAGTGTGATCAGTGGCGCGGTCGGCACCAGTCTGCGCAGGATCGGCATCCTCAAGGCCATCGGCTTCACTCCGCGAGAGGTCGTATGCGCCTACGTGGCCCAGGCGCTGATCCCGGCCGTCGTAGGCATCGCCCTGGGTGTCGTCCTGGGCAACCTCCTTGCCGTGCCCCTGCTGTCCGACACCGAGTCGGTGTACGGCGGCGTCTCACTCTCGGTGGCCTGGTGGGTGGATGTCTCCGTGCCGGCCGCCGCCGTGGTCGTCGTGGGGCTCGCGGCTCTGATTCCCGCGCTGCGGGCCGGAAGGCTGCGTACGGTCGAGGCCATCGCGGTCGGCCGGTCGCCGCGCACAGGGCGCGGCCAGTGGGCGCATCGGGCGATGGGGTTGCTGCCGCTGCCGCGACAGGTGACCTACGGTCTCGCCACTCCCTTCACGCATCCCGTACGTACCCTCTCGATGCTGCTCGCGGTGGCGTTCGGCACGGTCGCGGCGACGTTCGCGGTGGGGCTGACCTCGTCCCTCAACGCGATCGGCACCTCCCAGGACCCCGAGAACCGTGCTGCGGTCACGGTCACGACGACCAAGGCGATCGAAGTCGCTCCTCCCCCGCCGCCTCCTGTAGGGGGTAATGCGGCGGACCCGCCTCGCCCTGGCGGCAGCGAGTCAGGCCCGCCTCCCGTGGAGGACAGCGCGGCAACCACGCCCAAAAAGCCCAAGGTCGCCGATCCGGCGAAGGTGCGGTCCGCCGTCACGTCACAGCCGGACACGGAGTCGTACTACGGCAAGGCCCAGACCGAGGTCGCCGTGGCCGGGGTCTCCGGCTCGATTCAGGCCGGCCTCTACGAGGGCGATTCGCGCTCCGGCAGCTACGAGATGCTCTCCGGACACTGGATCACCGGTAAGGGGCAGGTCGTGGTGCCCTCCCGCTTCCTGGAGAGGACCAGCACCAAGATCGGTGACACGGTGCGGGTGACCTATGAGAAGGAGACCGCGAACCTGCGGATCGTGGGCGAGTCCTTCGACACGTCGGGCAGCCGGCTGGAGATCCACGCGGACATGGCCAACTTCGCGTCGGCCGAGCCCAGTACCTTCCTCGTCGAGACCAAGTCCGGCGTCTCCGCCGACGCATACGCCCAGAAGGTCGCCGCAGTCGTACAGCCACTGGGGGGCGACGCAACGACCGGTTCCGAGTCGGGGCAGGACGGCACCATCCTCATCATGTCCGCGATGGCGGTGCTGCTCACCCTCATGCTGATCACCGTGGCCGGTCTCGGCGTACTCAACTCCGTGGTCCTCGACACCCGGGAACGCATCCACGACCTGGGCGTCTGCAAGGCGATCGGCATGACGCCGCGGCAGACCATGGGCCTCGTGCTCGCCTCGGTGGCCGTGATCGGCGTGATCGGCGGGCTGATCGGCGTCCCTGCGGGGTACGCGCTGCACCACGTCGTCATGCCGGTGATGGGGCGGGCCGTAGGCACCAGCCTGCCCTCGCTCGTCCTCGACGTGTACGGGCCTTTCCAGCTGCTCCTGCCGGGGCTCGGCGGGGTCGTGATGGCGGTGCTGGGCGCGCTGGTCCCGGCCGGCTGGGCGGCCGGGGCCTGTACGGCCACGGCGCTGCGCACCGAGTAGCGTCCACCGGAGCGCGAGCCGCGTCGCCCATGCAGGCACCTTGCTCACGAATGCGCAGGTCAGCGAGTTGTATAGATAGGTCCGCCCGCTCGAACCGCTGCACGGAGGGAAACAGGTCGAGCAACCCACCCGCACCACAGAACCGCAGGTCAGGACCCCTTGCCCGTAGGTTCGAGGATGGCGACGCACTCAACGTGCGACGTCATCGGAAACAGATCGAACACCCGCAGCATCCGCACCCGGTATCCCCCGTCCCGGAAGTACCCCAGGTCCCGGGCCAGCGCCGCCGGGTCGCACGCCACGTACGCGATCCTCCGCGCACCCAGCGACGAGATGTGCTCCACGGTCTTCCGCCCCGCCCCCGCGCGCGGCGGGTCGAGAACGATGAGATCCACCTCGTCGATCCCGGTGCGCGGCAGGACGGACTCGACCTTGCCCTGCTCGATCCGCACCCGGTCGAAGCCGGCCAGGTTGTGCCGGGCGTCCTCGACCGCGCGTTTGCCGGACTCGATGCCGAGGACCGCGCCCTTGTCACCGACCCGGTCGGCCAGCGCGCCGGCGAAGAGACCGACACCGCAGTAGAGGTCGAGGGCCATGTCACCCTTGCGGGGCAGCAGGCCCTGCATGACCGCGAGGACCAGGGTGCCGGCGGCCTTGGGGTGGACCTGCCAGAAGCCGCCGCTGCCCACCCGGTAGGTGCGGTCGTCCGCGCGTTCGCGGACGAAGGGGCGGCCGTGGACGCGGTGGACGCCGCCGTCCTTCTCCCCGACCCGCATGACCGACACCGGGCGGTCGAGCTCGACGATGGGCAGGCGGGCGCCCGGCTTCGGGGTGAGGATGACCTGACGGTCCTGCGAGCCGCTCGCCGCGATCGCCTCGACGGACTCCATGCCCGTCCAGTCCCGCTGCTCGATGCCCAGCTCGCTGACGCCCTCGGCGGCGATCATGCAGTGGTCGATCGGCTGGACCTCGTGCGAGCGGTGCTTGCGCAGGCCCGCACGGCCCTCGGCGTCCACGGCGTACTGCACGCGGGTGCGCCACGACGGCACCTGGCCGGCGGGCACCTTGTCGCCCTCGGCGGGCATCACCGTGCCGTCCCAGCCGGCCTCCTCGGGCGTGAGGCCCGCGAGGCGCTTCAGCTGCTCGGCGACGACCTCGCCCTTCAGGCGGCGCTGGGCACCCGGCTTGGCGTGCTGCCAGTCGCAGCCGCCGCAGCGGCCGGGGCCGGCGAAGGGGCAGGGGGCCTCGATGCGGTCCTTGGAGGCGTCCAGGATCTCGACCGCGTCGGCGCGCAGGAAGCGTGCGCCCTCCTCGCCCTCGGTCACCCGGGCCACGACCCGCTCACCGGGCAGCGCGTGCCGGACGAACAGCACCTGGCCCTCGGACGTGCGGGCGATGCAGTGACCGCCGTGGGCGACGGGGCCGATCTCGACCTCGTACTCCTGTCCCACCAGCGAGACCGCCTGGGACTCCGCCTGCGATTTCTTCGGTTCTGCCTGCATGGCGGGGTGACTCCAGAGAACGGGACGACAAGGGAAAGGGTGAAACGACAGCAGCCGTCCAGTCTACGTCGACGACGAGGAGTCCTTCGCCCGGTCGTGCTGCGCCGGACCGCGCCGGACCGCACCGGGCGCGTTCCAGTCCTGCCGCTTGCGGGCGCGCCGCTTGGCGGCCTCGGAGGACTGGAGCTGGTAGGGGACGGAGGTGACCATGACGCCGGGGGTGAAGAGGAGGCGGCCCTTGAGGCGCAGCGCGCTCTGGTTGTGCAGCAGGTGCTCGTACCAGTGGCCGACCACGTACTCGGGGATGATCACCGAGACCGCGTCGCGCGGGGACTCCTTGCGCAGGCTCTTGACGTACTCGATGACCGGGCGGGTGATCTCGCGGTACGGCGAGTCCAGCACCTTCAGCGGTACGGCGATGCCGCGCCGTTCCCACTCGTCGCGCAGCGCCTTGGTCTCCGCCGGGTCGACGTTGACGCTGAGCGCCTCCAGGCTGTCGGAGCGCATGAGCTTGGCGTAGGCGAGGGCGCGCAGGGTCGGGCGGTGGATCTTGGAGATGAGGACGACGGAGTGGACGCGGGACGGCCGCACCATGTCGTCGCTCTGTGCCTCGGCGGGGTCCTCGGGGGCGGCGATCTCCTCGGCGACGCGGTCGTAGTGCTTGCGGATGGCCGTCATCGTCGCGAAGAAGATGCACATGCCGAGCAGGGCGACCCAGGCGCCGTGCGTGAACTTCGTGGCCAGCACGACGACCAGGACCAGTCCGGTGAAGAAGGCGCCGAAGGCGTTGATGGCCCGGGAGCGGATCATGCGGCGGCGCGCGGCCTGGTCCTTCTCCGTGGCCAGGTGGCGGTTCCAGTGGCGGACCATGCCGATCTGGCTGAGCGTGAAGGACACGAACACGCCGACGATGTAGAGCTGGATCAGCCGGGTGGAGTCGGCGCCGTAGATGAAGACGAGGAGCATCGCCGCGCCTGCCAGGAGCACGATGCCGTTGGAGAAGGCCAGGCGGTCGCCGCGGGTGTGCAGCTGGCGCGGCAGGTAGCGGTCCTGGGCGAGGATCGAGCCGAGCAGCGGGAAGCCGTTGTACGCGGTGTTCGCGGCGAGGAAGAGGACGAGCGCGGTGGCGGCGGCCAGCACGATGAACAGGAAGCTGCCCTCGCCGAAGACCGCCTCGGCCACCTGCGAGATCACCGGGTGCTGGACGTAGTCCGCGCCGAGCGGGACGCCGTTGTGGACGAGGTCGGTGGCCGGGTTCTCCGACATGCGCACGTCGGTCGCCGCGGCCAGCGCGATGATGCCGCAGAACATGGTGACGGCGAGCAGGCCCATGAGCGCGAGCGTGTTGCCCGCGTTCTTCGACTTGGGCTTGCGGAAGGCCGGGACGCCGTTGGAGATCGCCTCGACGCCGGTGAGCGCGGCACAGCCGGAGGAGAACGCCCGCAGGAGGAGGAAGACCAGGGCGAAGCCGGCCAGGCCCTGGTGTTCGGGCTTGATCTCGTAGTCCGCGGTCGGGGAGCGCATGGTGTCGTCGAGCACCAGGCCCCGGAAGGCTCCCCACACGATCATGATGAAGACGCCCGCGACGAAGACGTACGTCGGAATCGCGAACAGGCTGCCCGACTCCTTGACCCCCCGCAGGTTCATCAGTGTCAGCAGCAGGATCACGGCGACCGCGCAGAGGACCTTGTGCTCGACGACGAAGGGGATCGCGGAGCCGAGGTTCTCGATGCCGGAGGAGATGGAGACCGCCACGGTCAGGACGTAGTCCACGAGCAGCGCGCTCGCCACCGTCAGGCCCGCCTTGGGACCGAGGTTGGTGTTCGCCACCTCGTAGTCGCCGCCGCCGCTCGGGTAGGCGTGCACGTTCTGCCGGTAGGAGGCGACCACCGTGAACATCAGCACGACGACCGCGACCGCGATCCAGGGACTGAAGTGGTACGCCGACACGCCCGCGATGGACAGGACCAGCAGCACCTCGCCGGGCGCGTACGCCACGGAGGAGAGCGGGTCGGAGGCGAAGACGGGGAGGGCGATGCGCTTCGGCAGGAGCGTTTCCCCCAGCCGGTCACTGCGCAGTGCGCGCCCGATCAGAATCCGTTTGGGCACGTCGGTCAGTTTGGACACAACAGAGGATCGTAAGGGTTCGAACGGGCGGCCGCCCACCCGCCACCCCCGATCCGTCCACCGTCTGCTCTACGGGTGAACTCGGCGATGGTGCGGCTGCGGATTCCGCAGGTGATCGGGTTCGCATGCCTATATGACAAGCACCGTCCGATTGCCGTTCGCTTCCCGGCGGTTGCCGCCCCTGGAGGTTCCATGCACCTGATCGCAGAGCTGATCGGCGGCGCCGTCACGCTCGTCGGCCTCGGAATCCTGACTCTCGCCAGCATCCGCAGCATCGGCCGACGGGGGCCGTCGGCCAGAGGGTGAGACGGCCCCTGCTCCCCCTGGAGGCTTGCCGATACGTTGGGTGCGCACAGGGAATCCCGGCTCCCCGGACGGGGAAACCGGCTTCCCGGGGCCCCGAGAGGCGTCAGCGCCGGTGCTCACCGGCATGATGGTTCCCCCGCGGCCCGCACACTGGCCGCGACGTGTCGCCAGGCGAGCCGAAAGAGAGACATGAGCAGGACATCCACAGAAGCCGGCGGGCCCGCGGAAAGCGGGGTGTGAGGCGATGCACATCGTCATCATGGGCTGCGGGCGCGTGGGCTCCGCCCTCGCGCAGACCCTGGAGCAGCAGGGGCACACGGTCGCCGTGATCGACCAGGACCCCACCGCCTTCCGCCGCCTCGGTTCCACGTTCGGCGGCCGCAGGGTCACCGGTATCGGCTTCGACCAGGACACCCTGCGCGAGGCGGGCGTCGAGGAGGCCGGCGCCTTCGCGGCGGTCTCCAGCGGTGACAACTCGAACATCATCGCCGCCCGCGTGGCCCGCGAGATGTTCGGCGTGGAGAACGTCGCCGCCCGTATCTACGACCCCCGCCGCGCCGAGGTCTACCAGCGTCTGGGCATCCCCACGGTCGCCACCGTCCGCTGGACGGCCGACCAGATGCTGCGCCGGCTGCTCCCCTCGGGCGCCGAGCCGCTGTGGCGCGACCCCACGGGCGGCGTCCAGCTCGCCGAGGTGCACACCTCGGCGTCCTGGGTCGGCCACAAGATCAGCCGGCTCCAGGAGGAGACCGGTGTGCGGGTGGCGTTCCTCACCCGGCTCGGGGAGGCCATCCTGCCGACCTCGCAGACGGTGTTGCAGGAGGGTGACCTGGTGCACGTGATGATGCGCACCGACGAGGTCCACAAGGTCGAGGCGGCGTTCGCCAAGGGTCCCGAAAAGGAGGCCGGTCACTGATGAGGGTCGCCATTGCCGGAGCCGGTGCGGTCGGCCGCTCGATCGCGGGCGAGCTGCTGGAGAACGGCCACGAGATCCTGCTCATCGACAAGGCGCCGACCGCCATCTCGGTCGAGCGCGTCCCGATGGCGGAGTGGCTGCTCGCCGACGCGTGCGAGATCACGTCCCTGGACGAGGCGGCGCTGCAGCGCTGCAACGTCGTCATCGCCGCGACGGGCGACGACAAGGTCAACCTGGTCGTCTCCCTGCTGGCCAAGACGGAGTACGGCGTTCCGCGCGTCGTCGCCCGGGTGAACAACCCGAAGAACGAGTGGCTGTTCAACGAGTCCTGGGGTGTGGACGTCGCCGTCTCCACCCCGCGGCTGATGTCGGCCCTGGTCGAGGAAGCGGTGAGCGTCGGTGACCTGGTCCGGCTGCTGCGCTTCAGCCACGGCGACGCCAACCTGGTGGAACTGACGCTGCCGGAGGAGTCGGCGCTGGCCGGCATCCAGGTCGGCGACGTGGAATGGCCCGAGGACACCTCGCTGGTCACGATCATCCGCGGCACCCGGGTGCTGACGCCGTCCCCGGAGGACTCCCTGGAGGCCGGCGACGAGCTGCTGTTCGTGGCGGCGCAGGCCCGCGAGGAGCAGCTGGAGGACCTGCTGTCGGCCCGGCGCGGCGACGCCGCGCGCTGAGCGGACGCAGGGCCCGGGGTCGGGGGGGGGGGGGGGGGGGGGGGGGGGGGGGCGGCCCCCCCCCCCCCCCCCCCCCCCCCGTCCCCCGTCGTTTCCTACGGATCTGGCTCATGGAGTCCGAGGCGCAGCGGGACCCGCTGTCCCACGGGTACTTCTTGCCCAGGCAGACGTACACACGGACCGTCCCGCTGCCCGCCCCGACTTCGGAGGGAGCCGAGGCCGTGGTGGAGCCGTGCCGGCCGAAGGACAGCCAGGTCTTCGTCATCCGGTCGGCGCGGTGAGGTTGAGAGTCGACCTCACCGTTCGAGCATGACCCTCTACCGTGCCGGCTGGGCGGGCTCACCCGGTTCGGCCCCGGCATGGGTGCGTTGATCGCGCGCAGAAGGCTGTGACCGTATGACCACGCTCACTCCGAGGGCCGCAAGCGGCTGCTGTGACCCCGCAGGGCAGAAGTCAGGGGCCCGACTCCGAGGAGTCGGGCCCCGTCTGCGGCGACACCGTCCGGCACGGCCGGCCCGGCACGGTCATCGCCTCCCGGCCTGAGGGCATCGCGCCCGGTGCGCGGTGCTCAGTGACCGGTCTGTGTCAGGCGCGGGACAGGACCGTGTTCACCACCTGGCGCAGCATCGCCTCCGGGTCGGGGGCCGGGCCCGGGGAGCGCCAGGCCACGAAGCCGTCGGGGCGGATCAGGACCGCGCCGCCGTGGGTCACTCCGTGGGCCTTCGCCCAGTCGGTGTCCTCGTCGTCCGGGGTCAGGTCTGCCTCCGGTGTCCTGCCCACGCGGTACGACTTGAGCGGGACCCGCATGTCGGACGCCAGGCGCGTCGCCGCCTCGTGCCAGCCGGTGGGCTGTGCGGCGTCGCTGAGCAGGACCAGGGAGTCCTCGTAGAGGTCCAGGGTGGAGACGCGGGTGGTGGTGCCGGTCTGGTGGAGCCAGAGGTGGGGGGCTCTGCTGCCGGGGGCGCCGGTGAGGTCCAGGCCGTCCGGGACCACCGGTGCTCCCGGGTCGGCGCCGACCACCGCGCCCTGGGTGTAGCGGTAGCCGAGGGCGACGTTGAGGATGCCGCCCTGGGGGCCACCGCCCGGACCGCCGGGACCGCCACCGGGGCCTCCGGCCGGGGCGCCGCCGGGGCCACCGCCCGGACCGCCGGGACCGCCACCCGGGCGTCCGGCCGGGGCACCGCCGGGCCCTCCGCCCGGGCCACCGGGACCGCCACCGGGGCCTCCGGCCGGGGCACCGCCAGGGCCACCAGGACCGCCGGGGCCTCCGGCCGGGGCACCGCCAGGGCCACCGCCAGGACCGCCAGGAAACCCAGCCGGGCCCCCGCCCGTCATCCCCGGCGGAGGTGCGAACCCCGGGTGGCTGTGTTCCACCGAGCGGCCCGCGGCTCGGGCGCTGGTGGCCTCCGCGACCGGGCGGCGTTCCGCGTCGTAGGTGTCCAGGAGGCCCTCGCCCGCCCAGCCCTCCAGGACCGCGGCCAGTTTCCAGGCGAGGTTGTGGGCGTCCTGGATACCGGTGTTGGAGCCGAACGCGCCGGTGGGTGACATCTCGTGGGCCGAGTCGCCGGCCAGGAGCACCCGGCCGGAGCGGTAGCTGCGGGCGACGCGCTGGGCGGCGTGCCAGGGGGCCTTGCCGGTGATCTCGATGTCGAGGTCCGGGGCGCCGATCGCGCGGCGGATGTGGGCGGCGCAGCGCTCGTCGGTGAAGTCCTCGACGGTCTCGCCCTGTTCGGGGTGCCAGGGGGCGTGGAAGACCCAGTTCTCCTGGTTGTCCACGGGGAGGAGGGCTCCGTCGGCCTCCTCGTCGGTGAGGTAGCAGACGATGAAGCGGCGGTCGCCCACGACGTCGGCGAGGCGGCGGGAGCGGAAGGTGACGCTGACGTTGTGGAAGAGGTCGCCGGGGCCGCTCTGGCCGATGCCGAGCTGTTCGCGGACGGGGCTGCGGGGGCCGTCGGCGGCGACCAGGTAGTCGGCGCGGATGGTGGTGTGCTCGCCGGTCTCCCGGCTCTTCACGATCGCGGTGACGCCCTCGGCGTCGGCCTCGAACGACAGCAGTTCCGTACCGAAGCGCAGGTCGCCGCCGAGGTTGGTGGCGTGGGTGAGGAGTTCCGGCTCCAGGTCGTTCTGGCTGCACAGGCACCACGCGCTGGGGCTGAAGCGGGCCAGTCCGCCCCCGGGGTCGATATCCTTGAGCAGCCACTCCCCCGCGTCTTCGACCAGGCTGCGCGTCTGGAAGATGCCGTGGTTCTCGGCCAGGGTGGCGGCGGCCTTCCTGATGTCCGGCTCGGTGCCGGCCACCCGGAAGATCTCCATCGTGCGGACGTTGTTGCCGCGCCCACGGGGGTGGATGGAGGTGCCGGCGTGGCGCTCAACCAGGGTGTGCCGGATGCCCAGCCGCCCCAGGAAGACCGAGGTCGACAGGCCCACCAGGGATCCGCCGACGATGAGGACCGGGACTCGATGGACCCCGGGGGCGGCTCCGCCTGACCGGTCGGCTCTTTCGTTCATTGTTCGTCCTCCGTTGTGGCGAACGTCCGTCGTCTTGTGCCGTGACGGACGTCGTCTTCCGTTGCGACGGACGTGGTCCTTCGTCATGACGGACGCCGTCCTCCGTGGTGACGGACGTGGTCCTTCGTCATGACGGACGCCGTCCTCCGTGGTGACGGACGCCGCCCGCCGTCGTGACGGACGCCGCCCTCCGTGGTGACGGACGCCGCCCTCCGTTTGTCGGACCGTCGTCGCGTGACTCGCCCCGCGACAGGTGTGCGCGAGGGTCTTCATACATGCCCCGTGCGACCCGATGAGGCCCGCGGCGGCTCAGGCTTCACCCGCTTAACCCGTCTGGTTCGCGGTCCTCCCGGGCACGACTCACGATCGTGCTTACTGCGACCGCCGCACCACGCCGGAGCCATGGCGCGCGCCGCGACGATCGCCCCCAGTCCACGAGAAAACCAGTCCAAGAGAAACATCCCGGAGAAGAGGTGGGCCGGATGACGGTCTCTCCCGTCGTAGCGACGGAAACCGTGTCGGCGGATGCCCAGACCACAGGCGCCACGGTGGCCTCGGCCGCCGTGCATGCGGGCGGCGTGCCGATATCCGCGTTCGACGGATCCCGCGTGCGGGTCGTCCTGATGCTGGACATCCACGACGGAACGCAGCAGGAGTTCCTGGACGCCTACGACGGCATCCGCGACCGGGTCGCCGCCGTCCCGGGACACGTCAGCGACCAGCTGTGCCAGTCACTGGACAATCCCACCCAGTGGCTCCTCACCAGCGAATGGGAGAGCGCGGTCCCCTTCCTGGCCTGGGTCAGCAGCGAAGAGCACCTCGACACCGTCGGGCCCCTCCAGGACTATGTGCGCGACACCCACTCCCTGCGCTACAGCGTCCTGCGGGAGACCACCGGCGCACAGCCTCCGTCCGCCGCGGCCGGTGAGCCGCCGCAGTCCGCTCCCCGGATCGGGGAGGACGTCGTACGGCACGCCCTGACGTTCACCGTACGGCCCGGCAGCGAGGGCGAGGTGGCCCGGCTGCTGGCCGACCACGCGCCGCCCGACGCCCGCGTCGACGAGTCCGGACGGCTGCTGCGCACCTCGGTCTTCCTGCACGGCAACCGGGTCGTGCGGGCCGTGGAGGTGCGGGGCGACCTGCAGACCGCACTGCGCCACGTCGCCCAGCAGCCCGGGGTGCGGGCCGTCGAGGAGGCCCTCAACCCGTATCTGGAGCAGGTCCGGGACCTCCGCGATCCGCGGTCCGCCCGGCAGTTCTTGACCCGGGCCGCCATGCCGGCCGTCCACCGCATGACGTCCCGCGTCCCGGCCGACGCCCGCGACGTGCGGATCGGGCTGCTCTACCCGGCCCGGGCCGGCGCCGGTCCGGAACTGGCCCGGCTGCTGGCCCACCAGGACGCGGCCGCCGTCCACGCCCCGGACAGCCCGGTCCGCGCCGCCACCGTCTTCCACCGCGACGACCTCGTCGTGCGGATCGTCGACGTGGCCGGCGATCCGGCCGACGCGCCCGGGTACGTGCTGGGCCTGCACACGTCCGCCGACACCACCGGGGCCACCGGAACCGGCGGGACCGCCGGGGTCGCCGTGGCCGAGCAACTGCTGGACACCGTCGCCGCCGGCGTCGACGGGCCCCTGACGGACCCCCGCACGCTGTCCCTGCTGCTGGCGCGGGCCCGCATGACCCTCCTGACCGACCGGCTCTCGGACGCCTCCTGAACCGGGCGACCGACCACGCGGCCGGGCCGGGCCCAACGGCGCGCCCGCCGTCCGCGCGGACCCTCCGACCTCTCCGACGTCCCACCGCCTCCCGTCATCCCGGAGTGAACGACATGACAGACCAGCAGGTACGCATCGTCTCCCTCGGCGACATCGCGCCGAACCGCCGCCGCGGCGGAGACCTCCGCGCCCTTCTCACGCCCACCACCGCCGGGTCGACCAGCGGCTTCATGGGTGTGGCCATGGTGCAGCCCGGTGACCGGATCGCCGAGCACTACCACCCGTACTCCGAGGAGTTCGTGTACGTCACCGACGGCGCGCTCGAGGTGGACCTGGACGGGGTGCCGCACTCCCTCTCCACCGGGCAGGGGGTGCTGATCCCGCAGGACATGCGCCACCGCTTCCGCAACGTGGGTGACGTCGAGGCCCGCATCGTCTTCCACCTGGGGCCGCTGGCCCCGCGGCCGGAGCTGGGGCATGTCGACACCGAGGACGCCGCGGGCAACGCCCTCCCCCACGACCGGGACCACGCGGGATGCGCAGGGCACGCAGGGCACGAGCGTCCCGCCCCCGCCACCGCGGCCGAGGCGGTGTCATGACCCGGCGTCGGGTCGCCGTCACGGGTATAGGCGTCGTCGCCCCGGGCGGGATCGGCGTGCCCCAGTTCTGGGGGCTGCTGTCCGACGGCCGTACGGCGACGCGCCGCATCTCCCTGTTCGACCCCTCCGCGCTGCGTTCGCAGATCGCCGCCGAGTGCGACTTCGAACCGTCCGAGCACGGGCTGGACATCGCCACCGTCCAGCGCAACGACCGCTACGTTCAGTTCGCGCTCGTCGCCGCCGCCGAGGCGGTGCGGGACGCGCACCTCGACATGGCGCGGGAGGACCCCTGGCGGGCCGGCGCCACGCTGGGCACGGCGGTCGGCGGCACCACCCGGCTGGAGCACGACTACGTTCTCGTCAGCGAGCACGGCTCGCGCTGGGACGTGGACGGCCGGCGGGCCGAGCCGCACCTGGAGCGGGCCTTCACCCCGGCGACGCTGTCCTCGGCCGTGGCCGAGGAGTTCGGCGTGCGCGGGCCGGTGCAGACCGTGTCCACCGGGTGCACGTCCGGCCTGGACGCGGTGGGGTACGCCTACCACGCGGTCGCCGAGGGACGCGTCGACGTGTGCCTGGCGGGCGCGGCGGACTCGCCGATATCGCCGATCACCATGGCCTGCTTCGACGCCATCAAGGCGACCTCGCCCAGCAACGACGACCCCGCGCACGCCTCCCGGCCCTTCGACGCCGACCGCAACGGCTTCGTCATGGGCGAGGGCGCGGCGGTGCTCGTCCTGGAGGACCTGGAGCACGCCCGGGCCCGTGGTGCCGACGTGTACTGCGAGATCTCCGGCTACGCCACCTTCGGCAACGCCTACCACATGACCGGGCTCACCAAGGAGGGCCTGGAGATGGCGCGGGCCATCGACACGGCGCTCGACATGGCCGAACTGGACGGCTCCGCCATCGACTACGTCAACGCGCACGGCTCCGGCACCCAGCAGAACGACCGGCACGAGACCGCGGCCGTCAAACGCTCGCTGGGCGAGCACGCCTACGCGACGCCGATGAGCTCGATCAAGTCCATGGTGGGCCACTCGCTGGGCGCGATCGGCTCGATCGAGCTGGCCGCGTGCGTGCTGGCGATGGCCCACCAGGTGGTGCCGCCCACGGCCAACTACACGACCCCCGACCCCGAGTGCGACCTGGACTACGTGCCGCGCGAGGCACGGGAGCGGACGCTGCGGCACGTGCTGTCCGTGGGCAGCGGCTTCGGCGGCTTCCAGTCCGCCGTCGTACTGAGCGGTTGTGAAGGAGGGCTGCGATGAGCGGACCACAACGGACCATGCGCCGTCAGCAGGACGGAACCAGGCGGGCCGTCGTCACCGGACTCGGTGTGGTGTCCCCGCACGGCATCGGTGTCGAGGCGTTCTGGAAGGCGGTCGAGGACGGCGCCAGCAGCCTCGGCCCCGTCACCCGCGAGGGCTGCGGCCATCTGCCGCTGCGGGTCGCGGGCGAGGTACGCGGCTTCGACGCGGCCGACACGGTCGAGGACCGCTACCTCGTCCAGACCGACCGGTTCACCCACTTCGCGCTGACCGCCACCCACCTCGCCCTGGCCGACGCCCGGTTCGGGCGCGCCGACGTCGAGTCGCCGTACTCGGTGGGCGTGGTCACCGCCGCGGGGTCCGGCGGCGGCGAGTTCGGGCAGCGGGAGCTGCAGAACCTGTGGGGCCAGGGGTCGCGGTACGTCGGCCCGTACCAGTCGATCGCCTGGTTCTACGCGGCCAGCACCGGCCAGGTCTCCATCCGCAACGACTTCAAGGGCCCCTGCGGGGTCGTCGCCGCCGACGAGGCGGGGGGTCTGGACGCCCTGGCGCACGCGGCGCTCGCCGTACGCAACGGGACCGACACGGTGGTCTGCGGCGCGACGGAGGCGCCGTTGGCCCCGTACTCGGTCGTCTGCCAGCTGGGCTACCCCGAGCTGAGCCGCGCCACCGAACCCGACCGGGCCTACCGCCCGTTCACCAGCGCGGCCTGCGGGTTCGCGCCGGCCGAGGGCGGTGCCGTGCTCCTGGTGGAGGAGGAGGAGGCAGCCCGGAACCGCGGGGCCGACGTGCGGGCGACGGTGGCCGGGCACGCGGCGACCTTCACCGGTCCCTCCCGCTGGGCGGAGTCCCGGGCCGGGCTGGCCCACGCGATCGAGGGCGCGCTGGCCGAGGCGGGCTGCCGGCCCGAGGAGGTGGACGTGGTGTTCGCGGACGCCCTCGGCGTCCCGGAGGCCGACCGGGCCGAGGCCCTGGCCCTCGCCGACGCGCTCGGCCCGCACGCCCGGCGCGTGCCGGTCACCGCGCCCAAGACCGGGACCGGGCGGGCGTACTGCGCGGCGCCGGTGCTGGACGTGGCGACCGCTGTGCTCGCCATGGAACACGGGCTGATCCCGCCCACCCCGCATGTGTTCGACGTGTGCCACGACCTGGACGTGGTGGCCGGCCGCGCCCGCCCCGCCCAGACCCGCACGGCCCTGGTCCTCGGCCGCGGGCTCATGGGCTCCAACTCGGCGCTCGTCCTGCGGCACGGCGGCACCGGCACCGCGCCGTCCGCGCACGGATGACCAAGGACCGGCCACCGGTGACGGACCCCCGGTCGCCGGTGACGGCCACCGGCCACCGGTGACGGCCACTGGCTGACGGCCGGCGACCGGCGGCCGGCCGATGACCGGGCCGACGACCGGCCCGGCCCGACCCGACCACTGCCCACCCCCAGTGAGCGCCGCTTCCGGGCGAGCGCCGACCCGAGTGAAGGAGCACCCCGCATGACCGACCAAGTGGACTACCAGGTGACCGTCGACGAGCTGGCGGCGCTGATGAAGCGCACCGCCGGCGTACACGTCGACCCGGTCACCCTCCAGCAGCAGGCCGACGCCGGTTTCGACACCTTCGGCCTGGACTCCCTCGGCCTGCTGGGCATCGTGGCCGAGCTGGAGAAGCGGTACGGGCTGGGCCTGCCGGAGCAGGCCGAGCGCTGCAAGACGCCCGAGGATTTCCTCGCGCTGATCAACGGCGCCCTGAAGACGGGAGTGTGACGTGGCAGGCCACACCGACAACGAGATCACCATCGCCGCGCCGATGGAGCTGGTCTGGGACATGACCAACGACATCGACGACTGGCCCCGGCTGTTCAGCGAGTACGCCTCCGTGGACGTGCTCGACCGCGACGGCGACCGCGTCACGTTCCGGCTCACCATGCACCCGGACGCGGACGGCAAGGTGTGGAGCTGGGTCTCCGAGCGCGTCGCCGACCCGACGACCCGCACCGTCCGCGCCCACCGGGTCGAGACCGGCCCCTTCCAGTACATGAACATCGTCTGGGAGTACGCCGAGACCGCGGACGGCACCCGGATGCGCTGGATCCAGGACTTCGCGATGAAGCCGGACGCGCCCGTGGACGACGCCTGGATGACCGACAACATCAACCGCAACTCGCGCACGCAGATGGCCCTGATCCGGGACCGGATCGAGCAGGCGGCGGGCGAGCGGCGTCCCGCCTCGGTGCTCGCCGACTGACACCGGCCGACACCGGCCGCCACCGACCCGCACCGACGACACCGACTGACACCCACGGAGGGCACCTCCCCATGCACCACACCCTGATCGTCGCCCGGATGGCACCGGGTGCGGCACCGGACATCGCGAAGGTGTTCGCCGAGTCCGACAGCGGCGAGCTGCCCCACCTGGTGGGAGTCAACCGGCGCAGTCTCTTCGAGTTCGGTGACGGCGTGTACCTGCACCTCATCGAAAGTGATGAGGACCCGGCCCCCACCATCGGCAGGCTGACCGGGCATCCGGAGTTCCGCCAGGTCAGCGAGCGGCTCGAGCCGTACGTGTCGGCGTACGACCCGGCGACCTGGCGCGGTCCCAAGGACGCGATGGCGCGCTGCTTCTACCGGTGGGAGCGGACCACCGTCGGCTGACGGACCGCTGCTGCCCACACCTCGTCGGGGCTGCCCGGGTTCTTCCCGGGCAGCCCCGACGCACGTGTGCGCGTACGACGGCGGTGAAAGGGCTCGCGGACCTTTCGGGGCACCGAAGGGTTGTACCGCCGGGACCGAACACCCGTGTGAGAAGGGCCACTTGTGTCCGAGGATGTTTTCGTACGTCCTTCCGCTTTGATCTTTAGTACAAAAGCACACAGGAGTCCACTGTGCGCACCCCGCCGATCAGCAGAGAGGACGCACGTCGTGGGCCGATCCACAGGCCGCCGTTCCCGCCGAGGAAGCACCTCGGAGAACGATGGGCGAGTATCCCGCGCCCGCAGGCGGCGGCGCCGCAGATCCGCCAGGATGGTCCTGGCCGGCCTGACCTTCGGTGCCGTACTGCTCGCGGGAGGCGCCGCCGTCGCGTACTGGCGGGACACCCGGCCCCCGGCGACGGACGACCAGAGGGCCGACGTCGCCGACGCCCTGGACGCCGTCGAGCACACGGCCGCTCCCGACGCCGCCGGAGGGGCGCCGTCCGGCTCGCCGGGCGCCTCCGCGTCGCCGTCGCCGAAGGCCTCCCCGTCGCCCTCTCCCTCCCCCTCCACCATCGCCATTCCCGCGAGCGGCCCCGGCACCTTCGTCACCGCGAAGGCCGACGGCACGACCGTGGGCACCGGCAGCCGGGTACGCCGTTACAAGGTCCTGGTCGAGGAGGGCGTCGACATCCGGGCGACCGCCGCCGCGGACGAGATATCCGACGTGCTCGCGAACCGCCGCGGCTGGACCCAGGACGGGAAGAACTCCTTCCGGCTGGTGAGCTCCGGCTCGTACGACTTCGCGGTGAAGATCGCCACGCCGGGCACCGTCGACGAGATCTGCGGCGCCTACGGCCTGCAGACCCGGGGCGAGGTGAACTGCGCGGTCGGCACGGACGTCGTGGTGAACCTCAAGCGCTGGGTGCTGGGCTCCCCTCAGTTCGACGGCCCGATCGGCGAGTACCGGGCGCTGATCATCAACCACGAGGTCGGCCACCGCCTCGGCCACAACCACGAGACCTGCCCCGGCCCCGGTCTGCCCGCCCCGGCGATGATGCAGCAGATCAAGGGCCTCAAGGGATGCGTCGCCAACGCCTGGCCCTACGACAGCGACGGCGACTACCTGGGCGGCCCCTCGGTCCCTTGATCGAATCCGATTCCCTGCCGGAGCGGTGATAGATCCGCCCGCCGTTTCCGTACCTCCTGGCGAACACGTACGAGTACAAGCACGAGTACGAGTACGAGTACGAGTACGAGTACGAGACTCTCGCGTCGTCCCCTGGAGGCACCATGCGTCTGTCCCGCAGCAGGATCGGAGTCGTCGTCCTGTTCGGTGCGATGACCCTGACCCTCACCGCGCTGGCCTTCCCGGCCATGCTCGGTCTGGACAGGGCCGACGGCAACCAGGACCGGGTCATCGCCGGCACCAGGTTCGGGCCGCTCACCGAGGCGGACCGGGACTTCGTGGTCAAGGTCCGGGCCGCCGGGCTGTGGGAGTACCCGCTGGGCGAGATCGTGATGGAGCGCGGTACGACCAAGGCGATGAAGACGGCCGGCGAGCATCTGGTCGTCGGTCACGCCGGACTGGACGCGATGTGCCGCGAGATCTCCCCCGAACTGGGCATCACGCTGCCCAACCGGGCCTCCCCGCAGCAGGAGGGCTTCGTGGCGACGGTGGAGGCCAAGAGCGGCGGGGAGTTCGACTCGTCGGCGGTCAACATCATGCGGGTGACCCACGGTCAGATCTTCCCGGCGATCGCCAAGATCCGGGCCACCACCAAGAACACGCTCGTGCGGCAGCTGGCCGACCTGGCCAACGACACCGTCCTGGACCACATCACGGTGCTGGAGAAGACCGGGCTGGTCGAGTACGACAAGGTCACCTTCCTGCAGACCGGCCCGGCGAAGCTGCCGAGGGAGAAGGTCACGCCGCCCCCTCCGCAGCCGGGAGAGCGGGTGCTGGTGCTCAAGCCGCGGCCCGACCTGAACGTGAACACGTCCTCCCCGACGCCCGCTCCCTCGCCGGCGGCCCCTTGACGCCCTGAACGGGTCAGGCGCCGTCGGCCGCCGTGACGTCCGCGGTGATGTCCGCGGTGACGTCCGCGGCCCAGCCGAGCGGATGCGGCTGGGGGTCGTCCGGCGCCGGGGCGAGGGGCTCGCCGCCGGCCTCGCTGAAGGCGGTGAGCGCCTCGACGAGGGCCGCCCGCTGGTGCGGCGCGAGCCGTTCGACGATCGCGGTGATCTCGGCGCGGCGCCGGGCGCTGACGTTCGCGACGGTGTGCCGGCCCTCGTCGGTGAGGCGGAGCAGGGTCTCGCGCCGGTTGTGGGGGTTGGTCTGCCGGTCGGCGAGCCCGGCCGCGATCAGCCGGTCGACCATGCGCATCGCCGTCGACGGGGCGACCTGGAGGTGGTCGGCGAGCGCGACCAGTTTGGTGGCCCCCCTGGTGGAGAGCACCATCAGCATCCGGAACTGGGGCAGCGTGACCCGTTCCTCCACTTCGGCGAGGGACCTCGCGGAGACGGCCACCAGCAGTCGCGACGCGGCCAGCACGGCCCTGGTGACCGCGTCGACATCGTCCGTGCCCCCGACGGGCATCTCACGCTCCGGCATGTGTCCTTTCTACCGCGCCGGAGTCCCTGCTCACCCACCCGACCGGAACAAGGGAGCCGGCCCCGGCAACCGGACCGGCGCGAACGGAACGGCGACCACTGCCCAACCATCTTTCCCCTGTGCAAAGGTGGAAGCGGAAGGCGGTTCCCGCCCCGGACCTGCACCGGTCGCCCGCGAGAGCCCGAACCCCGAACCCGGAGGGTGCCAATGGCACGCACGGACATCACATCCCGTCGGCCCCGGCGGCCCGCCGGCCGGTGGCGCACCGCCGCACGCCTGCCGATCCTCCTCTTCCGCGCGGGACTCGGGCCGCTCTTCGGGAAGCGGCTGCTCCTGCTGCACCACGTCGGCCGGATCAGCGGCCGGGACCGCCGGGTGGTCCTCGAAGTGGTCGCCCACGACTCCTGTGAGACCGGCTCCGGCGAGTACGGCTCTTTCGAGTACGGCTGCGCCGAGCCGCCCGGGCAGAGTTGGACCGTCGCCTCAGGCTTCGGTCCGCGGGCGGACTGGTACCGGAACCTGCGTCAGCAGCCCAAGACGGTCATCCAGTTCGGCAACCGCCACCACGCCGTCACCGCCCACTTCCTGACCGCCGAAGACGGCGCCGGGATCATGGCGGAGTACGCCCGGCGGCATCCGGGAACGGCCCGGCGGCTCTGCGCGTTCATGGGATTGGCGGTGGACGGCGGCGAGGCGTCGTTCCGCGAGGCCGGACGGGCCATTCCCTTCGTGCGGCTCGTCGCGGCCTTCGGAGACCGCCGGCCTTGACCAGCGGCCGCCGGGTCGGTGGCGGGCGGAGGAGAGCGGCCGGGGACCCTGGCGATCACTTTTTGCACTGTGCAATGATCCGCCCGAGGGCCGCGGTCCGCCGGCACTCCCGCCCGGCCGCCGTACAGGCCGGAGGAAGAGAAGCCGTACGGGCCGAGGAAGAGAAGAAGAGAGGAAGAGCGGGACCATGACCGCTTCCGGGCCGGGCAGCGGCGCCACGCCGGACGAGCCGGACCGTACGCCTGCCGTTCCGGAGTACGTCTGGCGGCAGTTCCTGGAGGACGACGAGCGCGCCATCCGCGCCTCCGCCCCCAGAGAGCCCGCCGCGCGCGAGCGGACTCCCGGATGGCCGCCCGGGCCACCCTGCGACGTGGTCGGCGAGCCGTGGCAGCCGGAGGATCCGTGGACCGGCCCGGCCTGGCGCGAGCTGGGCGGCCGCGCCCGGGTCCGGCGGGTCGGCCGGGTGGTCGGCACCGCCGCCGCGGTCGCCCTCGCCCTGACCGCGTGGTCGCAGTTGTCCACCGGGCCCGGCGCCCCGGGCGGCGAACCGGCCGACACGATCGGACGGCACCTGGAGGAGAGTCCGCTCCTGCCGACAGCGGCCTCCCTCGCGCCGACGGCGTCCGGTTCCGCGAGCCCCGCGGTCTTCGAACCCGCCCCGTCCGCCGTCCCCCGGACGTCGGCCTCCCCCTGGACGATCGGCTGACCGCTCGCCGGCGCGCCGCTCCCGCGGTTCCCGTCCCGGAAGGCGTCAGGCGCTGCGCGTGCGGGACGCCGCCTTCCTGGCGGTGCTCTTCGGCGCGGAACTCTTCGCGGACCGGGCGGACTTCGTCGCCGGCTTCCCGGTGGCGGAGGCCGTCGCCTTCTTCGCCTCCGTCTTCCGCGTCTCCGTCTTCCGCGTCTCCGTCTTCCGCGTCTCCGGCTGCTGCCTCTCTGCCGCCTGCGTCCCCGTCTTCCGTGTCTCCGTCTTCCGTGTCTCCGTCTTCCGCGCCTGTGCCTTCTGCGCGGCCGGCTCCTTCGCGGCCGGCTCCTTCACAGATGTCTTCCTCGCGGACGTCTTCTTCGCGGCCGTCTTCTTCGCCGCCGTCGACGTCGACTTCTTGCCGCCCGTCTCCTTGGGCGTCCGCCGGGACGACGTCCCGCGCCGCGGCAGGGTCCTGACCTCGGCCTCGGCCTCCTCGGCCGGTCCGGCCCCTTCTTCCCCGCCCCGGGACTGCCGCGCCGCCCGCACGCTGTTCTCCAGCGCGGCCATCAGGTCCAGCACCTTCCCGGGCGGCGCCGCCTCCGGAGTCGCGGGGGGCGCTTCCCCGGCGGCCTTCGCGGCGATGACCTCCTCCAGGGCCTCGCGGTACTCGTCGTGCAGATCGTCCAGGTCGATCTCACCGAGCGTGTCCATCAGGGCGTCGGCGAGGTCCAGCTCCCGGTCCCGGACGGTGACACCGGCGTCGTGGGCGATGCCCTCGGGGGCGCGCACCTCGTCCGGCCAGAGCAGGGAGTGCATCGCGATGGCGTCGCCGGTGACCCGGAGCATGCCGAGGCGCTCACGGCCCCGCAGCGCGAACTTGGCGATGGCGACCCGGTTGCTGCGCCCCAGCGCCTCGCGCAGCAGCGTGTACGGCTTGGCGGCGGGGGCACCGCTCGCCGCGAGGTAGTACGCGGAACCCATCTGGAGCGGATCGACGCGCTCCTCCGGCACGAAGGCCACGATCTCGATCGTCCGCGCGGTCGGGACCGGCAGCTGGGCCAGGTCCTCGTCGGTGATCGGGATCATCGAGCCGTCGGCGTCCTCGTAGGCCTTGCCGATCTCGTCCTGGCCGACCTCCCGGTCCTCCAGCTCGCATACCTTGCGGTAGCGGATCCGGCCGCCGTCCTCCGTGTGGATCTGGCGGAAGGAGACCGCATGGCTCTCGGTCGCGTTCATCAGCTTGACCGGGATGCTGACCAAACCGAAGGAGACCGCGCCGTTCCAGATGGATCGCACGTGCAGCACCCTTTCCTGTCGGTCGGCCACCGGACGACCGCCGGGCGGTTTGTCCGTATTTCATGAGATTCTCATGGTATGGCGCCTATCACTGAGGTGGAGGGGCGACGGGTCGCCCTCAGCAACCTGGACAAGGTGCTGTATCCCGCGACCGGCCTCACCAAGGGCGAGCTGCTGCACTACTACGCGACGGTCGCCGAGGTGCTGCTGCCGCACCTGCGCGACCGTCCGGTCTCCTTCCTGAGGTACCCGGACGGCCCGGACGGCCAGGTGTTCTTCACCAAGAACGTGCCGCCGGGTACGCCCGACTGGGTCACCACGGCCGAGGTGCCCCGGTCGGAGGGACCGGCGCGGATGGTGCTGGTCCAGGACCTGGCGAGCCTGATGTGGGCGGCGAACCTGGTGACCGAGTTCCACACGCATCAGTGGACCGCGGACGACCCCGACGAGGCCGACCGGCTGGTGTTCGACCTCGACCCCGGGCCGCCCGCGACCGTCACGCACTGCTGCGAGGTCGCGCTGTGGCTGCGGGAACGGCTGGCGGCGGACGGGATCGAGGCGTACGCCAAGACGTCCGGGGCGAAGGGGCTGCATCTGCTGGCGGGGGTGCGGGGGTCGTCGTCGGAGCGGGTGTCGGAGTACGCGAAGGCGCTCGCCGTGGAGGCGGAGCGGGCCCTGCCGAGGCTCGTGGTGCACCGGATGACGCGCAGCCTGCGGCCGGGGAAGGTGTTCGTCGACTGGAGCCAGAACGCCGCCCGCAAGACCACGGCCACTCCGTACACGATGCGGGCCCGCTCCGATCCGGCGGTCTCCACGCCGGTGACGTGGGACGAGGTGGCCGGGTGCCGGCGGGCGGAGCAGTTCGTCTTCCGGGCCGAGGACGTCGGGCCGCGAGTGCGGGACCACGGCGACCTGCTGGCGCCGCTGTTCGACCGGCGGCGTGCGGCGGCCCTGCCCTGATCCGCGACGGTCCTCCACCCGGGGCCCGTGACCGCCCGGGCCCTCCCGGGCTCTCAGACGCACGCCCAGGTGGCTCGGTCCCGGGCCATGGCGTGCCGGGCCTCCACGTCCGCCGGCCTGAGCGTCCCGCCCGGGCGGGCGAGGTCCGGCAACTCCTCGTCGGTGAGGACGCGGACCGAGCGGGGCGCGCCGTGACGGCCACGTGCGCCGGGCCGACGATGACGAGGACGGGGTGCACCTCGGCCGTCAGGGCGCAGGAGGCCCGGTCGGCGTCGGCGCGGACCCGGCGCAGCGGGGGGAACGGTTCACGACGGCCCAGCGCGACCAGGGGCTCGGTGATGTGGACGCGCTGCCTGCGGGCGGGCAGCGCGTGGACGGCGTAGAGGCCGCCGGGCCGATCACCAGGTGGTGGACGCGGTCGCCGCCGGGCAGCGGGACGGAGTGCAGGGTGTGCCGGCCGGCGCCGTCCAGTCGGCCCTCCTCCCGCAGGCGTGAAGAACCGGACGGGTGTTCGGTGGCCCAGTGTGCCGACACACGGGCAAAATGGACGCCCGTACGGTCTCCATCAGTCCGTAGCAGTCCGCAGTAGTCCATAGCAGTCCGTGCAGGCCACCAGTGACGATCACCGAACCCCAGGAGTGCAGTGCTCCCGAGCCGCCGTGGGCGCCCCGCCCGCGCCCACGCCGCCCTCACGCTGCTCCTGGCGACCGCGGCGGCCGGGGCGCTGGCCGCCTGCGGTGACTCGGGCGGGCTGCGGAGCGCGGGCGCGACACCGGCCGCGCAGAGCCCGGCCCGGCTCTGGCCCGACCTGACGCCGGCGTCGAGTCCGGCCTACGACATCGGCGAGGTGGACAACGAGGTCGTCAAGGGCGTCACCGCGCCCGGCGGCGACATCCGCGAGGCGGATCCGGTGGCCGCCGTACGGGCGGAGATCACCGCGCACCCGGACGACTACGAGGGGGACGGGGCGCCGTACCGGGAGACGGCCCGCCGGATGGCGGACTGCGGTGCGGCCGGAGCCGGCAGTGCCGACGGCCAGGGCGGCCGGTGCCCGGTGCTCAGGCCGTACTACCGCGACCTGACCGGCGACGGGCGCCCGGAGATGACCCTGGGCTTCCGGCTGCTGCCCGAGAAGCTGACCGCCGTGCGCGTCTACACGGTGGAGAAGGACCGGCTCGTGCGGGTCATGTCCTACGACGACGCCGTGAGCGCGGTCGAGCTGGCCGGGCGGGCGGTGATCGTCCGGTCGCCGTCGGAGGTCGCGGGCTACGAGTACCGGCTGCAGTGGACGTGGGACCCCGACCAGCGGGCCATGCTCCTCACGAGCGACGAGATGCTGCGCACGGACGACGGCGGGAAGCACACGGAGCGTCCGTCCCCGTCCGCCTCCTCGCCCCGGCCCCCGTCCCCGTCCGCCTCCGCCTCCGCCTCCCCGTCGGCGGCCCGGTACGCGTCGCCCTCGGCGAGTGCCCGGTGAGACTCGCCCTCCCCCGCTGGGCAGGCCCGCTCGCGGTGAAGGCCGCCGTCTTCATCACCGTGATGTGCTGTGCGCTCGCCGCGCTGCTCGGCGTCCTGGTGCACGTCTCGGTGACCAACCAGACGGTGGGCCAGGCACGCGACGTCGCCCTGTCCCGGCTGGGGGAGGCGACCAAGGCGTACGAGGCCGGGGACCCGCTGCGGCGGGGCGCAGGCGTCGATCCGCCGGGGCTGCCGGAGCGGCTGCGGGAGCTGGCCGTGTCGGGCCGGCGCGGCACGATGGCCACCGAGCACGACGGGCACCCCACGATGTGGGCGGCGGGCCCCGCCGCGGGCGGCCGGGCCCTCGCGGTGCGGGTCGACCACACGCAGGGACAGCGCACCATCGACGGCCTGGACGGCGCGATCGTGTGGTCGTCGGCGCTGGCGATCGGGGCGACGCTGCTGGTGGGCGCCTTCGCCGTGACGCGGGTGACGCGGCGGCTGCACACGACGGCGCGGGTGGCCCGGCGGATCAGCGCGGGCGACCTCGACGCGCGGGTCGGCGATCCCCGTGCGCAGGATCCGACGCGCCCGCAGGACGAGGTGGCCTCGGTCGCCGCAGCGCTGGACTCCATGGCGTCGTCCCTGCAGGGCAAGCTGCTCGCCGAGCAGCGGTTCACCGCGGACGTGGCGCACGAGCTGCGCACCCCGCTCACCGGCCTGCACGCGGCGGCCGAGCTGCTGCCGCCGGGCCGCCCGACCGAACTGGTCCAGGACCGGGTGGCGGCCCTGCGCACGCTCACCGAGGACCTGCTGGAGATCTCCCGGCTGGAGAGCGGGCGGGAGCGGCTGGAGGTGGACCCGGAGGCGCTGGGCGCGCTGGCCGGGCGGGTCGTCCGGGGCTCCGGCACCGACACGCGCGTGGACGTCGTACGGGACGCGCGCGTGGAGACGGACCGGCGGCGGCTGGAGCGGGTGCTCGGCAACCTGGTCGCGAACGCCCACCGGCACGGGCGGGCGCCGGTGGTGCTGACCGTGGACGGGCCGGTGATCACCGTACGGGACCACGGGGACGGCTATCCGGAGTACCTCCTCGCCCACGGGCCGCAGCGGTTCCGCACCGAGGGCGGATCGAAGGGGCACGGGCTCGGGCTGACCATCGCCCTGGGTCAGGCGGAGGTGCTCGGCGCACGGCTGGAGTTCACGAATCCGCCGGACGGCGGGGCCCTGGCGACCCTGTCCCTGCCTCAGCAGCCCTGACCGGCCGCAGCGGACCGGCCGGTTCCCCGATGGCGCAGTGCGGCGGGCGGTCCGCACCGGGCGCTCCTAATGTGGCGGTTAGTCACCTGAAGACCCGTTCGTTCCCGGGAGGAACTCCCATGCCCCTGCTGTCCGCACGCTCCCCGCGTTCACCACTCCTGCGCGGCCTGGCCACCGCCGTCGCCGTCGGCGCACTCGCCACCGCCGTCGCCGTCACGCCCGCCGTCGCGAACGACGAGTGGGGCGGCGGGGACTCCGGCTCCGGCAGCGCCACCGCCGACCCTTCCGGCGGCAACGGCGGCGGGAACGGTGGTGGCGGCAACGGCGGCAACGGCGGCGGCGGCAACGGCGGCGGCGGCGGCGGGAACGGCGGCCGCCAGGAGCAGGGCCGCTACCGGGGCGTCGTCACGGCCGACCGGCTCGCCCTGCGCACCTCACCGGCCCACGGCTCGCACGTCATCCGGTACGCCCACCGGGGCGAGACCGTCCACATCTACTGCAAGACCCCCGGCGACAAGGTGAAGGGGAACCCCCTCTGGTACCTCCTCACGGACGGCACCTGGGCCTGGGGCGCGGCCCGCTACATCGACAACATCGGTCCCGCGCCGCGCTGGTGCTGATGTGAACGACCCCCACACCACACCATTTGGGTAAGTTCCGGACATGACCAAGGCCGGAACCGGAACCGGAATCACCGTGGCACAGGCGGACACGCCCGCTCCCGTCGCCCGTCTCCCCCGGCGCCGCGGCATCGAACTCGCGCTCATCCTCGTGGCCGTCCTGCTGTCGGTGTTCGGGTACTGCAACGTCGGTCTCGCCCAGCACGGCACCCTCCCGCCCGGCGCCGCCGGTTACGGCGCCGGGCTCGGCGTGCTCGCGCTCCTCGCCCATCTGGCGGTACGGCTGCGCGCCCCGTACGCCGACCCCCTGCCGCTGCCCATCGGCGTGCTGCTCAACGGCCTCGGCCTGGTGCTGATCTACCGGCTCGACCTGGAGACGCCGGGCGACCGGGCGGCCCCCACCCAGCTGGTGTGGTCGACGCTGGGCGTCGGACTGTTCATCGTCGTCGTCCTGCTGCTGCGCGACCACCGCGTGCTCCAGCGCTACGCCTACGTGTGCGTCGCCGCCGCGCTCGTCCTGCTCACCGTGCCGATCTTCTTCCCGGCCGTGAACGGCGCCCGCATCTGGATCCGGGTCGAGGGCTTCTCCATCCAGCCCGGCGAGTTCGCGAAGGTGCTCCTCGCGGTCTTCTTCGCCGCCTACCTGGCCGCGAACCGCAGCGCGCTGGCGTACGCGGGCCGCCGCGTGTGGCGGCTCCAGCTGCCCACCGGCCGCGTCCTCGGCCCGATCGTGGCGGTGTGGCTGGTCAGCGTCGGCGTCCTGGTCCTGGAGCGCGACCTCGGCACCTCGCTGCTGTTCTTCGGCCTGTTCGTCGTCCTGCTCTACGTCGCCACCGGCCGCACCGGCTGGATCGCCGTCGGCCTGCTGCTCGCGTCGCTGGGCGCGGTCGCCGTGGGCTGGCTGGAGCCGCACGTGCACAGCAGGGTGGAGGACTGGCTGCGGCCCTTCGCGTCGATCGAGGCCGGGCAGGGGCCGGGCCAGCTGGCCCAGTCGCTGTTCGCCTTCGCGGCGGGCGGCGTGACCGGCACGGGCCTCGGCCTCGGGCACTCGGTCCTGATCGGCTTCGCCGTCAAGTCCGACTTCATCCTGGCGACGGCCGGGGAGGAGCTGGGCTTCCTCGGACTGACCGCGATCTTCCTGCTGTACGGGCTGCTGGTGGAGCGCGGCTACCGGGCGAGCCTCGCCGCGCGCGATCCGTTCGGCCGGCTGCTCGCGGTCGGCCTCTCCTCGATCGTGGCGCTCCAGGTGTTCGTCATCGCGGGCGGGGTGACCGGGCTGATCCCGCTGACCGGCATGGCGATGCCGTTCCTGGCGCAGGGCGGCTCCTCGGTCGTCACCAACTGGGCGATCGTGGCGCTGCTGATCCGGGTCAGCCACGCGGCCCGCAGCCAGGCCGGCCAGGCCGACGGGCGGGCGGCACCGTGAGAGCCGGGGAGCTGCGGTGACCCGGCACATCCGGCACGCCGCCGCCTTCTGCGCCCTGCTGCTGGTCGCCCTGCTGGTGAACGCGGCCCGGGTGCAGATCGTCCAGGCCCCGGAGTACGACGACAACCCGGCCAACCGCCGCCCGGACATCGCCCGCTACCAGCAGCCGCGCGGCGACATCCTGGTCGGCGGCGAGCCGGTCACCGGCTCCCGGGACACCGGGGAGCACCTGCGCTTCGAGAGGACGTACCTGGACGGGCCGATGTACGCGCCGATCACCGGCTTCGCCTCGCAGGCCTACGGGACGACGCTGCTGGAGCACGCCGAGGACGGCCTCCTGTCCGGTGCCGACCCGCTGCTCGCGCCGCTCCCCCTCTGGAACGACGTCACGGGCACCCACAACCCGGGCGGCGACGTCGTGACGACGATCAACGGGGCCGCACAGCGGGCCGCGTTCGAGGGGCTCGGCCGGCGCAAGGGGGCGGTGGCCGCGATCGAGCCGTCCACCGGGCGCATCCTGGCGCTGGTCTCCACCCCGTCGTACGACCCCCAGCAGCTGTCCGGGAACAGCGCGGCCGCCACCCGGACCTGGGACCGGCTGAACGGCGACCCGGACCGGCCGATGCTCAACCGGGCCGTACGCCGGACCTACCCGCCGGGCTCGACCTTCAAGGTGGTCACCGCGGCGGCGGCACTGGACGCGGGCGCGGTCCGGGACCTCGACGCGCCGACCCGCTCCCCCGACCCGTACACGCTGCCCGGGACCCGGACCCGGCTGACGAACGAGGCCGACGACTGCCGGGACGCCACACTGCGCGAGGCGTTCGAGTGGTCCTGCAACACGGTGTTCGCCAAGCTCGGCGTCGACGTGGGCGTGACGGACATGGCGGCCTCGGCGGAGGCCTTCGGCTTCAACGACGCCAAGCTGCGCGTCCCCTTCGCCGTCTCGCGGAGCACCTTCGACACGTCGGTGGACCGGGCGCAGCTCGGGCTGTCGTCGATCGGGCAGTACAACACGCGGGCGACTCCACTGCAGATGGCGATGGTGGCGGCGGCGGTGGCCAACGGCGGACAGGTGCGGTCGCCGTTCCTGGTGGAACGGACCCTGCGGGCGGGCGGCAGCCTGGTGGCGACGGCGGGGTCACGGCCCTCCCGGGAGGCGATGCGGCCGAAGACGGCCGCGCTGCTGAAGGAGCTGATGACCGGCGTGGTGGAGAACGGCACCGGCGCGAACGCCGCGATCCGCGGCGCCACCGTCGGCGGCAAGACCGGCACCGCCCAGCACGGCGTCGGCAACTCGGGCACGCCGTACGCCTGGTTCGTCTCCTGGGCGCAGGGCGACGACGACCTGGAGCCGAAGGTGGCGGTCGCGGTGGTGGTCGAGGGCTCGGCGTCGGACCGCGAGGACGTCAGCGGCAGCGGACTGGCGGCGCCGATCGCGCGTGAGGTGATGGAGGCGGTGCTCACGTCGTGAGACAGGGGTACCCCGACGCGGACGGCCCGACCTAACGTTCGGTACATGACTGATGCCGCATACGAACTCGCCCAGGTCAACATCGCCCGCCTCAAGGCCCCGCTGGACTCCCCGCAGTTGAAGGACTTCGTGGACGCCCTCGACCCGGTGAACGCCGCGGCGGATGCCGCCGAGGGCTTCGTGTGGCGGCTGCAGAGCGACTCGGGCAACGCGACGGACGTGCCGTTCTTCGGCGACGACTGGCTGATCGTCAACCTGACGGTGTGGCGGGACGCGGACGCCCTGACGGCGTTCATGTACCAGGGGCTGCACCGGGAGATGCTGGCGCGGCGCCGGGACTTCTTCGAGCGGCTCGCGGAGGCGGTCACGACCCTGTGGTGGGTCCCGGCGGGGCACCGGCCGACGGTCGCGGAGGCGGAGTCGCGGCTGCTGCACCTGCGGACGCACGGGCCGACCCCGTACGCCTTCACGCTGCGGACCTCGTTCCCGGCGGGGGCGTCGGTGCCGGTGACGGGTGCGGTTCCGGAGGGGCTGGGCTGCTCGGTCTAGCGGCGGCGGTCGTTGAGCGTCACCGTGAATTCCCGGTGGACCTCGAGATCGTCCGGCGCCTGCTCGCAGAGGACCCGGTCCAGCAGACTGACCGTGCGCGTACGGAACTGGTCCGCGGACCCACGAAGACAGACTTCCGTCGAGCAGCTCCGTAAGCGGAGGCAGGTGGGGTAGCTCGTCGAGGTCGTCCGCCAGCCACCCTCCGGCGGACGGGGCCACTCGGAGCGAACGCCAATGCGGCGCTCCATCGGGTGACCCCACACCAAGCGCCTTGACGCCCACCCCGCCTTTACTCCCGGTGAACAAGTCCCGCCCAAGGGCTTGACGAGCTTACTGACACGCAGTCTCATAAGACGGAGCGAGTGAGAGTAACCGCGGGTAACTGGACCGTTCGACGAGGTGGGACAACCATGACGACCCTGACGGAAGCCGACGCGCTCGACGGCCTGCGCGACGCGCTCGGCCTGCTCAAGGACCGGGAGCAGGTGGCCGAGCGGCTGCTCGCCTCTTCCGCCAAGCACTCCTTCGACCCGGACAAGGAGCTGGACTGGGACGCGCCGTTCGAGGACGGCAAGTGGTTCTGGCCACCGGAGCTGGTGTCGCTGTACGACACCCCGATGTGGAAGCGGATGAGCGAGGAGCAGCGCATCCTGCTCTCCGGGCACGAGGCCGCCGCGCTCGCCTCGCTCGGCATCTGGTTCGAGCTGATCCTTATGCAGCTGCTGGTGAGACACATCTACGACAAGTCGGCGACGAGCGCGCACGTGCGCTACGCGCTGACCGAGATCGAGGACGAGTGCCGGCACTCGAAGATGTTCGCCCGGCTCATATCGCGCGGCGAGACGCCGTGGTACCCGGTGAGCCCCATGCACCAGCATCTGGGGCGCCTGTTCAAGACGATCTCCACCACGCCCGGCTCCTTCACCGCCACGCTGCTCGGCGAGGAGGTCCTGGACTGGATGCAGCGGCTGACCTTCCCCGACGAGCGGATCCAGCCACTGATCCGGGGCGTCACGCGCATCCACGTCGTGGAGGAGGCCCGGCACGTGCGCTACGCCCGTGAGGAGTTGCGCCGCCAGATGGTGACGGCGCCCAAGTGGTCGCAGGAGTTCACCCGGATCACCTCCGGCGAGTTCGCCCGCGTCTTCTCCGTCGCCTTCATCAACCCCGAGGTGTACACGAACGTCGGCCTGGACAAGCGTGAGGCCCTGGCCGAGGTCAAGGCCAGCGGCCACCGCCGCGAGATCATGCAGACCGGCTCGAAGCGCCTCACCGACTTCCTGGACGACATCGGCGTGCTGCGGGGTGTCGGGCGGCGGCTGTGGAAGTCGTCGGGGCTGCTGGCGTAGCCGCCGGACGGGGCCGCGCCGATTAGGCTGCGGTCATGACCCCGCAGGCCTCCACCCCCGCCTACCGCCGGCTCAGCGTCGAGGAGCGCCGCGTCCAGTTGCTCGGCGCGGCGCTCGCCCTCTTCGCGCACCGGCCGCCGGAGGAGGTCTCCCTGGACGACGTGGCCGAGCAGGCCGGGGTCTCGCGGCCACTGGTGTACCGGTACTTCCCGGGCGGCAAGCAGCAGCTGTACGAGGCCGCGCTCAGGTCGGCAGCCGACGAGCTGCGGCTGTGCTTCGACGAGCCCCGCGAGGGGCCGCTGCTGGCCCGGCTGTCCCGGGCCCTGGACCGCTATCTCGCCTTCGTCGACCAGCACGACACCGGCTTCAGCGCCCTGCTGCGCGGCGGCAGCGTGGCCGAGACCTCCCGGACCTCGTCCATCGTGGACGGCGTACGCCGGGCCGCCGCCGACCACATCATGAGCCACCTGGACGTCACCGAACCCGGTCCCCGGCTGCGGATGACCGTACGGATGTGGATCACGGCGGTGGAGGCGGCCTCGCTGATCTGGCTGGACGAGGACAAGCAGCCGCCCCTCGACGAGCTGCGGGACTGGCTCGTGGAGCAGTTCCTCGCCGTACTGACGGTCACCGCCCGCCGCGACCCGCAGACCGCGGTGCTGGTCGAGGCGCTGGCGGCGGACATCTGACACCGGCGCGCGAGCTCTGACACCGGCGCGCGGATCGCTGACACTGGTGCCGTGAAGAGCGAAGACACCCCCTTCGAGGGCGGCCCCATGGACGGGCGGGTGCTGCCCGTGCTGGTCGGGATGACCGGGCACCCGCCGAAGACCTACCGCATCCCCGTACCGGATCCGGACGGCGGCCCGCCCACCGTGCTCGTGTACCGGCGGGTGCCCCGGGACTCCCGGGGCGGGTTGCGGCTCGCCCGCTGGAAGTACGCGTACGACCCCGAGGGCCGCAAGAGCTCCGCCCGGAAGTGGCCCTGGTCCAAGCCGGACGCCGATCCAGACGCCACGCCGGGTGGCAAACCGGACGACGCCCACGGGTGACCCCGTTGCGCCGAACCGCGCACACTCGGCGCGCGGAGCCCGCGAACACGTCACATGCTCGCCGTGCGGAGCGGACGAGCCGCCCCGCGGCCCCGGAGGTGATGGCGTGTCAGGAAGGTTTCTGCGTCTGGTGTGCACGGCGGCGGTGACGGCCGGGATCGCCCTCGCGCCCGTGCCCGCCACGGCCGACCCCGAGCCCGGCGGCGCCGGCGGCGACCGGTCCGTGGCCGGTCTGCTGACGGACCTTCAGCGGCTGTACCGGGAGGCGGAGAAGGCCGCCGAGACCTACAACGGCACCGAGGAACGCCTGAAGGAGCAGCGCACCCTGGTGAGGCGGCTGGACGCCGCGCTGTCCCGGACCCGGCTCTCCCTGCACGACAGCCGCGGTGCGGCCGGACGGCTGGCCCGGCAGGAGTACCGGAACAGCAGCGGCCTCTCCCCCTATCTTCGGCTGCTGCTGGCCCGCGACCCGCAGCACGCGCTCGACCAGGGGCACGTGATCGGCCGGCTGGCCCGGCAGCGTGCCGAGACGGTGGGCCGCCTGACCGGCGCCGAGCAGAAGGCCGACGCGCTGGCCGAGCGGGCACGCAAGGCACTGGACAGGCAACTCGCCCTCGCTGAGCGGCAGGAGGAGGAGCGGGACGACGTACGCGAGAGGCTGCTCGCCGTCGAGGAGCTGCTCGCCTCCCTCACCCCCGAGGAGCTGGCCGCGCTGGCGGAGTTCGAGAAGAGCGGGATCACCGAGGCGCAGGAGCGGTTCATGGCGTCCGGTGCGCTCGGCGACGACGACAAGCCCTCCGCCGAGGGCGACCGGGCGGTGCGGTTCGCGGTGGAGCAGCTCGGCAAGCCGTACGAGTGGGGCGCGGAGGGCCCCGCGTCGTACGACTGCTCGGGGCTGACCTCCGTGGCCTGGGCGCGGGCCGGGGCACCGATCCCGCGGACCAGCCAGGAGCAGTGGGCGCGGCTGGAGCGCGTGCCGCTCGGCCGGCTGCGACCCGGTGACCTGGTCGTGTACTTCCCCGAGGCCACCCATGTGGCGATGTACCTCGGCGACGGGATGGTCGTCCAGGCGCCGCGCCCCGGCGCCGAGGTCAAGGTGTCACCGATCGCCGCCAACCCGGTCCTGGGCGCCGTACGGCCCGACCCCGGCGGGGAGCCGCTGCGGCGGTACACGCCGCCGAGGCTTCCCGAGGGGGTGACGGACGGGTCCGACGAGGGGTACGCGGCCGGCTACGCGCCCGCGGCGCCCGAGACCTCCATGAGGTAGCCCTCGGTCTTCGCCGGGTCGTAGAAGAAGTTCTCGAAGTCGGCCGGGTCGTCGAAGCCGTTGGCGAAGCGGTCGGCGACCGGCTGGAGCTGGGTGCCGGCGCCGATCAGGTTCAGGACGTGCTCCGGCGGCGGGGCGAGCATGCTGTTGGTCCACTTGGTGACGTGCTGGGCCGTCTCCCAGTAGCGGTCGAAGGTCTGCCGCATCCAGGCCTCGTCGAACTCCTTCTCCCCCTGCTCCAGGATGGAGGCGAGGTAGGAGGCGGCGCATTTGGAGGCGGAGTTGGAGCCCTGGCCGGTGATCGGGTCGTTGGCGACGACCACGTCGGCCACGCCGAGCACCAGGCCGCCGCCGGGCAGGCGGCCGACCGGGTTGCGGACGGTGGGGGCGTAGCGGCCGGCGAGGGTGCCGCCGGCGTCGGTCAGTTCGACCTTGGTGGCCCGCGCGTACTCCCAGGGGAGGAACCTCTCCATGAGTTCCAGGGTCAGGGAGAGGTGCTCCGAGGGGTCCTTGACGTCCTTGAAGGCGTCCAGCGGGCCGCCGGGTATGCCCTCCCAGAAGAGGATGTCGGCGCGGCCGGACGTCGTGAACGTCGGCATGATGAACATCTCGCCGACGCCGGGGACCAGGTTGCAGCGGATGGCCTCCATGTCCGGGTGCTCCGGGCGCGGGCCCATCCCGTGGACGTAGGCCACCGCGAGCGCGCGCTGCGGCTCGGTGTACGGGGAGCGGGACGCGTCGCGGCCGAACATCTGGACCAGCTCGCCCTTGCCCGCCGAGACGAGGACGAGGTCGTAGGCGCGGGAGAAGTAGTCGAGGTCGCCGACGGCCGCGCCGTGGATGACGAGCTGGCCGCCGCGCTGGGCGAAGGTCTCCATCCAGCCGGCCATCTTCACCCGCTGGTCCACCGACTGCGCGAAGCCGTCGAGGTGCCCCACCCAGTCGATCGCGCGCTGCGACGGGCCCGGGTCGAAGGAGCCGGGGGCCGCCACCGAGACACCGAGTCCTTCGATCTTCGGGGCCTGGGACTCCCAGAAGTTCAGCTGGAGGTCGCGCTCGTGCTGGAGTGCCGTGTGGAACATGCACTGCGTCGACATGACCCGGCCGGTGCGGATCTCGTCCGCGGTCCGGTTGGACATCAGGGTGACCTCGTAGCCGTGCGACTGGAGGCCGAGGGCGAGCTGGAGACCGGACTGGCCGGCTCCGACGACGAGTATCTTCCGCATGCGGTGTTCCGTCTCCTACTCGGGGGTTTCGTCGAGCGCGTGGCCCACGAGGGACAAGAGGGTCTCGATGGCCGAGATCCGACGGCGCGCATCCATGATCATTACAGGTATGTGCGCGGGGATCGTCAACGCCTCCCGCACGTCCTCCGCCTCGAACAGCTCGCTGCCGTCGAAGTGGTTCACCGCGACGACGTACGGCAGTGAGCAGCTCTCGAAGTAGTCCAGCGCGGGGAAGCAGTCCTTCAGGCGGCGGGTGTCGGCCAGCACGACGGCGCCGATCGCGCCGCGCACCAGGTCGTCCCACATGAACCAGAACCGCTGCTGGCCCGGCGTGCCGAACAGGTAGAGCACCAGGTCGTCGTCGAGCGTGAGGCGGCCGAAGTCCATGGCCACGGTGGTGGTGAGCTTGCCCGGGGTGGCGGTGAGGTCGTCGGTCTCCTCGCTCGCCTCGGTCATCAGCGCCTCGGTCTGCAGGGGCGTGATCTCCGAGACGGTGGTGACCAGCGTGGTTTTGCCGACGCCGAAGCCGCCCGCGACGACGATCTTCGTGGCGACGGGCGCGCGGGTGCGGTCCGTCTGCCAGGGCCGCACGGGCTCGTCGGGGTCGACGAGGGGGGAGACGCCGTAGGCGGCGGCGTCAGAGACGACGGAGTCCACTGAGCACCCTTTCGAGCAGAGCGCGGTCCGGGCGGCCCGCGCCGTGGCCGGTTCCGGTGCCGTACACACGGATCTTTCCCTGGTCCGCGAGGTCGCTGATGAGCACGCGGACCACGCCGAGCGGCATCTTCAGCAGCGCGGCGATCTCGGCCACCGTACGCATACGGCGGCACAGTTCGACGATGGCCCGCATCTCCGGCATCACGCGGGAGGTGAGCGACCCGTTCGTCAGTTCCTTGCGCTCCTCGGCGGCTTCGAGCGCGGCGGTGCCGGCGGTGGCGCCGACGAACGTCTCCACGAGCAGGACGTGGCCGAAGCGGGTACGGCCGCCGGTGAGCGAGTAGGGGCGCACGCGGGCGGGCTTGCGGTCGGCGCCGCGCACGGGGAGGGCCTTCGGGTGCTTCGGGAGCTTCGGGTTCTTGCCGGGGCCCTTGCTCATCGGACACTCCCCGTCGGCTCGGACTCCAGGGACTGCCGCAGCTCACTGCGGAGTTCGGGGGTCAGGACATGACCGGCGCGGCCCACGAAGAGCGCCATGTGGTACGCGATGACGCTCATGTCGGCGTCCGCGGAGCCGTGCACGCCGAGCAGCGAGCCGTCGCTGATCGACATCACGAACAGGCTGCCCTCGTCCATGGCGACCATCGTGTGCTTCACCTGGCCGAAGCCCACCAGCCGGGCGGCGCCGACGGTCAGGCTGCCGACGCCGGAGACGACGGTGGCGAGGTCGGCGGCGGAACCGCGCGGGCCGGCGCGGCGCACGGCCCGGACCTCGCGGGCCGCGGTGACGGGGGTCCCCCCGCGGGAGCCCGTTCGAGCGTGGGGGAGCTCCTGGTCGGAGGAGAGCAGGAGCAGGCCGTCGGAGGAGACCACCGCGACAGAGAGGATGCCGGGCACCTCCTCGACCAGGTTGGTCAGCAGCCAGTGCAGATTGCGGGCTTCACTACTGAGTCCGAAGGTACTGGGAGCGGTCAACTGCTTGCCTCCTCGACAGTGCCCCCCGTGGCTTCCTCGGTTGTCCCTGCTGCGGCGTTCGGCGCCTGGTTGTGTCCGGTACGGTCGGCGAGCTCCGCCTCGACGTCGCGGCGGCCTGCCTCCGCCCCCCGGCGGAACCCTCCCAGGCGGCGGCGGAGCGCGTCGGCGTCCACGGAGCCCGCCGTGCGCGGCCTGGGTACCGCCGCGGGCGTGCTGACCTTGGGGGTCCGCTTGGGCAGGCCCTTGTCGGTGACGGGCTCGGCCGGTTCGGCGTCCTCGGTGTCCTGGACGTCCTCGGTGTTGTCGACGTCCTCGGTGTTCTGGGCCGGCGCGATGCCCTCGTCCGGCGCGGTGCCCTCGTCCGGCGCGCGGTCGTGGGCGTCGGGACCGATGGCGTAGGGGTCGGGTGCGGGCTCCGGTTCCGGCGCCCGGAACTCCGCCTGCGCCTGCGCCGGCAGCAGGAGGGCCATCGTGGTGTCGTCGGGGAGGTCGTGGCCGGGAGTGGTCTCGGCCTCTGAGGCCTTCGCCTCGTCGGCCTTCGCCTTCTGGGTGGGCTCCGGATCGACGGCGTCGGCCGCGTCCGCCGCGTCCGCCGGGGCCTCGGGCTCCTCGGAGCTCTCGCGCTCCGCCGGCCCTTCGGGGCCCTCGAGGCCCTCGGAGCCCTCGGAGCCCTCGGAGCGAGAGTCCTGCGCCCCGTCGGCCTCCGCACGTCGTACGGCCTGTTCCGCCGAGGCGACGAGCGGGTCCGTGCCCTTCTCCGCGCGGCCGTGCAGGACGTTGGAGTTGGCCTCCGCGTCGGCGCCCGGCAGGGAGAAGGAGCCCGTGCCCTCGGGCATCGGCACGGCCGGGACGAGCGCGGCCGGGGGTGCCGCGGCGAGCAGCGTCTTCGGCAGGACCACGACGGCCGCGACACCGCCCTGCTTCTGCTCCCGCAGCCGCACGCGCGCCCCGTGCCGGTGGGCGAGCCGGGCCACCACGTACAGGCCGAGCCCGAGGCCGTCCTCGCCCTCCTGGTCGTAGGGCGCGTCCGGGTCGAAGTCGGTGAGGCGGGCGTTGAGGCGCTCGAGCCGCTCGGTGGCCATGCCGATGCCCTCGTCCCGGACGGAGAGCATCACCTCGCCGTTCTCCAGCAGCCAGCCGGAGACCTCGACGGGCAGGTCCGGCGGCGAGAAGGAGGTGGCGTTCTCCATCAGTTCGGCCAGCAGGTGGGAGAGGTCGTCGGCCGCGAACCCGGCCACGTGCGCGTGCGGCGGCAGCGCGGCGATGCGGACGCGTTCGTACCGCTCGATCTCGCTGACCGCGGCCCGGACCACGTCGACCAGCGGCACCGGTGAGGCGCTGTGCTGGACGTGCTCGGTGCCGGCGAGGACGAGGAGGTTCTCGCTGTGGCGGCGCATGACCGTCGCGAAGTGGTCGAGCTTGAACAGGGTGGCGAGGCGCTCCGGGTCCTGCTCGCGTTCCTCGAGGCTCTCGATGACCGCGAGTTGCCGCTCGACCAGGCCGAGGGTGCGCAGCGCGAGGTTCACGAAGGTGGAGCCGATGCTCTTGCGCACCACGTCCAGCTGGGCGGCCGACGCGGCGAGTTCGGCCCGCAGTTCCTCGCGGGCGTCGGCCATCCTCTGCCGTTGACCGACGAGGTGCTTGCGGTCGGACTCGAGTGTGTTGACGCGGTCGGCGAGCATGGCGGCGTGCGCGTGCAGGGCGTTGACGGAGCGGACGACCTGGGCGAACTCGTCGTTGCGGCCGGTGAAGGTGACGGCCTCCTCGGCCGTCGGGTCCTGCGCGCCGGCCAGCCGCGCCGAGCCGCGTCGCAGCACCGAGAGCGGGCGGGTGAGGGTGCGGGCCATGGCGGTGGCGATGCCCACGGCCAGCAGGAGCAGGGCGCCGAGAGCGGCGATCCGGATCTCCAGCTCGGTGACGTCGTCGTCGCGCAGCTGCTCCAGAGCCGTGGTGCGCTTCTCGTAGAGGGCGGACTCGGCGCCGCGCATGGCGTCGACGCGGGCCGAGAGCGCGGCGTCCACCCTCTTGGTGCTGGTCTTGAGGTCGTTGTCGGAGAGCGTCGGCTCGTTCGTGAGCCCGGCGAGGTACTTGTCGGCGGAGTTGACCTCGGGGCCGGCGACCGTGGCGTCGAAGCTGTCCCGCGCCTCCTTGGGCGCTCCCTCGCGGAAGTCGGCGAGCGCGGCGTCGGAGCGCACCCGGGCCTGCTGGGCGGCGGCGGCGAGCTCGTCGCGCTGCTCGGTGTCGGCGTCCGAGGAGGTGGTCGTCTCGGTCGGCAGGCCCGTGATCGGGTCGATGACGGTCTCGGTGCTGCTCGGCACGTTCAGGGCCGCGAGGAGCAACCCACGGGTGGCGGCGGCCTGCTGGACGGCGGTGTCCAGTTCGGCGAGGGCGTACGCACCGGCGCCCGCGCGGGGCGGCATCCGCTCGGCCAGCTCCTCGGCCAGGGCGTGGAGTTCGGCGATCGCCTCCGAGTACGCCTCGTGCGCCTGGAGAGCGGTGCTCTTGCCGGTGAGCGCCGCCCTGCGCAGCGCCGCGACGGCGTCGAGGTCCTCGCGCAGGGAGGCGGGCGTGTCGGTGTCGGCACGCAGTTCCTCCACCTGCCGGTCGACGCGGGCGCTGCGCTGTTCGGAGGGCGCCTTGGACTTCGGGCGGCCGGCGGCGATGTAAGGGGTGACCTCGTCGCGCTCGTCGGCCAGGGAGTGGGCGAGGGTCAGCGCGCCCTGGGTCCGCTCGGCGAGCGTCACCAGTTCCTGGGAGTCGTGCAGTTGCCCGGAGGCGGCCACGACCGACGGTGCTCCGGCTCCGGCGATGGCGGCGGCCACGACGGCCACGGCGACGATGAGGCGGTTGCGTACGTGGGTCGGGCGGCCCTTGCCGACGGGGGCCCGAGGCGGCGCCGGGGTGGAGGTGCCGGGGGTGTGTTCCGCGCTCCCCGCGGGGGCCGTCTGCTTGCCTGTGCGACGAGGCCGCGTCTTCTGCACCGGTGCTCGCATTCCTGACTCGTGTACCCGTGGGCCCGGGTGGCGCTCCGTCAACTGACCGGCCGGCGCGTGCACCCTCCGCCACGCTCTGGGCTCTTCCCAGGCCGCCGACTGCGCATCGGGCGGGATGACCGCGTGAGCAGGGCAGGCCCTCCACCGGTTCCCGACCCTCCCAGTGCCGGTGGGCGGTGGGCGTGCATCATCCGACCCGCCACCCGAAGGAGTGAACCTCGGAGGGGAGTTGGTGGGCAAGTTCCGTCGGCTCGTGCGACACGCCCGTGCGGCGCGCCGGTTGGACGTCTGCGACGGGCGGTGGCACTATGTGCCGCCGCGCGTTGCCGGAGTGCGGAATTCCAACCCAAATCCGGCGCCTGACCTGCGCCGCTGCGTCGATACCCGGGAAGTTGACAGCCTCTTGCGGACACTGTGAAGGGGTCGTGCAGACTGGCTGGATGCGTACGGAACTCGTCTCGGAACCCGGCCTCGCCGCCCACCCCAACGAGGACTTCGCGAGCGTCGGGCTGCCCGCCTCGGGGCAAGGCGGTTCGCTCGTCGTGCTGGACGGCGTGACACCGCCGCGGACCGGGACGGGCTGTCTGCATTCCGTTCCCTGGTTCACCGCGCGCCTCGGCGGAGCCCTGACCGAACTGACCGTTTCACTCCCGGATCTCCCCCTCGTCGAAGCCCTGTCCCGCGCCATCGCTCGTACCTCGGCGGCGCACGCGGAAACCTGTGACCTTTCTCACCCGCGGACTCCGCAGGCGACCGTGGTCCTGGCCCGCTGGTCCCCCGCCACCGTCGAATACCTGGTCCTGTCCGACTCGGCCCTGTTGGTGGAGGCCCCCGGCGGCGGGGTCACGGCGGTCCTGGACGACCGGCTGGCCCGGCTGCCCCGCTCGGCTCTCGCCACGGACGCGCTGGTGGACGCGGGCTACCGCAACAAGGAGGGCGGCTTCTTCACCGCCGCGGCCGACCCGGCGGTGGCGGCGCGGGCGGTGACGGGGGTGCTGCCGCGCGGGGAGGTGCGGACGCTGGCGGCGCTGACGGACGGAGCCGCGCGTTGGGTGGAGACGTTCCGGGAGGGCGACTGGACGGACTGCCTCGCGCTGGTGCGGAAGCAGGGCGCACAGGCGCTGCTCGACCGCGTGCGGGACCTGGAACGCGCGGACGCGGCGGGGGCCCGGGAGTTCCTCGGACGCGGCAAGGCGCACGACGACGCCACGGTGGTGTACGCGGAGCTCTGAACGCCGGGGGCTCCGGCTCTGCTTCTGCCCGGCAGCTCGAGGGCCCCGGGCACGCTTCTCGCCGAGGGCTCCGGCCCTGCTACTGCCAGGGACGCCCGGGAGCTCCGGCCCTGCTCCTGCCGGGGTCCCGGGGCTCCGGCCCTGCTACTGCCGGGGGCCCGGGGGCTCCGGTCCTGCTACTGCCGGGGGGCCCGGGGGGGGGGGCTCCGGGAACGCTTCTCGCCGAGGGCTCCGGCCCTGCTACTGCCAGGGACCCGAGGGCTCCGGGCACGCTTCTCGCCGGGGGGCCGCGGTCCTACTTCTCCATACCCCGGTTCAGCTCGTGCAGCAGCCGGGCGAGTTCGGTCACCTCACGCGGGTCCCAGTCGGCGAGCCGGCCGGCGTACCGCGCGCGGCGGGCCTCCCGCACCCGGCCGACGCGTGCCTGGCCCTCCGGGGTCAGGGTGACCAGCCAGGCGCGGCCGTCGGCGGGGTCGGGTTCCCGGGCGACGAGGCCGAGGTCCTCCAGGGCGCGCAGCTGGCGGGACATCGTCGCCTTGCCGACGCCGATGTAGGCGGCGAGTTCCGTGGCCCGCTGCCCCCCGCACTCGCCGAGCCGTACGAGAAGGCCGTACGCGGAGGACTCCAGGTCGGGGTGGACCTCCCGGGCCATCTCGCCCTGGCTGGCGCGGGCCCGCCGGAGCAGGACCGTCAACTCCCGCTCCAGTGCCAGGAACTCCGGTTGGTTCACACCACTGCCGGACACTTCGGCGTCGACTCCGCGACCGCCGCCGTTCCCGTCTTCGTGCACGTCAGCCCCTGCCTCGATTTTCCCGGTCCTGAAAGTTTCCGCCACGGGCCGGCATCACCGCAGCTCGGCAAGTATTTCGCAGGCTTAGACCACCGGAAGCTTCCGGTCCCTCTTCCCACCCCCGTTCTACGTGCGTAGCGTCTTCACCCGGACCCCTGGATGGCATGCTCACGCCACCGTGCCGCGCCACCCGTGGGTTCTCCCCACTCACGCATCCCCCACCGAGCACCACCGAGCCATCGGAGGCACGTCATGCTCGTGCACAGATCCGGATCGGCCCGCGGGCGGCGCTTCGCCGTCACCGGGATCCTGCTCGCCGCGTTCTCCCTGGTGTTCACCCTCCCCGCGCACTCCTCGTCGGCCGCCGACATCCCGCCGCGCGGCTCCGCCCACATGGGCATGGGGGTCCTGGAGCACGACGGGCGGCACGGCACCCCGGTGCCGGGCGACGCCACCCAGACGGAGGGCGTCGACGTCTCCAGCCACCAGGGCAACGTCGCCTGGTCGACCCTGTGGAACAGCGGGGTCAAGTGGGCCTACGTCAAGGCCACCGAGGGGACGTACTACACCAACCCCTACTTCGCCCAGCAGTACAACGGCTCGTACAACGTCGGCATGATCCGCGGCGCCTACCACTTCGCCACCCCGGACACCACGAGCGGCGCCGCCCAGGCCAACTACTTCGTCGACCACGGCGGCGGCTGGTCCCGCGACGGCAAGACGCTGCCGGGCGCGCTGGACATCGAGTGGAACCCGTACGGGGCCACCTGCTACGGCAAGACGCAGAGCCAGATGGTCTCCTGGATCCGGGACTTCCTGAACACCTACAAGGCCCGCACCGGCCGCGACGCCGTGATCTACACGGCCACCAGCTGGTGGACCCAGTGCACGGGCAACTACGGCGGTTTCGCGGCGAACAACCCGCTGTGGGTCGCCCGGTACGCCTCCACCGTGGGCACGCTGCCGGCCGGCTGGGGCTACTACACGATGTGGCAGTACACCTCGTCCGGGCCGACGGTCGGGGACCACAACAAGTTCAACGGCGCCCTGGACCGCGTCCGGGCGCTCGCCAACGGCTGACACACGACACGTACGACGAAGGCCCGGGCCCCTCACGGGACCCGGGCCTCCGCCCCTTCCGGCAGCGTCCGTCACGCCGCGACCGGAACCTCCGACCCCACACCGCTCGTCGCCGGTGCGAGCGCCAGTTCCAGGACCTGGCGGACGTCGGTGACGGCGTGGACGTCGAGCTTGTCCAGCACCTGGGCCGGGACGTCGTCCAGGTCGGGTTCGTTGCGCTTGGGGATGATCACCGTGGTGACGCCCGCCCGGTGCGCCGCGAGCAGCTTCTGCTTGACCCCGCCGATCGGCAGCACGCGGCCGGTCAGCGACACCTCGCCGGTCATCGCCACGTCGGTGCGGACCAGCCGCCCGGAAAGCAGTGAGGCCAGCGCCGTCGTCATCGTGATGCCGGCGCTCGGGCCGTCCTTGGGCACCGCGCCCGCCGGGAAGTGGATGTGAACGCCGCGTTCCTTCAGGTCGGCCACCGGCAGCTCCAGCTCGGCGCCGCGGCTGCGCAGGAAGCTCAGCGCGATCTGCGCCGACTCCTTCATCACGTCGCCCAGCTGACCGGTCAGGGTGAGACCCGCCGCGCCCGTCTCCGGGTCGGCCAGCGACGCCTCGACGTACAGGACGTCGCCGCCGGCGCCGGTCACCGCGAGGCCCGTGGCCACGCCCGGCACCGAGGTGCGGCGCTCGGCCGGGTCCTGGGCGGACTCGGGCACGTGGTGCGGCCGGCCGATCAGGGCGCGCAGGTCGCCGTCCGTGATCGTGAACGGCAGTTCCCGCTCGCCCAGTTCGTGCTGGGCCGCCACCTTGCGCAGCAGCCGGGCGATCGACCGCTCCAGGGTGCGCACGCCCGCCTCGCGGGTGTACTCGCCTGCCAGCTTGCGCAGGGCGCCCTCGTCGACCGTGACCTCGTCCTTGTCGAGCCCGGCCCGCTCCAGCTGGCGCGGCAGCAGGTGGTCGCGGGCGATGACGATCTTCTCGTCCTCGGTGTAGCCGTCGAGGCGGACCAGCTCCATGCGGTCCCGCAGGGCCTCCGGGATGGCCTCCAGGACGTTGGCGGTGGCGAGGAAGACCACGTCGGACAGGTCGAGCTCGACCTCCAGGTAATGGTCCCGGAAGGTGTGGTTCTGGGCGGGGTCGAGGACTTCGAGCAGGGCGGCGGCCGGGTCGCCCCGGAAGTCCGAACCCACCTTGTCGATCTCGTCGAGGAGCACGACCGGGTTCATCGACCCGGCCTCCTTGATGGCGCGGACGATCCGGCCGGGCAGCGCGCCGACGTACGTACGCCGGTGGCCGCGGATCTCGGCCTCGTCGCGGACGCCGCCGAGGGCGACGCGGACGAACTCGCGGCCCATGGCGTGGGCGACGGACTCGCCGAGGGACGTCTTGCCGACGCCGGGCGGGCCGACGAGGGCCAGTACGGCGCCCCCGCGCCGCCCGCCGACGACGCCGAGACCCCGGTCGCCGCGCCGCTTGCGCACCGCCAGGTACTCGGTGATCCGCTCCTTGACGTCGTCCAGGCCCGCGTGCTCGGCGTCCAGTACGGCCCGGGCCCCCTGGATGTCGTAGGCGTCCTCGGTGCGGACGGTCCACGGGAGTTCGAGGACGGTGTCGAGCCAGGTGCGGATCCAGGAGCCCTCGGGCGACTGGTCGGAGGACCGCTCCAGCTTGTCGACCTCCTTGAGCGCGGCCTCGCGGACCTTCTCGGGCAGGTCGGCGGCCTCGACGCGGGCGCGGTAGTCGTCGGACTCCTCGCCCTCCCGCTCGCCGTTGATCTCGCGCAGCTCCTTGCGCACGGCCTCGAGCTGGCGGCGCAGCAGGAACTCCCGCTGCTGCTTGTCGACGCCCTCCTGGACGTCCTTGGCGATGGTCTCGGCGACGTCCTGCTCGGCCAGGTGGTCGCGCAGCTGCTGGGTGGCGAGCCTGAGGCGGGCGACCGGGTCGGCGGTCTCCAGGAGCTCGACCTTCTGCTCGGTGGTGAGGAAGGGCGAGTAGCCGGAGTTGTCGGCGAGCGCGGAGACGTCGTCGATGGCCTGGACGCGGTCCACGACCTGCCAGGCACCGCGCTTGCGCAGCCAGGCGGTGGCCAGCGCCTTGTACTCCTTCACCAGTTCGGTGACCAGGCCGGGCAGGGGTTCGGGCACGGTCTCGTCGACACGCGTGCCCTCCACCCACAGCGCGGCGCCGGGGCCGGTGGTGCCGGCGCCGATCGTCACCCGGGCCCGTCCGCGGATCAGGGCGCCCGGATCGCCGTCGGCCAGCCTGCCGACCTGCTCGACCGTGCCGAGGACGCCGGTCCCGGCGTAGGTGCCGTCGACGCGCGGGACGAGCAGGACCCGGGGCTTGCCGGGCTCGGCCCCGGCGGCGGCCTGGGCGGCCTCCACCGCGGCGCGTACTTCGGTGTCGCTCAGGTCGAGGGGGACGACCATCCCGGGCAGCACCACCTCGTCGTCGAGCGGCAGCACGGGCAGGGTGAGCGGTGTGAAGGCTTCGGACTCAGCAGCCATGATCTCCCCTTCGGCAGTCAAGTTGAGTTACATCGACTCAATGAAAGGGAGTCCATGATTGTTCCCCAAAGCGTGTTCGCTCTGAGCGATCAAGGAGCGGAGGGCGGAGGCGCTTCGGCCCGCTTCGGACCCTGTGGGTGAGAGCACGGCCGGACCGCCCGGCATTCCCACTGCCAGGATGGGTCGATGCCCATCACTTCCCATGACTCCCACGACCACGGCATCCCCGAAGTGCTGGACCGTCGCGAGGGCCCGCACGGTGAGGTCGTCCTGCGCCGGCACGGGGCGTTGCTGCAGATCATCGCGAACGGCTGCTTCCTGATGGACACCTCCGACGGGCGCTCGGAGCGACGGCTGGTCGACGCGGCGGCCGACGCCCTCACCCCGGGTGGCGGGCGGAGTGCGCCGCACCTGCTCATCGGCGGGCTCGGCGTCGGCTTCTCGCTCGCACACGCGGCCGCCGACCCCCGCTGGGGCCGGATCGCGGTCGTCGAACGCGAGCGCGCCGTCATCGACTGGCACCGGGACGGCCCGCTGGCCCCGCTGTCCGCCGAGGCCCTGGCCGATCCGCGCACGGAGATCGTGGAAGCGGATCTGGTGCGGTACGTCAATGAGACGTCCGACACATACGACGCGCTCTGCCTCGACATCGACAACGGCCCCGGCTGGACCGTCACCGAGGGCAACGACGGGCTCTACTCACCCCTCGGACTGGCGGGCTGCGCACGGGTGTTGAGGCCCCGCGGGGTGCTTGCCGTCTGGTCCGCGCAGCCCTCTCCGGAATTCGAAGAAACCTTGCGTAATGCCGGGTTCCAGCAGGTGCGTACCGAAGAGATCCCCGTTGCCCGGGGCGTTCCGGACGTCGTCCACCTCGGCGTCGGACCTGGATAGCAAAGGCGCGGTGAATCCCCGTACGCTGCTGACCTGACGCGGTCATTCAAGCGTCAATCGCAGTCATGCGCAGACGAGGGATCACCCCACTGATTCCGGTAAGCACACCTCAGGGGCGGGCGATGGAGCAGACACAGACCTCCCACAACGGCACGGCGACGGCTACCCCGGGCGCCCAGCGCCGGGTGCTGGTGGTCGAGGACGACCAGACGATCGTGGACGCCATCGCGACCCGCCTGCGCGCCGAGGGGTTCCTGGTGCAAACGGCGGGCGACGGTCCGGCCGCCGTCGACACGGCCGAGGCATGGCAGCCCGACCTGCTGATCCTCGACATCATGCTGCCCGGCTTCGACGGCCTGGAGGTCTGCCGCCGCGTGCAGGCCGCGCGGCCGGTGCCGGTGCTGATGCTCACCGCGCGCGACGACGAGACCGACATGCTGGTCGGGCTCGGCGTGGGCGCCGACGACTACATGACCAAGCCGTTCTCGATGCGCGAGCTGGCCGCGCGCGTGCACGTGCTGCTGCGCCGGGTGGAGCGGGCCGTCGTGGCCGCCTCGACGCCGCGCAGCGGCATCCTGCGCCTCGGCGAGCTGGAGATCGACCACGCGCAGCGCCGGGTACGGGTGCGCAGCGAGGACGTCCACCTCACCCCCACCGAGTTCGACCTCCTGGCCTGCCTGGCGAACACCCCGCGCGCGGTGCTCTCCCGGGAGCAGCTGCTGGCCGAGGTGTGGGACTGGGCGGACGCCTCCGGCACCCGGACCGTGGACAGCCACATCAAGGCGCTGCGCCGCAAGATCGGGGCCGAGCGGATCCGTACGGTGCACGGCGTGGGGTACGCGCTGGAGACGCCGGCGCCATGAGCGCAGGGCGGGAGGCCGCACGGAGGAGTCCTGGCCCCCGGAGCACCGGGGAACCCTGGGGCGGCGTACGCCCGTTCTCGATCAAGACCAAGCTGGGCGCGCTGGTCGTCACGTCGGTGCTGATCACCACCGGCCTCTCGGTGATAGCGGTGCACACCAAGACGGAGCTGCGCTTCATCACGGTCTTCTCGATGATCGCCACACTGCTGATCACCCAGTTCGTGGCGCACTCGCTGACCGCGCCGCTGGACGAGATGAACGCCGTGGCCCGGTCCATCTCGCACGGCGACTACACGCGCCGGGTCCGCGAGAACCGCCGCGACGAGCTGGGCGACCTGGCCGTCACCATCAACCGCATGGCCGACGACCTGGAGGCCCAGGACCTCCAGCGCAAGGAGCTGGTGGCGAACGTCTCGCACGAGCTGCGCACCCCCATCGCGGGCCTGCGCGCGGTGCTGGAGAACATCGTCGACGGGGTCACCGAGGCCGATCCGGAGACCATGCGGACGGCGCTCGGGCAGACGGAGCGGCTCGGCCGGTTGGTGGAGACGCTGCTGGACCTCTCCCGCCTGGACAACGGCGTCATACCGCTGCGCAAGCGGCGCTTCGAGGTCTGGCCGTACCTCTCCGGCGTGCTGAAGGAGGCCAACATGGTCGCTTCGGCACGCGCGGGCATCGCTTCCGGGTCCGGCAGCCACACCCGCACCGACGTGCACCTGGCCCTCGACGTCTTCCCGCCCGACCTGACCGCGCACGCCGACCCCGAGCGCATCCACCAGGTCGTCGCCAACCTCATCGACAACGCGGTCAAGCACAGCCCGCCGCACGGCCGGGTGACGGTCAGGGCGCGGCGCGGGGACCTTCCGGAGTCGCTGGAGCTGGAGGTTCTCGACGAGGGCCCCGGCATTCCGCGCTCGGAGTGGCGCCGGGTGTTCGAGCGGTTCAACCGGGGTTCGGTGTCCCGGCCGCACGGTCCGGGCAGCGACGGCGGCACCGGGCTGGGCCTGGCGATCGCGCGCTGGGCGGTGGATCTGCACGGCGGCCGGATCGGAGTGGCCGAATCCGAGCGCGGCTGCCGCATCCTGATCACCCTTCCGGGTCTCCCCCCGGCATCGAATTGACGTAGGGTTCGAAGCGGAGCGTCAAGATCCACTGCCGTCCGCACCGGCGGACACGTGTGATCAGGCGCAGTCCAGGTAGAGACCCGCGTCCTCTCGGCGCCGGGTCCCGGTCTCCCCTTCCCGCATGCAGCGGAACCTCGCTTATTTCCCGCCATTTACAGCGCCGAAACGCGGTCTGCGATGTGACTTACGCGACGATGAACGGCCCGGTCTGACCTTCCGGGTCCGGGAGGCGTAGCCTTGATTCCCGCTGTCCACCATCTTGTGAAGAAGCGGAAGAGGGCGGTTCTCGCCGTGTCGCCACAGTCCCCCAGTAACTCGAGCATCTCGACCGACACCGACCAAGCGGGCAACGCGGGCAAGAACCCCGCGGCCGCGTTCGGTGCCAATGAGTGGCTCGTCGACGAGATCTATCAGCAGTACCTCCAGGACCCGAACTCCGTGGACCGAGCCTGGTGGGACTTCTTCGCCGACTACAAGCCGGGCGCGCCCGCGGCCCAGGCCGCCTCCGGTGCCACGGGCTCCGGTGCCACGAGCGCGGACTCCGGCAGCGCGCCGCAGGCCGCCCCCGCACCGCAGGCGCAGGCTCCCGCCCAGGCTCCGGCCCAGGCCCAGCCCCGGACGGCGGCCCAGCCGGCCGCCGCAGCCGCGAAGCCGGCCGCGCAGCCCGCCGCTGCCGCACCGGCGGCTCCGGCCGCTCCGGCCCCGGCCAAGCCCGCCGCCAAGCCGCAGGCGAAGGCCGCCGCGCCCGCCAAGGAGGCCACCGCCTCCCCCGAGGGCCCCGAGCTGGTGACCCTGCGCGGTCCCGCCGCCGCGGTCGTGAAGAACATGAACGCCTCACTGGAGCTGCCCACGGCCACGTCCGTGCGCGCGGTCCCTGTGAAGCTGCTGTTCGACAACCGCATCGTCATCAACAACCATCTCAAGCGCGCCCGGGGCGGGAAGATCTCCTTCACGCACCTGATCGGCTACGCGATGGTGCAGGCCATCAAGGCCATGCCGACGATGAACTACGCGTTCGGCGAGAAGGACGGCAAGCCGACCCTCATCAAGCCGGCGCACGTCAACCTCGGTCTCGCCATCGACCTGGTCAAGCCCAACGGCGACCGCCAGCTGGTCGTCGCGGCGATCAAGAAGGCCGAGACGCTGAACTTCTTCGAGTTCTGGCAGGCCTACGAGGACATCGTCCGCCGCGCCCGCGACGGCAAGCTGACGATGGACGACTTCACCGGCGTCACGGTCTCCCTGACCAACCCCGGTGGCCTCGGCACCGTCCACTCGGTGCCGCGCCTGATGCCCGGCCAGGCCGTCATCATGGGCGTCGGCTCGATGGACTACCCGGCGGAGTTCCAGGGCACCAGCCAGGACACGCTGAACAAGCTCGGCATCTCGAAGGTCATGACGCTCACGTCGACCTACGACCACCGGGTCATCCAGGGCGCCGCCTCCGGCGAGTTCCTGCGCCAGGTCGCCAACCTGCTCCTCGGCGAGAACGGCTTCTACGACGAGATCTTCGAGGCGCTGCGCATCCCCTACGAGCCGGTCCGCTGGCTCAAGGACATCGACGCCTCGCACGACGACGACGTCACCAAGGCCGCCCGCGTCTTCGAGCTGATCCACTCCTACCGGGTCCGCGGCCACGTCATGGCCGACACCGACCCGCTGGAGTACCAGCAGCGCAAGCACCCCGACCTGGACATCACCGAGCACGGGCTCACCCTGTGGGACCTGGAGCGCGAGTTCGCGGTCGGCGGCTTCGCCGGCAAGTCGCTGATGAAGCTGCGCGACATCCTCGGCGTGCTGCGCGACTCGTACTGCCGCACCACCGGCGTCGAGTTCATGCACATCCAGGACCCGAAGCAGCGCAAGTGGATCCAGGACCGCATCGAGCGCTCGCACACCAAGCCGGAGCGCGAGGAGCAGCTGCGCATCCTGCGCCGGCTGAACGCCGCCGAGGCGTTCGAGACGTTCCTGCAGACCAAGTACGTCGGCCAGAAGCGGTTCTCCCTGGAGGGCGGCGAGTCCGTCATCCCGCTGCTGGACGCGGTCATCGACTCGGCGGCCGAGTCCCGCCTGGACGAGGTCGTCATCGGCATGGCCCACCGCGGCCGGCTGAACGTGCTCGCCAACGTCGTCGGCAAGTCGTACGCGCAGATCTTCCGCGAGTTCGAGGGCAACCTCGACCCGAAGTCGATGCACGGCTCCGGCGACGTGAAGTACCACCTGGGCGCCGAGGGCACCTTCACCGGCCTGGACGGCGAGCAGATCAAGGTCTCGCTGGTCGCCAACCCGTCGCACCTGGAGGCGGTCGACCCGATCGTCGAGGGCGTCGCCCGCGCCAAGCAGGACATCATCAACAAGGGCGGCACCGACTTCACCGTCCTGCCGGTCGCGGTCCACGGCGACGCGGCCTTCGCGGGCCAGGGCGTGGTGGCCGAGACCCTGAACATGTCGCAGCTGCGCGGCTACCGCACCGGCGGCACGGTCCACGTCGTCATCAACAACCAGGTCGGCTTCACCGCCGCCCCGGAGTCGTCGCGTTCCTCCATGTACGCGACGGACGTGGCCCGCATGATCGAGGCCCCGATCTTCCACGTGAACGGCGACGACCCGGAGGCCTGCGTCCGCGTGGCGCGCCTGGCCTTCGAGTTCCGCCAGGCGTTCAACAAGGACGTGGTGATCGACCTCATCTGCTACCGCCGCCGCGGTCACAACGAGACCGACAACCCGGCCTTCACCCAGCCGCTGATGTACGACCTGATCGACAAGAAGCGCTCGGTGCGCAAGCTGTACACCGAGTCCCTCATCGGTCGCGGCGACATCACCCTGGAAGAGGCCGAGCAGGCTCTGCAGGACTACCAGGGCCAGCTGGAGAAGGTCTTCACCGAGGTCCGCGAGGCGGCTGCCCAGCCGTCCGCCGCGGAGCCCTCGGACCCGCAGGCCGAGTTCCCGGTCGCCGTGAACACCGCGGTCACCGCCGAGACCGTCAAGCGGATCGCCGAGTCCCAGGTCAACATCCCCGACCACGTCACCGTGCACCCGCGGCTGCTGCCGCAGCTGCAGCGCCGGGCGGCGATGGTCGAGGACGGCACGATCGACTGGGGCATGGGCGAGACCCTCGCCGTCGGCTCGCTGCTCCTCGAGGGCGTCCCGGTCCGGCTGTCCGGCCAGGACTCGCAGCGCGGCACCTTCGGCCAGCGCCACGCGGTGCTCATCAACCGCGAGACGGGCGACGAGTTCACGCCGCTGCTGTACCTGGCCGAGGACCAGGCCCGGTACAACGTGTACAACTCCCTGCTCTCCGAGTACGCGGTGATGGGCTTCGAGTACGGCTACTCGCTGGCCCGCCCCGACGCGCTGGTGATGTGGGAGGCGCAGTTCGGCGACTTCGTCAACGGTGCGCAGACGGTCGTGGACGAGTTCATCTCGTCGGCCGAGCAGAAGTGGAACCAGACCTCCGGCGTCACCCTCCTGCTGCCGCACGGCTACGAGGGCCAGGGCCCGGACCACTCCTCGGCCCGCCCGGAGCGGTTCCTCCAGCTCTGCGCGCAGAACAACATGACGGTCGCGATGCCGACCCTTCCGTCGAACTACTTCCACCTCCTGCGGTGGCAGGTGCACAACCCGCACCACAAGCCGCTGGTCGTCTTCACCCCGAAGTCGATGCTGCGCCTGAAGGCCGCGGCGTCGAAGGCGGAGGAGTTCACGACGGGCCAGTTCCGCCCGGTCATCGGCGACGACTCGGTCGACGCGGCCGCGGTCAAGAAGGTCGTCTTCTGCGCCGGCAAGGTCTACTACGACCTCGACGCCGAGCGGAAGAAGCGCGGCATCACGGACACGGCCATCATCCGCATCGAGCGCCTGTACCCGCTGCCGGGTGCCGAGCTCCAGGCGGAGATCGCCAAGTACCCGAACGCCGAGAAGTACCTGTGGGCCCAGGAGGAGCCGGCGAACCAGGGTGCCTGGCCGTTCATCGCGCTCAACCTGATCGACCACCTGGACCTGGCGGTCGGCGCCGACGTCCCGCACGGTGAGCGTCTGCGGCGCATCTCGCGCCCGCACGGCTCGTCCCCGGCCGTGGGTTCCGCCAAGCGGCACCAGGCCGAGCAGGAGCAGCTGGTGCGTGAGGTGTTCGAGGCCTGAGCCTGAACAACCGGCCTGACGTCGCAGGGCCCGGCCCCCGGGAGACCGGGGCCGGGCCCTGCGGCGTACGTACCCGTACCGGCGGCCGGGAGCGTGCGGGCGCGGGTACGGGCGCGCCTATCCTGGGACCAGCGGTTTCCCACGGAACCCCATCCCCTGTTCGACTCAGTCGGTCCAGCCGACCCATCCGACGGAGAGCACGTTGTACTTCACCGACCGCGGCATCGAGGAACTGGAGAAGCGGCGCGGCGAGGAGGAGGTCACCTTCGAGTGGCTCGCCGAGCAGCTGCGGACCTTCGTCGACCTCAACCCCGACTTCGAGGTGCCGGTGGAGCGGCTGGCGACCTGGCTGGCGCGGCTGGACGACGAGGACGACGAGGAGTAGTTCCACGGGGTACGCCGCCGCGTCCGGGAGGCTGTCCCCTCGCCGCGTCCCGCAGGTTGCCCGCTGCCACGGCCCCGGTGGCTGTCCGCCGCCACGGTCCCAGAGGCTGCCCACCGCCACGGTCCCAGAGGTGAGCCCCGCTACGGTTGCAGAGGCTGTCCGCCACCACGGCCCCAAAGGTGAGCGCCCGCCACGGTCCCAAAGGTCAGGCCCCGCCACGGTCCCAAAGGTCAGGCCCCGCCACGGCCCCAAAGGTGAGGCCCCGCCACGGCCCCGGAGGCTGTCCGCCACCACAACCCCAGTGGCTGTCACGGACTCCGTGTCAGCCCGTACGCCATCCCCAGCGCTCCGTGCGCGACCAGAAGCACCCCCGCCGTGATCCAGCCCCCGCTGCGGCGCCGCAGAGCCCAGGCGGTGAGCGGCAGCCCGGCCGCCATCTGGGCCAGGGCCAGGGCGCGGGCTCCGGGTCCGCCCACCCAGGGCATCCAGGGGGCGAGACGGCTTTCGCCGGCGGTCGGGCGCCGCCCGGCGGCCTCGGTCCGCGTGACGCCGGGCAGGGCGCGGGCGGCGGCGCCGAGGCGGTCGGCGGATTCGCCGGGGACGAGACCGGCGGGGAGGGCGACTCCCGCGCGCGTGAGGACCGCGAGCAGTCCGCGCATCCTGGTACGGGCGTCGGCCTCGGGGTCGGGCCTCGTCAGCCGGTCCAGCGACTGGAGGTCCAGTACGGGGTCCAGGCCGAGACGGCCGGCGAACGTGCGCATCGCCTCGTCCTCGCCGGCCGGGGTGCCGTCCGCGAGCCACACGTAACCGACGGTGCGGCGGAAACCGGACGCGAGGGTGCAGCCGGCCCGGTCGGCGTCCCACCACAGGGCGATCACGGGCCACGGGGCGCCGACGGCGAGCGCCGCCGCCCAGCCGGTGAGCACCCGGTCGACCGGTTCGTCGCCGTGCCGCCAGGGTCCGCCCTGGGGGACGAGCACGCTCCACTCCTCGCCGGCCCGGAGCAGCGGCATGCGTTCGCCCAGGAGCGGGACGACGACGGCGACCGAGTCCGGCGCGGCGCGGCACAGGAGCAGGGCACCCGAAGCGGAGGCGGAGGCAGATACGGACTCTTCCGTCGGCATGTTCACAAGCTAGGGCAATCGAGGCTCCCCGTCCGAGCACGGATCACCGGAACGTGTCCCTTGACTTTCCAGGCCCGCGATATATCGTGAATTAGGGAGGACGCGATATGGCGCGTTCGGTCGAGGAGGTCTGCACCATGCCCGAGTGGTCCGTCGCGGAGCCCAGGAAACTCACCTTCGACGAGTCCGTGAGCGAGCTCCAGGTACGCATCGTCAATGGAACAGTGAACGTCGTGGGCACGGACGAAGGTTCCGCCCGCCTGGAGGTCTCCGAGACCGAGGGACCACCCCTGATCGTGACCCACCAGGACGGCGTGCTCACCGTGGCCTACGAGGACCTGCCCTGGAAGGGCTTCCTCAAGTGGCTCGACCGCAAGGGCTGGCGCCGCAGCGCGGTGGTCTCCCTGGCCGTGCCGAGCGGCACCCGCGTGGAGGTCGGCGTGGTCGGTGCCTCGGCCGTCATCTCCGGGCTCGACGGGCGCGCCGAGGTGAAGGGCATCACCGGGGACACCACGCTGGTGAGCCTCGCCGGCCCGGTCCGCACGGACACCGTCTCCGGGAATGTGGAGGCACAGGCCCTCCGCGGAGACCTGCGCTTCAACTCCGTCTCCGGCGACCTGACGGTGGTGGAGGCGGGGTCCTCCGTCCGGGCGGACTCCGTGAGCGGGTCGATGATCGTCGACCTGGACACGGCCGGCGGCCCCACCGACATCAACCTGACCAGCGTCTCGGGCGAGATCGCCATCCGGCTGCCCCAGCCCGCCGACGCCCGGGTGGAGGCGAACACGGCCAGCGGCACGGTCTCCAGCGCCTTCGAGGACCTCCGGGTGGGCGGCCAGTGGGGTGCCAAGAGGATCACCGGCCGGCTCGGCGCGGGCAACGGCCGGCTGAAGGCCACGACCATCTCCGGCTCGATAGCCCTGCTGCGCCGTCCGGCAGCGGAGGACACATCGTGGGATCGGGGGCCCGAGGACACCGGCCCGGAGGGCGACGCGCAGGACAACTCGGGGGACAATTCCGCTTCCGGCCAGGATCACGGCGCCACCGACGCCCCGGCCGATGGCACGACCGAAAAGAAGGTGCTCTGACATGCCCCCCGTCTTCGCGCACGGCCGCCTCCGTCTCTACCTCCTCAAGCTCCTGGACGAGGCCCCGCGCCACGGCTACGAGGTGATCCGGCTCCTCGAAGAGCGCTTCCAGGGCCTGTACGCGCCATCGGCCGGCACGGTGTACCCGCGCCTGGCCAAGCTGGAGGCCGAGGGCCTGGTCACCCACACCACCGAGGGCGGCCGCAAGGTGTACGCCATCACCGACGCCGGCCGTGCCGAGCTGGCCGACCGCAGTGGTGAACTGGCCGACCTGGAGCTGGAGATCCGGGAGTCGGTCGCCGAGCTCGCCGCCGAGATCCGGGCCGACGTGCGCGGCGCCGCGGGTGACCTGCGCCGGGAGATGCGAGCCGCGGCCAGCGCCGCCCGTCGGGGCTCCGGCCCGGGGGCGCACGGCGAGGGCGACGACTCCTCCGCCGGCACCGCGGACACCGCGGACACCGACGACAAGGAGGCCTGGCGCGCCGCCAAGGAGGAGATGCGGCGCGTCAAGCAGGAGTGGAAGGAGCAGGCCCGCCGCGCCAAGGACGAGAGCCGCCGCGCCCGAGAGGAGGCCCAGCGGGCCCGGCACCAAGCCAAGGAGGCCCAGGAGCGGGCCCGGGCGCAGGCGCAGGAGGAGGTGCAGCGCATCGCCCAACGGGTCCAGCAGCAGGTCCAGGACCACTTCTCGCGGGGCGACTGGCCGACGGGGCTGCGCGAGGGCCTGAGCGAACTGGCCAAGGAGGTCGGCGACTTCGGGAAGGACTTCGGTAAGGAGTTCGGCAAGGACTGGGGATTCGGGCGCACCGACACCGGCCCGAACGCGCACCGGCCCGAGTACTCCGCGACCCGCGAGGACTTCCCGGCCGATTACGCCCCCTCCTGGGCCCACGAGGACACCGCGGATTCCACCGGCGACCCGGCCCGCGACCTGGACCGGCTGCTCGACCGCTTCCGGGACGACATCCGGGACGCGGCCCGGGACCACGGCGTCACTGCCGACCAGCTCCGCGACGCCCGTCTCCAGTTGTCGACGGCCGCGGCACACATCGGGGCGGCACTGCGGGCACCGAAGGCCTGAATCCCGAAGGTACTTGTCCCGAAGGCCTGGGCCCCGACGTGCTCCCCTGACGCGGCACCCCGACGCGGCCCCGACGCCACCCCCGGGGCGGCACTCGGCGCGGCACCCGGCGCGGCTCCCCGGCACACTGCCGGAGGCGCCCCGCCGGGGCGCCGCGCACGTCAGGCGCAGGCCTCCCCAGCTCCGCCGCCCAGCACCCTGGTCAGCGACTCGTGGGTCACCCCGAGGTCGGCGAGCACCTCGGCGGGCACGCCGGGGCGGACCGTGAGGGCGAGGAGGATGTGCTCGTCCCCGATATGCCGCTCGCCCCGGGCGACGGCGGCCCGCAAGGCCTGCTCCAGTACCTCCTTGGCACCCTTGCCGAAGCTGCGGCGCCCGGACCACCAGCGCTTGTCCTTCCGGTCACCGGACATCGCACCGACGCCATGAGCCTCCTCCACCCGGGCGACGATCTCGGAGACGTCGATCCCCAGCCCGGCGAGGGCGTCGGTCTCGGCCCGCGTCAGCCCGGCACGGCGCCGCGCCTCCGCCAGGGCCTGCCGTACCTCCTCCTTGCGTTCGCCGACGCCGAGCGCCGACAGCGCGAAGGACGCGCGACTGCCCTCCCGGTCCAGCAGGGCGAGCAGCAGGTGCTCGGCGTCGACGGTCTGCGCCCGCGCCCCCTCGACGTGCTCGACCGCCCCCTGCACCACGGCCCGGGCATCCTTCGTGAATCGCTCGAACATCAACGCCTCCCGTACTTCTTGTGCACGGCCTGCCTGCTGACCCCGAGTTCCCTGGCGATCTCCTGCCACGACCACCCCTGACTGCGCGCGCTGCGCACCTGCACCGCCTCCAGCTGCTCCAGCAGCATCCGCAGTGCGGCGACGGCCCGCAGCCCGACCCGAGGGTCGCGGTCACCCGCACGCGCGGCGAGATCCGTTGCTTCACTCATGCTGTCAATGTAGGTTGACACTCTGTGGATCGTCAACCCCGGTTGACATGCTGGAGTGGTTCGGAGAGCGCGAACGGCGGGCCCGGAAAACCGGGCCCGCCGTAGGAGATCCTGAGAACGCGTGAGGATCAGGAGCCGCTGAGCACGATCTTGCCGAACTGCTCTCCGGAGGCCATCCGCTCGAAGCCCTCGCGAGCCCGGTCCATCGGCAGGACCTCGTCGATGACGGGACGCACGCCGGTCGCGGCGCAGAAGGACAGCAGGTCCTCCAGCTCGTCCCTGGTACCCATCGTGGAGCCGACGATCCGGAGCTCCAGGAAGAAGACCCGGGTCAGTTCGGCATGGGAGGGCCGGTCGCCGCTGGTGGCGCCGGAGATGACGAGCGTGCCGCCCGGCCGCAGCGACTTCACCGAGTGGGACCAGGTGGCGGCGCCCACGGTCTCGATGACGGCGTCGACCCGCTGCGGCAGCCGCGCGCCCGGCTCGACGGCCTCCACGGCGCCCAGCTCCACGGCCCGTTTCCGCTTGGCCTCGTCCCGGCTGGTGGCGAAGACCCGCAGTCCCGCCGCCTTGCCCAGCACGATCGCGGCCGTGGCGACCCCGCCGCCGGCGCCCTGTACCAGCACCGAGTCACCGGGACGCACCCCGGCGTTGGTGAACAGCATCCGGTACGCCGTCAGCCAGGCGGTCGGCAGACAGGCGGCCTCCTCGAAGGAGAGCTCCTTCGGCTTGGGCAGGATGTTCCAGGTCGGCACGGCGACCTGCTCGGCGAACGTCCCCGGGTAGCGCTCGGTGAGGATGGAGCGAGGCTCCTTGGGACCGACCCCGTGGCCCGTCTGACCGATCACGGAGTGCAGGACGACCTCGTTGCCGTCCTCGTCGACACCGGCGGCGTCGCAGCCGAGGATCATCGGCAGCCGGTCCTCCGGGAGGCCGACGCCGCGCAGGGACCACAGGTCGTGGTGGTTGAGGGAGGCGGCCCTGACATCGACGACGCTCCAGCCGGGACGGGCCTCGGGAGACGGGCGCTCTCCCAACTCCAGGCCGGTCAGCGGCTGGTCGCGGTCGATTCGGGCGGCGTAGACAGCGAACATGACCTTGACGATAGGTTCCCCACCCGCCATCCGAAACCGTCCGCCCCTGTGACACACGCCCTCTTGTCACCCGGCCGCCCCCACCCCGCGCCACCCAGCCGCGCCACCCCCGCGCCGTCCGGCTCCGCCACCCGACCGGCGCCACCCTCGCGCCGTCCGGCTCCGCCACCCCCGCGCCACCGGGCCGCACCCACCGCCCCGCGCCCCCCTCGTTGCTCCGCTCCCGCCCCCGCCCCCGCCCCCGGGAAAGAGAACGGCCCCGTCCGCCAAGGACGAGGCCGTTCACTGCTCAGTCGTCACACCGTCACCGGCGCGCGACCCCTTCGGCACGGGCCGCCGCCGCCACCGCCGCCGTCACGGCGGGCGCGACGCGCTCGTCGAACGGGGACGGGATGACGTAGTCCGCGGCGAGGTCGTCGCCCACCACGGAGGCCAGCGCCTCGGCCGCCGCGAGCTTCATGCCCTCGGTGATCCGGGACGCCCGCACCTGCAGCGCGCCCGCGAAGATGCCCGGGAACGCCAGCACGTTGTTGATCTGGTTCGGGAAGTCCGAGCGCCCGGTCGCGACGACCGCCGCGTACTTGTGGGCGACCTCCGGGTGTACCTCGGGGTTCGGGTTGGCCATCGCGAAGACGAACGCACCCTTCGCCATCGAGGCGACCGCCGGCTCCGGCACCGTACCGCCGGAGACGCCGATGAAGACGTCGGCGCCCGCGAGGGCGGCCTCCAGCGAGCCGGACAGCCCCGCCTTGTTGGTGAAGGCGGCCAGCTCCCGCTTGACCGGGGTCAGGTCGTCCCGGTCCGCCGACACGATGCCCTTGCGGTCCGCGACCGCGACGTCCCCGATGCCGGCCTCCACCAGCATCTTGGCGATGGCGACACCGGCCGCGCCCGCGCCCGAGATCACCGCGCGCAGCTCGCCCAGGGTCCGCCCGCTCAGCCGAGCGGCGTTCCGCAGGGCCGCGAGCGTCACGACGGCCGTGCCGTGCTGGTCGTCGTGGAAGACCGGGATGTCGAGGCGCTCCTGGAGCTTGCGTTCGATCTCGAAGCACCGTGGCGCCGAGATGTCCTCCAGGTTCACGCCGCCGAAGGAGGGCGCGAGCCGCACCACCGTCTCGACGATGTCGTCGGCGTCCGTGCAGTCGAGCGCGATCGGGACCGCGTCCACACCGCCGAACTGCTTGAAAAGGATCGCCTTGCCTTCCATCACCGGAAGGGAGGCCTCGGGCCCGATGTCCCCGAGTCCCAGCACCGCCGTACCGTCCGTCACGACCGCCACGACCGACGACTTCCACGTGTAGTCGTGGACGAGGTCGGGCTGCTCGGCGATCGCGCTGCACACTTTCGCGACGCCGGGCGTGTACGCCAGGGACAGGTCGTCCTTGTCGCGGACCGGCACGGTGGCCTGCACGGCCATCTTGCCGCCGCGGTGCAGCGCGAACGCGGGGTCGAAGGAGTCGAGGGGCTCCGTGCCCGCCTCCTGCTCCGTACTGGCGTCGCTGTCGCTGCGAGGATTGACGATCTCCGCTGCCACTTTGTCTTACCCCTTAAGAGTTCATGGTTTGAGGGTTTGTCCACTCCTGGTGAGGAATGGGCGGGCACCGCGCAGGGAGACGGCCGACTGGGTCACACGGGCCCCTGCGCGACGGGCACGCCGCACACGCGCCCTGAGCCCCTGATGAGGGGTGTAAAGAACCTTCTTACCCGACGGACACCCCCGACGACGAGCCCGATAAGCGCAAGCTCACATGTCGGACCTCGAACGCCGCATGCCGGTGACATGACTCATAGCCAGGGATCCGGACAACTTCTCGACACCCCTTGACAGGCCTGGAGAACACACTCCCAAAGGTCGCACGCGCGAGCGAACAGTGCCTGCATATCGAGGAATGCCGAAGATCTTCCGGCCGGAAGGGTTGATTCCCGTAAAGGTTCGGTCGTGATGTACCGACCTGGTGTGGTTCGGGGGGTCACCCGTTATCCGATTTTGACATGGCGTCCCCCCTGAATGGCCGAGTCCGAATGGCAAGATGCCGTAATCACACGAGGTCGCGACACTCGAAGGCGTGTGCTCTCGTCGACCCACCGCGCCTGCCGGTCCCCCGGCCGGCGTCCCGCCCCCATCGGCAACTCCACCGCCCCCATCGGCAACTCCATCATCCGCCGGAGGACCACCATGACCGCACGCTCCACCCGTCGTACGACCGCCGCGCACTCCCGGACAGCAGCGGTCGGTGCGATCGCGGTCGCAGGCGCTCTGCTGCTCGTCGGATGCGGCGACCAGACCAAGGACAACGACTCCGGCAACGAGAGCTCGTCGAAGAGCGCCGCCCCGCTGGCCGACAAGCTGCCGCAGTCCATTCGCGACAAGGGCGTCATCAAGGTCGGTTCCGACATCGCCTACGCGCCGGTCGAATTCAAGGACGACTCCGGCAAGGTGGTCGGCATCGACCCGGACCTCGCCGAGGCGATGGGCAAGCAGCTCGGGGTGGAGTTCGAGTTCCAGAACGCCACGTTCGACACCCTCGTCGGCGGTCTCGCGTCCAAGCGCTACGACATCGCCATGTCGGCCATGACCGACACCAAGCAGCGCCAGGAGGGCATCGACGCCGACACCGGCAAGAAGGTCGGCGCGGGCGTCGACTTCGTCGACTACTTCACGGCGGGCGTCTCGCTCTACACCAACAAGGGCGACGACCAGGGGATCAAGACCTGGGACGACCTGTGCGGCAAGACCATGGCCGTGCAGCGCAACACCTTCTCCCACGACCTCGCCAAGGAGCAGGCGACGAAGTGCGGGAAGGACGGCAAGAAGACCCTGAAGATCGAGGACTTCGGCACCAACCCCGAGGCCGAGACCCGGATGCGTTCCAAGGGCGCGGACGTCGTCTCAGCCGACTTCCCGATCGCCGCCTACTCCGTGAAGAACTCCGGCGGCGGCAAGTACTTCGAGATCGTCGGCGACCAGGTCGAGGCGGGCCCCTACGGCATCGCCGTCGCCAAGGGCAACACCGAACTGCGCGACGCGCTGCAGGCCGCCGTCCAGGCGCTCATCGACAACGGCGAGTACAAGAAGATCATCGACAAGTGGGGCGTCGCGGACGGCGCGATCACCGAGGCCAAGATCAACGGCGGTTCCTGAACCGGCCCTGTTCGACTCGGCTCTGAAAGGCTCCACCCGTGACTGTTGACGTCAGCAAGACGGACGGTCCCGACGCGACGCCCCCCGCCGGGCCGGAGGCCATCAAGGCCATCCCGGTCCGGCACCCGGGGCGGTACGTGTCCGCGGCCGTCGCACTCGCCCTCCTGGGCGCGGTCGTCTACGCCTTCGCGCAGGGCAACATCAACTGGGGCGCGATCCCCGAGTACTTCTTCGACGACCGCATCCTCAAGGGCGTCTGGAACACCCTGCTCCTGACGGTGCTGTCGATGGCGATCGGCATCGCCGGCGGCATCCTGCTCGCCGTGATGCGCCTGTCGAAGAACCCGGTGACCTCGTCGATCGCCTGGTTCTACATCTGGTTCTTCCGCGGCACCCCGGTCCTGGTCCAGCTCTTCGTCTGGTTCAACCTCGGCCTGGTGTTCGAGTACATCAACCTGGGTCCGGTCTACAAGGACTACTGGTCCTCGTTCATGACGCCGCTGCTGACGGCGCTGCTCGGCCTGGGGCTCAACGAGGCCGCGTACATGGCCGAGATCTGCCGCGCCGGCCTGCTCTCGGTCGACGAGGGCCAGACGGAGGCGTCGCACGCGCTCGGCATGAGCCAGGCGAAGACGCTGCGCCGGATCGTGATCCCGCAGGCGATGCGCGTGATCGTGCCGCCCACGGGCAACGAGGTCATCAACATGCTGAAGACCACCTCGCTGGTCTCGGCGGTGCAGTTCGCCGACCTCTTCAAGCAGGCTCAGGACATCGGGCAGGGCGCGGGCTCGACGGTGGAGATGTACTTCCTCGCCGCCGCCTGGTACCTGATCATGACCTCGATCCTGAGCGTCGGGCAGTACTACGTCGAGCGGTACTACGCCCGCGGTTCCAGCCGCACCCTGCCGCCGACGCCGTTGCAGCGCTTCAAGGCGGCTGTCCTGCCCACGCGCCGCCCGAAGGGAGTCACGGCATGACGCAGTCCTCCCCCGCCATGGTCAAGGCCGAGGGCGTCCACAAGTCCTTCGGCGCCGTGGAGGTCCTCAAGGGCATCGACCTGGAGGTGAAGTCCGGCGAGGTGTTCTGCCTCATCGGCCCTTCCGGCTCCGGCAAGTCGACCTTCCTGCGCTGCATCAACCACCTGGAGAAGGTCAACGCCGGCCGGCTCTACGTCGACGGCGAGCTGGTCGGCTACCGCCAGAAGGGCGACAAGCTCTACGAGCTCAAGGACAGCGAGGTCGCCCTCAAGCGCCGGGACATCGGCATGGTCTTCCAGCGCTTCAACCTGTTCCCGCACATGACGGCCGTGGAGAACGTCATGGAGGCGCCGGTACAGGTCAAGGGCGTGGGCAAGACCCAGGCCAGGGAGCGGGCACGGCAGCTCCTGGAGCGCGTGGGCCTGGGCGACAAGGCGGGCAACTACCCCTCGCAGCTCTCCGGCGGCCAGCAGCAGCGGGTGGCGATCGCCCGGGCCCTGGCGATGGACCCGAAGCTGATGCTGTTCGACGAGCCGACCTCGGCCCTGGACCCGGAGCTGGTCGGCGACGTCCTCGACGTCATGCGCGACCTCGCCGAGTCCGGTATGACGATGGTCGTCGTCACCCACGAGATGGGCTTCGCCCGTGAGGTCGGCGACAGCCTGGTCTTCATGGACGGCGGCGTGGTGGTCGAGTCGGGCAACCCCCGCGACGTCCTGACGGACCCGCAGCACGAGCGGACGAAGGCGTTCCTGTCCAAGGTCCTCTGAACGCCCGCGGGCACGGCGAAGGGGGCGGTACGGATCTCTGTACCGCCCCCTTCGGGTTGTCCCCGGAGCGCAGCCGGGGGTGGGTCGCTGCCCCGGAGCTCAGCTCGGGGTGGGCCGCTGCCCGCCCGCGGCGTACGGGCCGTATCCGCCGCCCCGTTACTTGACCGCCAGCAGCAGCGTGTCCGAGGGCGAGCACCACACCGGCCGCGCCTCGCCGAAACCCTTCTCGCGCAGCACGCGCGCGTGCCACGCCGCCGAGGGCATGTCACCGTCGGCGTGCTCGCCGTAGATCTCGAAGCGTCGGGCGGTGGGCCCGGCGAGGACCGGGTCCTCGGCGGCGAGCTGCCACCACTCGGTCCAGTCGAGCGCACCTTGCGACTTGGCTGCCTCCATCCGCGCGTGCCGCTGGGCACGCTCGGCCGCGTTGATCCTGGGAGTCGTCTCGTCGATCATGTGATCCGCGTTCATGAAGACACCGCCGTCGCGGACCAGTTCCGCGACCCGACCGTAGAGGGCCGCGAGGGGTTCGGCGTGGAGCCAGTGCAGGGCCGTGGCGGTCAGGACGGCGTCGTAGGAGTCGTACGGCAGCTTCGCCGTCCAGTCGGGGTCCTTGAGGTCGGCGCTGACCAGACGGACCCGCTCGTCGCCCGCGAAGGTGCCCTCGGCGATGGCGAGGAGCGCGGGGTCGAGGTCCACGCCGGTGCTGGTGGCATCCGGGAACCGGGCGAGCAGCCGGGCCGTGATGGTCCCGGTGCCGCAGGCGAGGTCGAGCACGCGCGGTGCGGGACCGACCAGGGCCTCGACCATGTCCAGCATGATCCGGAAGCGTTCCTCGCGGTCCGGCATGTACCACTCCTGCTGCCGGTCCCAGCTGACCTGCCAGGCATGCCAGTCGGTGGCGGTCGTGGTGGTGGTGATGGTGATGTCCGCGTCCGTCATCGAGCCCCTCCGTCATGTGCGTGACGTAATACCCTGTAAGCACGATCAGCTGTTACCTGACCGCAGGCACGACCATAGAGCCCCTCCGTAAGGACTACAAGTGGAACTGGCCTATTACTCGGATTACGCCGTTCGTCTCGTCAACACCGAGGAACCGGTCCGGGGGCAGGACTCCCTGACCTCGGTCGAGGCCGTCCGTGAGCTCTTCGGCGCCAACCAGTCCGCGGCCCGGCGTGCCACGGACGCCGACGTGACCCGGTTCCGTTCGGTGCGGGGGCGGCTGCGGGCGGTCTTCGAGGCGGCCGACGGCGGCGACGAGACCCTTGCCGTGGACCTTCTGAACTCCCTCCTGCTGGAGTTCCCGGTGAGCCCGCAGATCTCCGGCCACGACCACCGCGACGACGACGGCAGCCCGCTGTGGCACATGCACCTGGCGGACCATCCGTCCAACGCGACCGCCGGTTTCGCCGCCATCGCGGCGATGGGCCTGGCCTTCCACCTCACCGAGTACGGCGTGGACCGCCTGGGCCTGTGCGAGGCGGCCCCCTGCCGCAACGCCTACCTGGACACGTCCACCAATCGCTCCCGGCGCTACTGCTCCGACCGCTGCGCCACCCGCGCCAACGTGGCGGCCTACCGGGCCCGCAAGCGCCTGGAGGCGGACCGGGCCACCGGCCTGAGCGCCGACAGCGCCCAGCGGACCACGGCGAGCGGCGAGCGCTGACCCGGCCTCAGCGGCCGGTACCGCAGCCGCGCCCTGCCGAGCACCAGCTCCTGGGGGACGGCCCCGTAGTCGGTACTGTCCCCGCCCGCGAACGCGTTGTCCCCGAGCACCCACCAGCCGGCACCGCGCCGCTCGACGGCCCGTTTGACCACGAGCAGGTCCTGTTGGAAGGGATGCCGCAGCACCACCACGTCACCCGGCCGGACCCTGGCCCCCCAGTGCACCAGGAGCACGTCCCCGTGGTGCAGCGTGGGCACCATCGACGGCCCGGTCACCTCGGCCGGTCCGAAGGGCAGGGCCCCTCTCGCGCGTTCGGTCTCCTGCGACAACTGCTCCGGCATGACCCGGCACCTCCCCGGTCTTTCCTCCACCAGTCTCAGTCTCACCCCGGACTTTTGTCCTAAGCCCACGGGGGCACTCGCGAAAACGCGCCTCCCAGGGAGTAATGTCCCCCCTGAGAAGACGATCACGAGGAAGGAACGCTGCATGCTTTCCCGCCTGTTTGCCCCCAAGGTCACGGTCAGCGCCCACTGCGACCTGCCCTGCGGCGTGTACGACCCGGCCCAGGCCCGCATCGAGGCGGAGTCGGTGAAGGCCGTCCAGGAGAAGATGGCCGGCAACGACGACCCGCACTTCCAGGCCCGCGCCACGGTCATCAAGGAGCAGCGCGCCGAGCTCGCGAAGCACCACGTCTCCGTGCTGTGGAGCGACTACTTCAAGCCCCCGCACTTCGAGAAGTACCCGGAGCTGCACCAGCTGGTCAACGACACCCTGAAGGCCCTGTCCGCGGCCAAGGGCTCGACCGACCCGGCGACCGGCCAGAAGGCCCTGGACTACATCGCCCAGATCGACAAGATCTTCTGGGAGACCAAGAAGGCCTGATCCTCGATCATGCCGCTTGACCTGCGGTTTCTTTGGTCGCACGGTCTTCCGGTCCGCACCCGGTCCGCGGTACGCCGAGCACGGCGTCCACGACGGTCCGGGTGCGGTCCTTTTCCGGGGTCGCGCGGGTGGACGGCGGGTGGACGTGGGCCCGCGGCGTGAGGCCGCCGCCCCTCACACCCGCCTGAGGCGGGAGAGCAGCCCCCGGTGCGCCCATCCCGTCCGACGCAGACCCGTCCAGACGCAGCAGGCGGCCACGGCGAGCGCGAATGCCGCAGCACCGGGCGCGGACGGGGCCGCGTCCATCACGGCGACGCCGATCAGCACCGCGACGACTCCGTCGAACTGCCAGGCCGCGATCATCAGCCCGGAGAGGTCGCCGAAGGGCGTGACGACGGGGAGGAGCAGTGAGAGCGGCAGGTGCAGCTTCATCTCACGCAGGAACCTGGCGGCGAGGACCAGAACCACCGATCCCGTGCCGAGCAGGGCCGTGTCCGTCAGGCGTCCGCTGTGCAGCGGCCAAGCGATCACGATCGCAAGGCCGCCTCCCAGGCAGGTTCCTGCCACTACTGCGGCGACGGGCCAGGAGAGCGTGCGAGCGAGCACCCCGCCCCACCGCTCACCGAACAGCGGGGGCAGGGCCAACTCGTCGCGCAGTCCGCGCCATGTCTCGCTCACCCAGCCGGCTCCCAGGTACACACAGACTGATCCAGCCACCCACGACAACAGGGCCGGGCCGCCTCCCGATCCGGCCGTCCCGACCGTCAGCGCGGCACCACCGGCCGGCAGGAGCAGCACGGCCGCTGTCGCACGACCGGGCGTTCGCAGCGCTCGGACCGCCCCCTGGGCGAGATGGCCGCGAAGGCGTCCGTCCGGACGGGCCAGAGCCGTGGTGAGCCCGCGCGGCTCCGGCCGGTACAGGTCGAGCGCGTGGTGGAGCGTACCCGTCAGCACGTATGCCTGGGCTTGGGAGGCACGCGCCGACTCGCGGGCGAGTCTTGCCAGGTCTGCCGTCCGGATCGCCCGGAGGGCCGCCCACCCGAGGGGTGCGGACGTGGCCACCAGCACGCCGGCGACGAACCAGAGGCCGTCCCCGCCGTCCGGAGCCGCCATGTGGCTCGACGCCGCCACGACCAGCGCCACGGCGCCCGCGGCGGAAGCGAGCACGAGGTTGTCGGGCGCCCCTCGCACCTGACCCCACAACCAGGCCACCGCGGCGAGCGCACTGAGCCCCACGGCGACCGCGAGCCCCTGCGCCCCGGTGTCGAGACGACGGAACAGGTCGGTCGTGAGATACACCGCCGTGCACGCCGACAGCAGCGTCGCCGCGCCCGCGTACACCATTCGCCGCCGGGCCATCGTGCCGAGGTAGTACGCCGGGGACAGGTCGGTGGACATGAACACGTGCAGTACGAAGGGCTGGAGCACCAGCGGCCCCCAGAACCGGCCGGCGAGCTGGGCCCCCCAGCACGCCGTCACCGCCGACGCGCACGCCACGGGCGTCGCCTCGGCCAGAGGTCCCACGGAGACGAGCGCCGGGGACGTGCTCGCGGCGTGCACGGCCGGCGCCAGGAAGAAGACGCCGAACAGGGCTGTGAGGTAGACGGTGTAAGCGCGGCCGCGCACCGTGGCACGGTCACCGCGGCGAGCGTACCGGTGCCGTACGGCGGCGACGCGGTCTTGGGCGTCCGCGCCGGGCGCCACGGCGTTCCGGGTCGTCATCCGAGCTCCACGCGGCCGTGGCACGCGTTCACCAGCGCGGGCTCGTGGGTGGCGACCAGGAACGCGGTGCCCTGCTCCGCCCGCTCGGTGAGCAACGCGGCCATCAGGTCGACGCGGTGGCTGTCGAGGTGCCGCTCGGGCTCGTCGAGCAGTACGACGCCGGCGGGGCGGACCAGGGTCAGGGCGAGGCTGAAGAGTTGCGACTGCCCGGACGAGACCTGATGGGGAAACCGCTCGCCCAGCGAGGACAGCCCCAGCCGGTCCATGACCCGCTCCGCGCGTTCGGTGGTGTGCGGAGCATTGCCGTACCAGGAGGCGGCGATCAGTGTCACCTGCTCGCGAAGCGTCATGTCGCGGGCGACGGGGATCGGTTCGACGAGCGACGCCACGAGCCGCCGGTGCGACGGCTTCGCCATGTCGGCGGGCTCCCCCGCCACCGAACACGTACCTGCCGTGAGGCTGCGGCTGCCCAGGAAGGCGCGCAGGAGCGTGGTCTTCCCGGAACCGTTGCCTCCCGTGACACACCAGACCTCGCCCGGCCGCACGGCGAACGTCGTGGGCGCGAGCAACGTGGTGTCGTCCAGCGCGACCGTCGCGCCGTCTGCCGCGAGCAGCGGAACATCGGTCACATCCGCTCCAGGTATCCCGACCACGGCCGTCGACTCAGCGCTTCCTGTCGTACGTCCGTACCACGACGCCGTTGCCGAAGGTCCGCATCGTCTCCGGAACGAACTCGGAGATCTGGAAGCCGGAGCCGAACATCGGCATGCCCGCGCCCAGCACCACCGGGTACGTCTTGATGACCAGTTCGTCGACCTCGTCGATCAGCTCGCCGGCGACGGCCGAGCCGCCGCACAGGTAGATGCCGAAGGCGCTGTCCTCCGCCTTCAGTGCGCGGACCTTGCCGGCCAGGTCCGCCCGGATGATCTCCACGTTCGGGTCGGGTGACTCCGTGAGCGTGCGCGAGGCCACGTACTCGCGCAGATGGGCGTAGGGGCTGGTGATGCCCTCCTTCAGGGCCAGGTCGTAGCTGGCCCTGCCCTGGATGATCGTGTCGAACCGCTTGTTCGGCAGGTCGTCGATCCCGAGGGGCCGACGGCCGTGGGTCGGCAGCGTCTCCGGGTACTCCGACGTCAGGAACGCGAGGAACTCCTCGTCGACGAACGGCACCATGAAGGACGCGTCACCGTCCGGGCCACCGATGAAGCCGTCGATCGAGCAGGCGATGAAATACGTGAGCTTGCGCAAACCAGTCCCCTTCGTCTTAGACCACTTCATTCATAGTACTCCACACGTAGTGGTGTAGTCGACGGGTTTGGCCGGCGCGCTCCCGGATCGGCGTCAACGGTCGGACAGTCGCCGTGGCCGGGCGGCCGCCACCGGCTGCGGCTCGCGCCGCATCGGCCACGTCCGGGGGCCGTCCGGCAGATCCAGGGCCCGGCCGGTGAACGTGAAGCCGAGGCGTTCGTACAGCCCCAGGCTGCGGGCGCTGCTCGCCTCCGGACAGGCGGGCAGCGCCTCGCGGTCGCAGCGGTCACGGGCAGCCACAGCGCGCAGGCCGCGCCGTCCTCGGTGGTCGAAGCACCCGCCGGCGAGCACGGCATCGGTGAAGGCGGCCATGAGCCGGTGATGGGTCCGGCGGCGGTGCTCCTCGTCGGGGAAGACCCTGCTGCTCACCGGATCGTCCTGGAAGGCCTCGTCCAGCAGCCCGACGACCAGCTCCCGGTCCTCCTCCCCCGCCTTCCGGATCACCACTCTCATGCCCGTCCGCCCCTTCGGCTCAACATCGCTCGCGTGTAAGGCGGTTGAGCCTAGCCGCTGCGCTTGGACGGACGGCGGGAGGCGGGAGACGAGGGGAGGCGGAAGGCGGAAGGCGGGAGGTATCTTCCGGCGGCGGCCCCACACCGTGAGAAGGGGGCGGGCCCCGCACACCGTGGGGAAGTGCGGGACCCGCCTGACCGGAGCCCTTGGCGGTGCGGCCGTACGTCGGTCAGGTCCGTACGGTCCTGCACGGGCTCCGGGGTCATGCGTGGCCGGCCGGGCGTTCCGCTCTCGCCGGGCCGGCCAGGGGGCCGTCAGGTGCTGCGCCGGGTCACGAACTCGGCCAGCGCGAGCAGTCCGCCCGCGGCCTCCGGATCGGGCACCGCCCGGGCCAGTTCCTGCATGGCCCTCGCCATCCGGTCGGCCGCCTGGGCCTGCGCCCAGTCCCGGCCGCCCGCCCGCTCCACGGCCAGTGCGGTGCGCTCCAGGTCCTCCCTGCCCTCGTCGTACGGCGCCGCGTACAGCTCGGCGAGTTCGGCGGCGGCCGGGGTGCCGGAGGTGAGGGCGGCGACCACCGGCAGTGACTTCTTGCGGGCGGCCAGGTCCGCACCGGCCGGCTTACCGGTACGGCGCGGGTCGCCCCATATGCCGATGACGTCGTCGATGAGCTGGAAGGCGAGTCCCGCCTCGCGGCCGAAGGCGTCCAGGGCCTCGACGTCCTCGTCGGCGGCACCGGAGTACAGCCCGCCGAGGGCACAGGCACATCCCAGCAGGGCGCCCGTCTTGGCCTCGGCCATGGCGAGCGTCTCGTCGAGGGTGACGTCGCCCGGGGCGCGCCGCTCCATGGCCGTGTCCGCGTGCTGGCCCTCGCACAGCTCCATGACGCAGTCGGCGAGCCGGGCGGCCGCCGCCGCGGACGCCGGGTGCGGGTCCGCCGCGAGCAGCCGCAGGGCCAGCGCCTGGAGTGCGTCCCCCGCGAGGATCGCGTCGGCGTCGCCGAACACGGTCCACGCGGTCGGCCGGTGGCGCCGGGTGGCGTCACGGTCCATCACGTCGTCGTGGAGCAACGTGAAGTTGTGGACGAGCTCCACCGCCGCCGCGGCCCGCACCGCCCCCGCCCTGGCCCCGGCACCGCCGAGCGCGGCGGCCGAGGTGAGTACGAGAGCGGGGCGGATCGCCTTGCCCGCGTTGCCCTCCGCGGGTGTGCCGTCCGCGTGCTCCCACCCGAAGTGGTAGAGCGCGACCCGGCGCATCGAGGCGGGCAGAGACACGATGGCGGACCGCAGTTCCGGGTCGACCGACGCCCGGGACTCCCGCAGCAGCCCCGCGGCCTCGTACCCGTCGGACACCGTCGCCCCCCGCCCGTCGGATGTCGTCCCCGGCTCCTTCTCCCGCTGCGTGCCGATGGGCTCGTGCCTCTCCAGCGTCCCGGTGGGGCGGAGCGTCTCGCCGGCGCCGTGCCGAGCCTCTGTCATGGACTCACCTCCCCCATAAGCGCACCTCCGTACCCCCGGGGTGTACCCGCCGGGAAGGGCGGGGACACGGCGTGCGGGAGACTGGCGTCACTGCCAGCGGCCGATCTCGACGTTCTCCAGGACGCCGAGTGCGTCCGGCACGAGGACCGCGGCCGAGTAGTAGGCCGTGACCAGGTACTTGATGATGGCCTGCTCGTTGATGCCCATGAAGCGCACCGACAGACTCGGCTCGATCTCGTCCGGGAGGCCGGTGGCGCGCAGGCCGATGACGCCCTGATCCTGCTCGCCGGTGCGCATCGCGATGATCGAGGACGTACGGGCCTCGGTGACCGGGATCTTGTTGCACGGGTAGATCGGCACACCGCGCCAGGTCGGGATGCGGTTGCCGGCGATGTCGATGGTCTCGGGGACGAGTCCGCGCCTGTTGAGTTCGCGTCCGATGGCGGCGATCGCACGCGGGTGGGCGAGGAGCAGCTTGGTGCCGCGGCGGCGGCTGAGCAGCTCGTCCAGGTCGTCCGGGCCGGGCACGCCGTCGTGCGGCTGGATCCGCTGGTCGTACTCGCAGTTGTGCAGCAGACCGAACTCGCGGTTGTTGACCAGCTCGTGCTCCTGTCGCTCCTTCAGCGCCTCGACGGTCAGCCGGATCTGCTGCTCGGTCTGGTTCATCGGCTGGTTGTAGAGGTCGGCCACGCGCGAGTGGATGCGCAGCACGGTCTGGGCGACGCTCAGCTCGTACTCACGGGGCCGGGCCTCGTAGTCGACGAAGGTGTGCGGGATGTCCGGCTCGCCGCTGTGGCCGGCGGAGAGGTCGATGGCCTTCTCGCCGAGCTTGTTGGTGCGCTGCCGGGGGATCGAGCGCCGCTCCTCGAGGTGCGTGCGCAGGGAGTCCGCGCGCTCCGCGATCTGCTCCACCTGCTGGCGGGGCAGCACCAGCACCGTGCAGGCGGTGACGGTGCGGGCGGTGTACTCCCAGATGGCGTCCCCGTCGAGCAGCGCCTGGTCGCCGAAGTAGGCGCCGTCGGCGAGGACGCCGAGCACCGCGTCGTCGCCGTAGGGGCCGGTGCCGACCTTCTCCACCTTGCCGTGCGCCAGCAGGTAGACCTCGTCGGCCTGGCCACCGAACGAGACGATCACCTCACCGGGGCCGAACTCCCGCTGCTCACAGCGCTGCGCGAGTTCCGAGAGCACCTCCTCGTCCTCGTACGACCGCAGGGCCGGCAGCTCGCCCAGCTCGGCGGGGATGACCTCGACGCGGTCGCCGGTCTTCACGAACGTCACCCGGCCGTCGCCGACGGCGAAGGTCATACGCCGGTTCACCCGGTACGTACCGCCCTGGACGTCCACCCAGGGGAGCGTGCGCAGCAGCCAGCGGGAGCTGATCTCCTGCATCTGAGGAACGGACTTGGTCGTGGTGGCCAGGTTCCGCGCGGCCGCCGTGCCGAGACTCTGCTGCGGCCTGGTCTGCTCGGTGCGGACCTCTTCGCCTACCGACATAAGGAATTGCCCTCCCGGTCGTGCCGAACGACTGTGCCCGGCATCGTTGTGCGGGCACCAGCCTTTCTCACGGAACGTGCCGGTGCTATTACCCGAACGAGCGGGAATGGATCACCGGAGACCGGGGCAGGTACGAAGGCCTGTTCAACGTCTCGGCGTCTTGCCCGGTCCTGTTCGAAACTGTTGGCCGGGACAGGATTGTCCGGATCGGATCGCACACGGCTCGAACAAGTACTAGGGAGCAGTCCGTTTCGGTACAAGCACGGTACGAGACGGTCGCGCCGTGCGGTCGTCGCACAGCGTGAAGGAGTCGGCCGTGGCCTCACCCATGTCCGCGAGCAGTTTCCTCAAGGCACTGAAGTCAGAGGGCCTCACCGTCGTCCAGGTCGGCGACTGGCGGGACCACAACCGCAACCACAAGGGCCCCTGGGGGCCCGTGCACGGCGTGATGATCCACCACACGGTCACCAAGGGCAGCAAACGGACCGTCGAGATCTGCCGCAAGGGATACGAGGGCCTGCCGGGGCCGCTGTGCCACGGGGTCATCACCAAGGACGGCAAGGTCCACCTGGTCGGGTACGGCAGGGCCAACCACGCCGGGCTCGGCGACGACGACGTCCTGCGCGCGGTGATCGCGGAGAAGGGGCTGCCCCGGGACAACGAGACGAACACCGACGGCAACCGGCACTTCTACGGCTTCGAGTGCGAGAACCTGGGCGACGGCGACGATCCCTGGCCGGCGGCGCAACTGGAGGCGATCGAGCGGGCCGCCGCGGCGGTCTGCCGCCACCACGGGTGGAATGAACGATCCGTCATCGGCCACCTCGAATGGCAGCCGGGGAAGGTCGATCCGCGGGGGTTCACGATGGCGTCGATGCGGGGGCGGATCCGCGACCGGCTGAAGTGACCCGCGCGCCGCGCGCGGCGGCGTGACAATGGGAGAGTGAACGGCACCGACACCGCCTTGGACCCCGCCTCCCTGCGCCCCCGCCTGCCCTCACCGTTGCAGGAGGTCGCCGACGGGCGGTTCGAGCGTCATGGTGTCCGGTTGCTGCTCAAGCGGGACGATCTCATCCATCCCGAGCTGGTCGGCAACAAATGGCGCAAACTCGCGCCGAATTTCGCCACGGCGGACGGCCGTACCGTCGTCACGTTCGGCGGCGCCTACTCCAACCACCTGCGCGCCACGGCCGCCGCCGGCCGGCTGCTCGGTCTGTCCACGGTGGGCGTGGTACGCGGTCACGAACTGGCCGGCCGGCCGCTCAATCCCTCTCTGTCCCGGTGTGCGGCCGACGGCATGCGGCTGCACTTCGTCGACCGCTCGACGTACCGTCGCAAGACCGAACCGGCGATTCTGGCGGCCCTCCTGCGCTCGGCGGACGCCGAGGACGCGGTCGTCGTCCCCGAGGGCGGCAGCAACGCGGAGGCCGTCCGCGGCTGTCGGGCGCTCGGCGAGGAACTGGGCGAACACACCGACGTGGTCGCTCTCGCCTGCGGCACCGGCGGCACGCTCGCCGGTCTGGCCGCAGGCCTCTCCCCGGGCCGCAGCGCGCTCGGGATACCGGTGCTCAAGGGCGGCTTCCTGGCCGACGACATACGGCGCCTCCAGGACCGCGCGTTCGGAGGGCCCCGCGGCACCTGGAGCCTCGACGACCGCTTCCACGGCGGCGGCTACGCCCGCACCACTCCCGAGCTCGACTCCTTCGCCGAGGACTTCGAGCACCGCCACGGCCTCCCCGTGGAGCGCCTGTATGTCGCCAAGATGCTCCACGCCGTGCTCACCCTCACCCAGGAGGGCGCCTTCCCCCGTGGGACGACCCTGACGGCGGTCGTCACCGGCCGCCCCTTTCCCTGAGCAGACCCCTTCGGATGCCACGGGGCCGCCGCGTCCGGCCTCGCCGGCACAGGACCGGCATGCCCGGCGGCCCGGCCCGCCGGCCTCTACGCCGGCTCCCGGTACGCCGCCGCCTCCTCCAGGTCCAGCCGGCGCAGCAGCGTCCGCAGCATCTCGTCGTCGATGTAGCGGCCGTCCCGCAGCCGGACGAAGACCTCCCGCTCGGCGCCGATCATCTCCCGGGACAGCCGCCGGTAGGTGTCGTCGACGGTCTCGCCGGTGACGGGGTTGGCCTGCCCCAGCCGTTCCCAGACGGCGTTGCGGCGACGCTCCAGGACCGTCCGGAGGCGGTCGGCCAGCGGGGCCGGCAGGGCATTGCGCTCGTCGGCGAGGAGATCGTCCAGGCGCTGCTCGGCGGCGCGGGAGGCCTGTGCCTGGGCATTGGCCTCCGCCAGGGTCTCTGCCTGTACGTCGTGTGCGGGGAACTTCAGCAGGCGGATCAGCGGCGGCAGGGTGACGCCCTGGACGACGAGCGTGCCGATGACCGTGGTGAAGGTGAGGAACAGGATGAGGTCGCGCTCGGGGAAGGGTTCGCCGCCGTGCACGGTGAGCGGAATGGAGAAGGCGATCGCCAGCGAGACCACGCCCCGCATCCCGGCCCAGCCGATCACGAACGGCCCCTTCCAGGAGAGGTCCCCCTCTCGCGCGCGCACGCGTGCCGACAGCCGCGGCAGGAAGGTCGCCGGATACACCCACACGAATCGCGCCACGGCGACCACCACGAAGACGGCGACCGCGTACCAGGCGACGTCGGCGCCCTCGTACGCCCCGAGCCCCCTGAGGACGACGGGCAGCTGGAGCCCGATCAGGGCGAACACGGCCGACTCCAGGACGAACGCGACCATCTTCCACACCGCTTCCTCCTGGAGACGGGTGGCGAAATCGACCTCCCACGCGCGATGGCCGAGAAAGAGCGCGACGACCACCACCGCGAGCACCCCCGACGCGTGCACCTGCTCGGCGACGGCGTAGGCCACGAACGGGATCAGCAGGGAGAGCGTGTTCTGCAGGAGCGCCTCCCTCACGTGCGTGCGCAGCCAGTGGAGCGGCACCATCAGCACCAGTCCGACGCCGACGCCGCCGATGGCCGCGATCAGGAACTCCACGATCCCACCGGCCCACGTGGCGCCCTCACCGACCGCCGCGGCGAGCGCCACCCGAAAGGCGGTGATCGCGGTGGCGTCGTTCACCAGGGACTCTCCCTGGAGGATCGTGGTGATCCGGGAGGGCAGCCCCACGCGCCGCGCGACCGCCGTGGCCGCGACGGCGTCCGGCGGTGCCACCACCGCACCGAGCACCAGGGCCGCGGTCAGCGGCAGGCCGGGCACGATCAGGTACGCGGCGCAGCCGACGACGAAGGTGGCGAAGAGCACGTAGCCCACGGAGAGCAGCGCCACGGGCCGGATCTGGGCCCGCAGGTCGAGGTAGGAGCTGTCGGTGGCCGCCGTGTGGAGCAGTGGGGGCAGCAGCAGCGGCAGGACGATGTGCGGGTCGAGGGTGTAGTCGGGCACGCCGGGTACGTAGCTCACCGCCAGGCCCGCCGTGACCAGCAGCAGCGGCGGCGGCACCGGCACGCGCCGCCCCGCCGCGGCGACCGCGGCGCTGCCCGCCACCAGCAACAGCAGCGGCATCACGTCCATCGTCCTCGCCCGCCCTCGTTTTCCGCGCGGCCTTCCGCACACCCGACGTAACCTGGCAATCATGAAACAGTGCACGCACGCCGACGTGCTGCCGCACCCGGAACCGCCGCCGCGGACCGAGACCTGCCCGGAGTGTCTGGCCGAGGGCACGGATCCGGTGCAGCTGAGGCTGTGCCTCGTCTGCGGTCACGTCGGCTGCTGCGACTCCTCGCCGAGGCAGCACGCGACGGCGCATCACAAGGACACCGGCCATCCTGTGATGCGCACCTTCGAGCCCGGGGAGAACTGGCGCTGGTGCTTCGTCGACCACGTCCTCGTGTGACCTCTTCCCGGGACGGTTCGACCGTCTGACGCCTGGGTACGTCAACCCGGCGCGCGCTCTTCCGATTTGGGCCCGCCGAACCCCTAGCCACTGTGCGTGTTCATGTGTTTACTATGAGTGACAGCAAGGGGTTGGGGTCTCGGGGACAGGAAACTTCGGAGCGCGATAACGTCACCGCTGAACCACGTGTCGCGTTACCCCGAGGGGCGACCCTCGGCCCTGTAACGCTTGTACCACCTTGGAGGTGAGGGTGTCCCAGATCGCAGGCGAGCCCGCGACCCAGGACTTCGTCGAAGTCCGGCTGCCGGCCGCGGGTGCCTACCTGTCGGTGCTGCGTACGGCGACGGCCGGCCTCGCAGCCCGTTTGGACTTCACCCTCGACGAGATCGAGGACCTGCGCATCGCAGTCGACGAGGCCTGCGCGATCCTGCTTCAGCAGGCCGTGCCCGGCTCGGTGCTCAGCTGTGTATTCCGCCTCGTCGACGACTCGCTCGAGGTCACCGTCTCGGCGCCGACCACGGACGGCCACGCCCCCTCGCGGGACACCTTCGCGTGGACCGTGCTGTCCGCTCTCGCCGGCAAGGTCTCCTCCGCCGTGGACGAGGACAAAACCGTTTCGATCAGCCTCTACAAACAGCGCGGCGCGGGACCCGGGCCGACGTGAGGAACGGGGACGGGCCGGTGCGGGACGAAGAGCGCGGGACAGGGGAGCTGCCGGCCGAGGGCACACGTTCTGAGAACGAGGCCCGACGCATGGCGGACGGCATCGACGGCATCCCCGAGCAGGCCCGGCCGCATCCGGAGGACGAGACCTCGCCCGAGGCCGTCCTCCCGGGCGACGGGCAGCGGACCGGGGGCAATCCCGTCCGGCCCGTCCGAGCGGAGGCGCGGGCTCGGGAAAGGGCAACGGGCGGGACGATGAGCGAGCACGAGCGACACTCCGAGGACGGCGCGCCGGGGGCACGAGGCACGCGGCACGACCCGCAGGACCGCAGCGGGGCGCGTCTCCTGTTCGCCGAGCTGCGCACGCTGGAGAAGGACAGCCCCGAGTACGCGGAACTGCGCAATCGGCTGGTCCGCATGCATCTGCCGCTCGTCGAGCACCTCGCGCGCCGCTTCCGCAACCGCGGTGAGCCCCTGGACGACCTCACCCAGGTCGCCACCATCGGGCTGATCAAGTCGGTCGACCGGTTCGACCCGGACCGCGGTGTGGAGTTCTCCACGTACGCGACGCCGACGGTCGTCGGCGAGATCAAGCGGCACTTCCGGGACAAGGGATGGGCGGTGCGCGTCCCGCGCCGGCTGCAGGAACTGCGGCTGGCCCTGACCACGGCCACGGCGGAGCTCTCGCAGCTGCACGGCCGTTCCCCCACGGTCCACGAGCTCGCCGAGAAGCTGGCGATCTCGGAGGAGGAGGTCCTGGAGGGTCTGGAGTCGGCCAACGCCTACTCCACGCTGTCCCTGGACGTCCCGGACACCGACGACGAGTCCCCGGCGGTCGCGGACACCCTCGGCGCCGAGGACGAGGCCCTGGAGGGTGTCGAGTACCGGGAGTCGCTCAAGCCGCTGCTGGAGGACCTGCCTCCGCGCGAGAAGCGGATCCTGCTGCTGCGCTTCTTCGGCAACATGACCCAGTCGCAGATCGCGCAGGAGGTCGGCATCTCGCAGATGCACGTGTCGCGGCTGCTGGCGCGAACGCTGGCACAGCTGCGGGAGAAGCTGCTGGTCGAGGAGTAACCGGTCAAGGAGCAGCCGGGCCGCCCGAAGACGACCGGACCGTTGTCCCGTCCGGTCACCGTCGGGCAGCGGTCACTTCTCGGCGCTCCTGGGTCCCCGGATGCCGAGGGCCTGGGTGGTTGCGGGGTTCACGAGCAGCACGAGCGCCGTGACGGCCACGACCCCGAGCACGATGCCCGCCGGGATGGCCACACTGTCGGCCTGCAGCAGGTTGTAGGCCACCGGCAGCGCCATGATCTGCGTGATGACGGCGGGCCCACGGCTCCAGCCCCGTCGGCCGATCAGTCCGCGGGCGGCGAGCAGCGGCAGCAGGGCGAGAACGATCAGGGTGATGCCGCCGGTGATGGCCGAGGTCCGGTCGTCGGGGTGGCCGGTGAGACCGCCCACCAGCATCCAGGCGCCACCGACGACGAGCGCCAGCCCCTCCAGTGCGGCCAGCGCGGCCGCGGCGGTCAGCCGGCCGGGACGGGGGCCCGCCTCTTCGGCGGCTACGGGGGTGGGTTTCTGGTCACTGCTCACCCCTGAAGGGTAGCCCTCGGCGCACCGGGTCCCGTGGGCGCGTCCGGCGCACCGCACACGATCCGGCGTGTCACGCGCCACCCCGCGCCCGCGGCGATCTCCACCTCGGACTGGGCCGGGTACCACCCAGTAGGTACCCTGCAGACCATGCGTGCACTTCTCGTGGTCAATCCGGCGGCAACCACCACGAGTGCGCGTACGCGCGACGTGCTGATCCACGCCCTGGCGAGCGAGATGAAGCTCGAGGCGGTCACCACCGAGTACCGCGGTCACGCCCGCGACCTCGGACGGCAGGCGGCGCGGAGCGACGACATCGACCTGGTGGTGGCCCTCGGCGGTGACGGCACGGTGAACGAGGTCGTCAACGGTCTGCTGCACGCCGGCCCCGACCCGGAGCACCTGCCCGGTCTCGCGGTGGTGCCCGGTGGCTCCACCAACGTCTTCGCCCGCGCCCTCGGACTGCCCAACCACGCAGTGGAGGCGACCGGGGCCCTGCTGGACGCACTGCGTGAGGGCAGCGAGCGGACCGTCGGGCTGGGCCTGGCCTCGGGTACGCCGGGCTCGGAGGACGAGGCGGTCCCGGCCCGCTGGTTCACCTTCAACGCCGGACTGGGCTTCGACGCCGGCGTGGTCGGCCGGGTCGAGCAGCACCGCGAGCGCGGCAAGAAGTCGACACACGCCCTCTACGTCCGCCAGGTGGTGCGCGCGCTCATCGGTGAGCCGCACCGTCGCAGCGGAACGATCACCCTGGAGCGGGCCGGCGAGGACCCGGTCACGGATCTGGTGCTGTCCATAGTCTCGAACACCTGCCCCTGGACGTTTCTCGGCAACCGTCCGATCTACGCGTCGCCCAGGGCCTCGTTCGACACCGGGCTCGACGTCTTCGGCCTCAGGCGCCTGTCGGCGGCGGCGGTCGCCCGGTATGGCACCCAGTTGCTCACTTCGTCCCCCGAGCGCGGCCCCCGGGGCCGGCACGCCGTCTCCCTGCACGATATGACCGAGTTCACCTTGCATTCGAAGGTGCCGCTCCCCCTCCAGATGGACGGTGACCACCTGGGGCTGCGGACAAGCGTGACGTTCACAGGCGTTCGTCGTGCACTGCGTGTGATTGTGTGAGCAGAAGGGGCGAAAGTCCTTTCACTCGAACGTTTAGACCAGGGTCCACCCCATGGAAGTACGGCTGTGACCTAGTCGACACCGCAGAATCTAAAAAAACTTTCCGGAAGGGGTTGTATCCGCCGCCGAGGTTTGCGAGTCTCTACTTGGCGATCGGGACGGCCCGCAACACCGGCCTCCACAGATCACCAGAACCCCTCTTCAAACCACAGGACCACGCCCGGGCAACCTGGCGGTAGGCCCTTCCCTTGTTGAGGGATTCGTGAAAGCGTTCACATTCACAAGCATCCCTGCATGTAATACCAAGGAGAGGTAGCAGCCATGGACTGGCGTCACCGCGCCGTTTGCCGCGAGGAAGACCCCGAGCTCTTCTTCCCCATCGGCAACACCGGTCCTGCGCTGCTGCAGATCGAGGAAGCCAAGGCCGTCTGCCGTCGCTGCCCTGTCATGGAGCAGTGCCTGCAGTGGGCGCTCGAGTCCGGCCAGGACTCCGGCGTCTGGGGTGGTCTCAGCGAGGACGAGCGCCGCGCAATGAAGCGCCGTGCCGCCCGCAACCGGGCTCGTCAGGCCTCCGCCTGACCATCCACCCCTGCTGACAGCCTGAGCTTGGCGGCGCGTGTGCCTGACGGCATTACTTCGTAGACAGCGAGTACGCAACCCCCCGCTCCCGAGCCGCAGCACGCAGTACCCCGATGCGATCGCACGAGCACTGGCCTCGGACCTTCACCGGTCCGGGGCTTTTTGCTGTCCGGCTTTTGCTGTCCGGCCCCGCGGCCTGCTCCCCCGCGGGCGCCGACTACTTCGCCGTGGGCACCGGGATGTCCAGGATCACCCGGGTGCCGCGCTCCGGCGCCGGGACCATGTCGAAGGCGCCGCCCAGCTCCCCCTCGACCAGGGTGCGGACGATCTGCAGTCCGAGGTTGCCGGATCGGTGCGGGTCGAAGTCCTCGGGCAGACCGACACCGTCGTCCTGGACGGTGACGAGGAGCCGGGCCTCCTTCGTCGTACCGCCACGGACCGCGGAGACCTCGACCGTGCCGGTGTCGCCCTCGCGGAATCCGTGCTCCAGAGCGTTCTGCAGAACCTCGGTCAGCACCATCGACAAGGGGGTCGCGACCTCGGCGTCCAGGATGCCGAAGCGACCGGTGCGCCGGCCGGTGACCTTGCCCGGCGAGATCTCCGCCACCATCGCCAGCACACGGTCGGCGATCTCGTCGAACTCCACGCGCTCGTCCAGGTTCTGGGACAGCGTCTCGTGCACGATCGCGATCGACCCGACCCGGCGTACAGCCTCCTCCAGCGCCTCGCGGCCCCGGTCGGACTCGATGCGCCGGGCCTGGAGGCGCAGCAGTGCCGCCACCGTCTGGAGGTTGTTCTTCACCCGGTGGTGGATCTCCCGGATGGTGGCGTCCTTGGTGATCAACTCACGCTCACGGCGGCGCAGTTCCGTGACGTCGCGCAGGAGCACCAGCGAACCGATGCGGGTGCCCTTGGGCTTGAGGGGGATGGCGCGGAACTGGATCACCCCGTCGTGCGCCTCGATCTCGAACTCGCGCGGCGCCCAGCCGCTGGCCACCTTGGCGAGCGCCTCGTCCACCGGTCCGCGCGACGGCGCGAGTTCGGCGGTGGTCCGGCCGAGGTGATGGCCGACCAGGTCGGCGGCGAGACCCATGCGGTGGTACGCCGACAGCGCGTTCGGAGAGGCGTACTGGACGATGCCGTCCGCGTCGAGCCGGATCAGGCCGTCACCGACACGGGGCGAGGCGTCCATGTCGACCTGCTGGTTCTCGAACGGGAAGGCGCCGGCCGCGATCATCTGCGCGAGGTCCGAAGCGCTCTGCAGATACGTGAGTTCCAGGCGGCTCGGGGTCCGGACGGTGAGCAGGTTGGTGTTGCGGGCGATGACGCCCAGGACGCGCCCCTGACGTCGTACGGGGATGGACTCGACGCGGACCGGGACCTCCTCTCGCCACTCGGGGTCGCCCTCCCGCACGATCCGGCCCTCGTCCAGGGCGGCGTCCAGCATGGGGCGCCGGCCGCGCGGAACGAGGTGGCCGACCATGTCGTCCTGGTACGAGGTGGGTCCGGTGTTGGGGCGCATCTGGGCGACGGAGACGTAACGCGTGCCGTCGCGGGTGGGGACCCACAGGACCAGGTCGGCGAAGGAGAGGTCGGAGAGGAGCTGCCACTCCGAGACCAGCAGGTGGAGCCACTCGAGGTCGGAGTCGTCGAGTGCTGTGTGCTGGCGTACGAGTTCGTTCATGGAGGGCACGTGGCTGAGCGTACCTGGCGGTACGGACAGCGCTCGAAACCAGCCGGGTCGCACCGTCGCCGGTGCCGGATCCGCCCTGGAACACCCGCGGGCCGCGGCGCCTGAGAGGGACCCTCAGCCCTCCCGGCACCGCAGCCCGGAGCAACAACGGCCGTGGGGTGTGCGGTCCCGGTCGGCCGAAGGATGAGGAGCCGGGGCAGTCAGGGCAGAGAGCTCCGGTTCCTCGGTCCGCCCTCCTGTGCGGGGAAGGCGGAAGCCTGACGATCACGTCGTACGAAGGTCACGGCAAGTGTCTCAGTGGCTATTGTGGACTAGACCACTCGCCGTGTCCATGTAGTGGGCGGGAGTTTGTCGTCGTCGCGTCCGTCGGCTGCTCGGACATCCGAGCAGTCGGCCAAAGCCTAACCCTGTTGGCTCACACACGGGGCCAGACGGCCAGGGCAATTTCCGCGAGCGCCTCCAGCTCCGCCCGGCTCGCACCGTCACGCGCCTGCTGGGACATGCCCTGGATCATGGCGCCGGTGAACCGGGCGAGAGCGGCCGCGTCAGTGTCCGGCGGCAGCGCCCCCGCGGCGACGTCGGCGCCGATCCGGTCCTCGATCCCGGCGATGTTGGCGTTGCGCCGCTCGCGCAGGGACTCCTCGACCTCGGAGGTCGAGCAGTTGGCGGCCGCGTGGATGACGAGGCAACCGTGCGGCCGGCCGGGGGCCGTGTATTCGGCGGCGGCCTCGCGCAGCATCCGCTCCACCCCCGCCCGGGCGGTCGGCTCCTCGGCCAAGGCGCGGGTACCGAAGGAGCCGTACCGCACGCCGTACTCCTGGACGACCTCCTCGAAGAGCGAGCGCTTGTCGCCGAAGGCGGCGTACAGACTCGGGGCGCCGATGTCCATGGCCCGGGTGAGGTCCGAGACCGACGTGGCCTCGTACCCGTGCTCCCAGAAGGCCATCAGCGCCTTTTCCAGGGCCGTCGCGCGGTCGAAGGAGCGGGGGCGGCCACGGGTCCTGGCCGCGGCACCGCGAGCCGGGGCGCCCGCCTGTCCGGTCTTCTCGCTGCTCACCATGGAGTGCATTTTATAGCGAGCACTAGAGAAATGACGCCGGCCTGTTGTACGGTCCTTTCTGTAGCGACCACTAGTTAATTTCGGAGGGGGCGCCGACATGGGCGTGCAGGGGGCACTCGCGGGCCGGACGGCTCTCGTCACGGGGGCGAGCAGGGGCATCGGGCGAGGGATCGCGGAGCGGCTGGGGCGGGACGGCGCACGCGTCGCCGTGCACTACGGCAGGAATGAAACGGCGGCGAAGGAGACGGTCGCCGCGATCGAGGCGGCGGGCGGCTCGGCGTTCGCGATCCGGGCGGACCTGCGCGCCCCCGGGGCGGCCGAGGCGTTGTGGGAGGAGTTCGACCGGCACGCCGACGGGCTGGACGTCCTGGTGAACAACGCCGGGATCGGCAACACGCGCCCCATCCGAGAGATAGCCGAGGAGGAGTACGACGCCGTCTTCGCGGTCAACGTGAAAGCGCCGTTCTTCATCCTCAAGCACGGCATGGAGCGGCTGCGCGACGGCGGCCGGGTCGTCAACATCTCCTCGGGGCTGGCCCGTACCGCGGTGATGCCGGACAACATGGCGTACGCGATGACCAAGGGCGCGCTGGACGTGTTCTCGCGTGACCTCTCCAAAGTCCTGGGCACCCGCGGCATCACGGTGAACTCGGTGGCGCCCGGGATCATCGACACGGACAACACGGCCGAGCTGCTGCACGGGAGCGCGGACGGCTGGGACCGGGCGGCGGCACTCTCCGCCCTGGGCAAGGTGGGGGCGCCGGCCGAGGTGGCCGACGTGGTCGCGTTCCTCGCCTCGCACGGAGGCAGGTGGGTCACGGGGAGCTGGGTGGACGCGACGGGAGGTTCGCTGACATGACACCGGCGTGAGGCCACCGCCGCCCCGTCGCACCGCGTGACCGTTTCGACGCGCCCGCGGGGCCCGGCTCTGTTAGATTGGTCTAAACCACATGGCCAGTCCCGGACCCCGGGTGAGTCCCCTCTTCGAAACGGCAGGCAAGCGTGGAAGTTGTCATCGTTCCGGACGCCAGGGCAGGCGGCGAACTGATAGCCGACGCAATGGCGCAGCTGCTGCGACGCAAGCCCGACGCCCTGCTCGGGGTGGCCACCGGCTCCACGCCGCTACCGGTGTACGAGGCGCTGGCGGCGAAGGTGCGCTCGGGCGCCGTGGACACCGCGCGGGCGCGGATCGCCCAGCTCGACGAGTACGTGGGGCTGCCGGCGGAGCACCCGGAGTCGTACCGCTCGGTGCTGCGGCGCGAGGTGCTCGAACCTCTCGGCCTCGGCATGGACGCGTTCATGGGCCCCGACGGCACGGCGGCGGACGTGCAGGGCGCGTGCGAGGCGTACGACAAGGCGCTGGGCGGGGCCGGCGGGGTCGACCTCCAGTTGCTGGGGATCGGGACGGACGGGCACATCGGCTTCAACGAGCCGTGCTCCTCGCTCGCCTCGCGTACCCGGATCAAGACGCTCACCGAGCAGACCCGCGTCGACAACGCGCGGTTCTTCGACGGTGACATCGACCAGGTGCCGCACCACGTGATCACGCAGGGCATCGGCACCATCCTGGAGGCCCGGCACCTGGTACTGCTCGCCACCGGCGAGGGCAAGGCGGACGCGGTGGCCGCGAGTGTCGAGGGACCGGTCGCGGCCGTGTGCCCGGCGTCCGCGCTCCAGCTCCACCCGCACGCCACGGTCGTCGTCGACGAGGCCGCGGCCTCCAAGCTGAAGCTCGCCGACTACTTCCGGCACACGTATGCCCACAAGCCGGACTGGCAGGGCATCTGATCCCACCCTGATCCCACCCGGTCCCTCGGGACCGGACAGCAGTGTGCGTGAAGGGCGCCGTCCCGGTGGACGGCGCCCTTCACCGTCTCCGGCGAGCAGCGCGCCGAGCGCCCGGACGGTCCGGTGTGGCCGGGGGGGGGGGGCGGCCCCCCCCGGGGGGGGGGGGGGGCCCCCCGGGGGGGGGGGGGGGCCCCCCGGGGCCCCCCCCCCCCGGGGGGGGCGCCCCCCCCCCCCGGGGGGGGGGGCC